>JAJUIY010000168.1 GCA_029267415.1 Alcaligenaceae bacterium
AATCGTACGACCGGCGCCGTAGCGGTCGGCAAGAATGCCCATGCCGATACTACCAACGCCCCACACCAGGTTCTGGATGGCAAACGCCAGCGAGAATACATCGCGCCCCCAGCCCTGCTCGAGGCCCATGGGCTGCATGAAGAGCCCGAAGGTGGCGCGCACGCCAAGGGCCAGCAGGGCAAAAAACGCACCAACATAAAGCACGTGCAAATACGATCGCGTGGTGGATTTGGCGCCACAAGACATAATGAAACGAGGGAGCGGAGTCGGATTGGATTACGGCCTGGCGCCGGGCGGCGCGGAGACGCAAAAGGCGATCATAGCAGCATTGGAGTGGCTATTCCCAGTACATCGCGGCAATGTCGTGCATGTAGATGGGGTAGTTCATCCAGACACCCTTCAGGCCTTTGCGCACCACGGTGGCAACTTGCGGTGACGCCAGCCATACGTTCGCCGCGTCGTTGGCAAGATGGCGCTGGATTTGTTGGAACAGCATGCGCTGCTCGCGCGGGTTGCCGCTGCGCTGGTGCCGTGCCACCAGCTCACGATATGACGCACTGTCGTACCCGAAATAGTAGTCGGGGCGGGTGTAGATGTGGTAGTCGAGCGGTTCGACATGGTTGATCAGCGTGATGTCGAAGTCGCCGGCGAACGGGCCGGCCAGCCACTGTGGCCAGCTCACGTTTTCCAGTGTGACGTCAATCCCCACATCGGCCAGGGCTTCGGCCACCAGCGGGCCACCGGCGCGCGCATAGGGTGTGGGTGGCAATGACAGCACAAGGTGCAGGCGGGCGACGCCGGCGTCACGCAATAGCTCGCGGCTGCGCTCGGGATCGTAGGCGTACGTGCCGCTCAGGTTGAGATAGCCGGGTTCGGTGGGGGCGAAATGGCTGCCGATGGCCCGTCCGTGCCCGTTCATGGCGCGGCGGATATAGCCTTCGCGGTCGATGGCATGGGTGATGGCTTGCCGGACGCGGCGGTCATGCAGCGGCGGGCGGCGACGGTTAAGTGCCAGCATGGTTTTACCGGTGGACGTGCCGATCAGCACCTCGTAGCGGTCGCTGGACAAAAACCGGGTGATGGAGGGCGTTGCGTAGTTGAAAAGGTTGTCAACGTGGCCGTCCAGGACGGCACGTACCTGCTCTTCGGGTTCGGCAATAAAGCGGAACTCGGCGATATCAATTTGTATGCTGGCGGCCCGTCGGTGATCCGGCCATTTCTTCAGGGTAATGCTGTCGCCGGGCGTACGCGTGGCAAACATGTACGGGCCGGTTCCCACGGGATGGTGCGAGGCCTGGCCTGCGGTCCGGGGGTGCAGAATGACGGCCGGGTTCTCGGCCAGGCGGAAAAGCAGGTTCGGATCGGGATATTCAAGAATTAGTTCGACGGTATGTACGTCGTGGATTAAGATATCTACAATATTGTTAAAAAGTGTTGCTTGAAGCTTGTTTCTGGCATCCGCCTGCTTCGCGCGCTCAAAACTAAACTTGACCGTTTCGGCATCAAAACGGGCACCATCGTGAAAGCGCACGTTTTTCTTGAGGTGAAACTTGTAGCGGGTGCCTTCGGGGGACACCGTCCACGATTCAGCCAGTAACGGCTCCACAATGCCGTTTTCCTGCAATTTTGTAAGGCCTTCAAAGATGTTTCCGTGTACAACCGCACCAATGGCGGCGGAAGCGGCCATTGTAGGATCCAGCGTTTCGGGGTCGAGCGACAGGCAAATAACAACACTGCGCGCATTGCGACGCCCGAATGCGGTGGCCGGGGCCAGTGACGCCGCGGCCACAACAATAGGCAGGGTGATGAATGTACGGCGTGAGGTAGGCAATGACTTCTCCGACGGCGTATTCTGAATCCCGTCTTTTTATGTCGGATTGTAAATGCAAATGACCCGGGACGGTACAAGGTGGCAGTGGCGCTGGATGCAGTTCCTTGTTGCGCTTTTGGTGGTGGCCCTGATCGCCGTCGGGTTGATGGGTATTTACCATAGCAGCAAAGAGCGCCACCGGCTGCACGCTGAACGTGAAGTGCAGCTAATCAGCCAGTTGCAGCTTGATATCCTGCGCGCATGGCGTGCACAGCGGCATACCGACGCCGTGGTGTTATCCGATACGGCGATGCTGGGCGCGGCGGTGTCGGCATGGTTGCATCCGGGCACCCTTAATGCCGAGCGCAGTTATTTACAGTCGCAGTTCGAACGCGACCTTCGCACCCTGCAAGAACAGCGCAATTACAACGCCGCGTACCTGGTTGACAGCAACGGGCAGGTGCGCCTTTCTGCCAGTGGCGTTGTCAGCCGCTCCTTGCCGGTGCCCGAGGCCCGGGCGCTCAAGCAGGCGTTTGGTTCGGCCCAACCGGCTTTTGTTGAGCCGCGCCAGGATGAGACCTTCGCATTCCCGTTTTTCAGTGTTCTGGCACCTATTTACAACGGCAGCGATCCGGTGGGTGCGATCTGGCTCGTTGTCGATGTCCGGGCGTCACTGTTTCCTATTCTTGAGCGCTGGCCTTCGGGCAGCACCACGGCCGAATCCTTTCTTGCTGTTCCGGAGGGTGATCACGTGCTGATTATCAGTCCGCTGCGCCACGCGTCGTCGGCTATGGTGCCGTTGCGCTTGTCCATGTCCGACTCCGAACGTCCCGCGGTGCGCGCTGTCAAGGGGATGCGGGGCATTTTTCATGCTGTCGATTACCGTGGTGAACCCGTGATAGCGTTTGCCACCACTGTTCCCAATTCGCCATGGTACCTCATCTCCAAAATGGATTTGCGGGAGGCACTGGCCACCGACTGGCGTGAAATCATGGCCATGGGACTGCCAATTCTGATGGGGCTGCTGGCAGGGGGGCTGGTATTGGTTTACTTGCAGCGACAGGCTTGGCGGCGTGAGCGCGATCTGAAACAAACCCTCGAACGTACATTACGCTGGCTGGAAAACGCCCAAAAAGCGGCGTCGGTGGGGTATTTTGCCTACCGGCTGACTACTCGCGAGTTCTCGGCGTCTAAAACTACGCGAGAAATTTTCGGGCTGATTGTCGACATGCCCATGTCGCTCGAGCGCTGGCTTAACAACGTGCAGCCACTTGATCGCCGGCGGGTGGCCGAGGTCTACCGGCGCACCGTCAGCCAGCGCATTCCCTTGCATATCCGGCATCGCATTATCCGGGAAGTCGATCGCCAGGAGCGCTGGGTGGAAACCTGGGGCGAGTTCGAGGCCGACCCCGCCACAAAGGACGGCCTGCGTCTGGTGGGCACGATTCAGGACATCACCGATCGTAAGCACATTGAAGAAGAGCTCGAGCGGGCCAAGACGGCACTTGAGGCACAGGTGCGGCGTGATCCTCTCACTGGCATCGCCAACCGCCTTGCGCTCGATGAATACCTCGAACATGAATGGCGGCGTGCAGTGCGTGCTAAAGAACCGCTGTCGCTGCTGATGATCGATGTCGACCATTTCAAGCACTTCAATGACGAATACGGTCATGTAGCGGGTGACCAGTGCCTGCGCCAGGTGGCGCAAGTGATTTCGTCCGTGGTCCGGCGCTCGACCGAGCTGGTGGCGCGCTATGGCGGTGAAGAGTTTGTGGCGGTATTACCGGATACCGTTGCAGGGCCGGCCGCTATTCTTGCCGACCGGGTACGCCAGGCGATGCGTGCCGAAGGCATCGAGCACAAGCATCCCGAGGCGGCGGGTGTTGTCACCCTGAGTATCGGGGTGGTATGTGTCCGGCCGCAGCCGGCCGATGACGTGTCAGTGGGGGCGCGTCTGATGCTTGAGCGTGCCGACCTGGCCCTTTACGAAGCCAAGAATGCCGGGCGCGACCGTGTTGCCCTGTTCAATGGCGGCACCATACGGGTAGTGGCCGGGGGCGATGCCGCCGCGTGGCTTCCGTGATACGGCGCCACATGGCAGCGTCCGCTAATGTACCTGACCAGCGCCGGCACCCCGCATAGTGGGGCTGCGCGGCGTGTTCTGCCGCTAAAGCGTTTCGCCCCCGATGGTACGGTTGCAGGGGCAAAGCTCGTCCGTTTGCAGCGCATCCAGAATGCGCAAGATTTCTTCCGGGTTGCGCCCGACATTCATATTGTTGACAGAAACGTGCTGGATAACGTTGTCGGGATCAACAATAAACGTAGCGCGCAATGCCACGCCTTCGGTTTTTTCACGGATGCCAAGCTGGTCGATCAGCGAACCGCTGGTATCCCCAAACTGATAGTGGTCAAGGCGATCGAGCTCGGTGTTTTCGCGACGCCAGGCCAGCTTCACATATTCATTATCCACGGAGCCACCCATGACGACCGTGTCACGCTCGGCGAATTGGGCGGCAAGCTTGTTGAAACCCGTGATCTCGGTGGGGCACACATACGTGAAATCTTTGGGGTAAAAATAGATCACTTTCCATTTGCCCGGAAATGAACTCTGCGTAATGTCTTCGAACGCAGATACCCCGTTTTCTTCCGGATGGTTGAAACCAGGCTTCACACCAATGACTTTGAACGTGTCCAGCGTATCGCCGACTGTCTTCATGAGCGCTCCCGCAGAAAGGAAGATGGTAGGGTTTTAACGCTGATTCTACGCTAAATTGTGGCGCTTTCAGTGGTGCCGCTGCGCGTGCGCACCTTGGGCAGTTCAATGCGTGCGATCAGACCGCTGGGCGTGTTGGGAAGCAGGTCCAGCCGCCCGCCCACCTGGCCCAGCAGCCGCTCGACGATGGCTAGGCCCAAACCGGCACCGCTCACCCCCGTGCGGGCCAGTTCACCACGCGCAAAAGGCCGCAGCAGGCGCTCGACGTCTGCGGGTGCTACCCCGGTGCCACGGTCGGCTACGTCAATCACAATCAAGTGCCCTTGCAGTCGGGTGCTCAGTGCGATGTGCGCGCGGCCGTCTTCTTCGCTACGGCCATAGCGACGGGCATTTTCAATCAGGTTGGTAACAATGCGCTTGAGGTCGTGCGCGCTGATGCGGGCATAAAGGCCCGGTTCGATCGACGCTGTCAGGTGGCCGCTCATGCTGCGCGTATGCGTGCGTTCACGTTCAAACACTTCGCGCATAACGGCCGATACGTCTATGCCATATTCAGGAACGGCGGCCGCGGGGCGAGCGTATTCCATCAGCTGGCCGATACTGTGGTCAATCTGAGCCAGGTCTTCGTCAATGGCCTGACGGGCCTCTTCGCTCACCT
>JAJUIY010000229.1 GCA_029267415.1 Alcaligenaceae bacterium
ACGCGCGTGCGCAAGTCCTCGGCCTCGCGGTGCAGCAGCTCCACAATAAACCGCAACCGATCGTCCGCCATGCGCGAGGTAATGGTGGCCACCGACAATGCCGCACTCCATTGGCCGTCGTCGCTGCTCAGGGGGACGCCAACGGCGGCCATTTCGGGGTGCATCAGCCCAAAGTTAAGTGCGTAGCCCTTAGATCGCGCGGTGCTTATATAGCCGGCCAGCTTCTCGGCGGTAAAGTTGGCGTGGTCGGCCAGCAGGGGGGTGTTGCGCGCGATCACCTGGCGGCATTCATCGTCAGGCAGCTCTGCCAACAAGGCCAGGCTACCCGCGCCCAGGCCCAGTGGGCGCGAGTCGCCCACTTCCAACGTTAGCGTCTTAATGGGGAAGCTGCCTTCGCAGCGGTCG
This sequence comes from Alcaligenaceae bacterium, assembly GCA_029267415.1. Classification (GTDB taxonomy): domain Bacteria; phylum Pseudomonadota; class Gammaproteobacteria; order Burkholderiales; family Burkholderiaceae_B; genus JAJYRX01. The sequence goes on from JAJUIY010000229.1 coordinate 406, forward strand.
ATACAAATAGCTTGGTCGCCACTACGTACCGACAGGTAAACGGTGTCTTCGGTAGCCTGGGCGATCCGTTCCATCGAAGGGCGCACCAACGTGGTCAGGTCAAAGCGCGAGGCAATGGACTGCCCCATCTGAAACAGTTTGAAGGCAGGCGAAAACAAGCGGGTATCGGGGTTGTAGTCGACCAAGCCTGCGTTACGCAAGCCGTTGACCAGCCGGTGCACGGTAGGCCGGCTTAAACCGGCCGCGTCCGACAGCTGCGGCAGCGCAATACCGTGTCCGGCCTCTCTGACCACAATGTCCAGCAGCTTCATTGCCCGATCCAGGCTTTGTGTTTTCGACGCCGCAGGCGATCCCGTCTTTGTGCGCCCGCCCTGCGCGCCGGATGGCCGGCCGCCGTCAGAGTTATTGCTGCGTATGCGCGCCACTGTGCTTCCTTTTGATGTTGTTACTTTTTATGAATATACAAAACACCGGGGTACGAGTATAGGTGCTAACCCGAATGTCATTTCATTCAATGATATGTATCATACCACTGCATGAAACACATGGACAAACAAAAAACGCAGATCGACTGCGTTGGCGTGATCGGTTTGGGGGTCATGGGCTACGCCATGGCGCAACGGCTGTTGGCAGCCGGCGCGCAGGTGCGCGGGCACGATGTCAACGACGCGAATGTGCGCCGGTTTGAACAGGCTGGCGGTGTTCCGGCAGGCTCACCCGCCACGGCAGCGGCCGGCGCGGACGTCGTGATGCTGATGGTGCCCGACAGCGATGCCGTACAGAAGGTGCTGTTTGGCGAACACGGCGCTGCAGCGGCAATGGCGCCCGGCTCCGTCGTGTGGCTGGCCAGTACGGTCAACCCTGATTACGCGTGCTCCGTGCATGGCCGGCTTCAAAGCCTGGGTGTCGAGCTGATTGATGGCCCGGTCAGCGGAGGGCTGGCCGGTGCACAAAGCGGGCAACTTACGGTATTGGCCGGGGCCGCATCGCCGGTGGTACAGCAGGCCCGCCCCGTGATGCAGGCATGTGCAGCCCATATTGTGCACGTGGGCGAGGTGGGCACCGGATCCATGTTCAAGGCCATTAACCAGCTGCTGACGTCCGCGCACATTGCCCTGACCGCCGAAGCGTTGGCGCTGGCCAATCGCGCCGGCCTGGATACCGGGCTCCTGGTGGAAGTAATACGCCACAGTGCCGGAAATTCGGTGCAGTTTGAAAAGCGCGCGCCCCGCATGGCCCGCGGCGACCACACCGTGCATGCCACCGTGGACCTCTTCAGAAAAGACGTTTCCATCGTGATGAACCTGGCCGCTCAACTGAAGCTGCCCGTGCCGCTGGCTTCAACGGTGATGTCGCTGTTTGCCACGGCCGCCGCTCTCGGACACGGCCAGGACAGCGACACCCAAATCATCAAGGTGTACGACGCGTTATGCATGTCGGCCCAAACCGATAACGTCGCCACACCACCGCTTGACCCAACAGTGTACTGATGACATCGCCATCCTAGCCGGCCAAGCAAGGGGCATCAATAAGTGGGGTTGAAAGGCCCCTGCACCAACCGTGTGACCGCCATCTTCCAGACATTTTGAGAGCAACGAGGTAGCAATGAGTTTGAAGCAGGAAAAATCCGTTTACGAACCCGCGCAAGAGGGGCTTTACTTTCCGCGCCCGCCGGTGTTTGACAACGTGGAGGACGAGCGCCTACACCGCAAACAGCGCCTGGCGGCGGTATGCCGGGTGTTTGCCAAGTACAAGTTCGAATATGGGTTTGCGGGCCACATTACCGTTCGCGACCCGCAGCACCCCAATTTGTACTGGACCAACCCATTTGCCATGGATTTTGGGCGTGTGCGCGTGTCCGACCTGCTGTTGGTGGACCACGACGGCAATGTGGTGCAAGGCAAGTGGGCAGTTAACCGCGCCGGCTTTGTGATTCATTCGGCCATTCACCAGCGCCACCCCCATGTACTGGCGTCGTGCCACATGCACACCGTTAACGGGATGGCGTGGGCGGCACTGGGCCGCAAGCTGGACCCCATCACCCAAACAGCCTGCGGATTTCATAACGATCATGTCGTCATTACGGAAGAAGCCGGTGCCGTGGTGGTTGAAAGGGACGCGGGCTGTGCCGTGGCGGAAGCCCTGGGCAATAACAAAGCGGCCATCCATCAAAACCACGGCCTGTTCACAGTGGGCCTGGAAAGTGTGGACGAAGCCGCCTGGTGGTTTATTGCCATGGAACGCGCCTGCGAAATCCAGCTGAAAGCCGAAGCCACCGGACACCCGCTGAAGCTGGTGTCTGAAGAGGCCGCCGAGCATTCTCGCAAGCACTTGGCCACGCCTTATATGGCATGGCTGCACTTTCAGCCTATTTACGACGCGATTGCCCGCGAGCAGCCCGACCTATTCGACTAAAGTCTAATGCTTCGTCAGAATAGAGGGTTTTTTCCACTCCGCTTTCCGACGGGGCGTGTTGGCGTTTTTTCATTGATTTTATTAACCAGGAGTGAGACGTGAGCCTTAAATCACTAATTATCCGCACCATTGCCGGCACAGCACTGGGGCTCAGTGCATGGGCCGGCTCGGCCCAAGAGGTACGCGAATTAACGTACGCCACCTTCTACGGGTCTAACGATTTCTACGAAACGTCGGCCACGTACTTTATGGACGAGGTAACGCGCCGTACCGACGGTCGCATCACCTTCCAGCC
>JAJUIY010000145.1 GCA_029267415.1 Alcaligenaceae bacterium
CGATAGGTGCGGTTGGCAAAAAGCAGCTCGGGGCCCTCGGGGGTGTCGGCCACGACCGAGATCGCGTCGTCCAGACCTTCCAGTACCGTCATGAAGCGCTCGTGCGCCGCCGTCAGGGCTTCACGAATGCGTTTGGGCTCGGTAATGTCGGTCATGGAGGTCATCCAGCCGATTTGCTCGCCGTTGGGGTCGCGCAGGGGCGACACATACATGCGCGCGGTAAAGCGAGAGCCGTCGCGACGTTGCGCTTCGACCTCAAGCCCGCTGCTGGGCGTGCGTCCCGAAAGCAGCAGGTCGAGCGTTTCTTGGTGCTGCTTGTAACGGCCGGGCACCCAATACGGGAAAGGAGTGGTGCGCCCGATCAGGTCGGCTTCGTTCCACCCGATCATGCGGCAAAACGCCGGGTTCACGTAGGCGATGCGGCCTTGCATGTCGAGCACGCGCATGCCGGTGGACATGGAGTTTTCCATGGCGCGCCGAAAACCGGTCTCGGCAATCAGGGCGGCTTCAGCCCGTGTGCGGAAGCGGGTGTAGCGCCATAGGGCCAGCAAGCTGAAAATAATGACCAGCGACAGCGCTGCCACCACCATAAGCAAGCGTTGCTGGCGCGTTTCTTGGTCGATGGTGACAAACATGACGCTGTCGTTGTGCAACTGCTGCAACCAGATGAACGCCCCCATGACGCACAGGTAAAGCACCAGTACGATGACGGGCGTAAGCCAATAAAACCCACGGCGACCGCGTTCAGCCTGGTCGTAGAAAGTGGTGGGTATAAGTGTTTTTTTGGTGCCGGAAGCCATAGCAGTCACATGTAACGAAAGATCATTTTAAACCGGAAGTGCCCAACGCTGTTATTTCATATTATGAAATGATTTCCCACAAAATGGAATTTTGCTTGTACTATGCCCCCGTCTTACCTAGAATGAGTTTGAACACTGCGCGCCGGGTCGACGGCAAGCCTTGCTATGTATTAACGCTTAATAACAAGTCCGGACCCTTTCGTTAGTGTGCGCCTTTTACTATCGCAGGAGACGTTGAATGTCCTCTCTCGACCACCAACAGATTATGTCCGAATTTATGGACGATGAAGCCCTCGAAACCCAGGAGTGGCTTGAAGCGCTGGAAGCCGTTCTGGATCGCGAGGGTCCGGAACGCGCGCACTATTTGCTTGAGCGCCTGATCGACCTCGCCAGACGGTCTGGTGCCTACATTCCGTTTTCACCCAATACCGCTTATGTGAACACCATTCCACCCGGGCTTGAAAAGCCGCATCCGGGTGACCGTGTCCTTGAAGAGCGTATCCGTTCGTACATACGTTGGAACGCCATGGCCATGGTGGTGAAAGCGAATAGCCACAACCCCGAAGACGGGGGTGACTTGGGTGGCCACATCGCGTCGTTTGCCTCGCTGGCCACCATGATCGAATGTGGGCAAAACCACTTCTGGCACGCTGAAACCGAGGACCACGGCGGTGACTTGGTCTATTTCCAGGGCCATTCGTCTCCTGGGGTGTACGCCCGCGCCTATCTGGAAGGCCGCCTTACGGCCGAGCAGCTGGATAACTTTCGTCAAGAGGTGGATGGCAAGGGCCTGCCGTCATACCCGCACCCCAAGCTGATGCCGGATTTCTGGCAGTTCCCCACGGTGTCCATGGGCTTGGGGCCGTTAATGGCCATTTATCAGGCGCGTTTCCTCAAGTATCTGCATGCACGCGGCATCGCCGACACCAGCAATCGCAAAGTATGGGTATTTTGCGGCGACGGCGAAATGGACGAACCCGAATCGCTGGGTGCCATCAGTCTGGCATCCCGCGAAAAACTGGATAACCTGATTTTTGTTGTCAACTGCAACTTGCAGCGTCTCGACGGCCCCGTGCGGGGTAACGGCAAAATCATCCAGGAGCTCGAGGGCGAATTCCGCGGCAGTGGCTGGAACGTGATCAAGCTTATTTGGGGCGGTTACTGGGATCCGCTGCTGGCGCGCGACAAAGAAGGCTTGCTGCGCCAAATTATGGAGGATTCCGTCGACGGCGAATACCAGGCCTATAAGGCACACGACGGCAAGTTTGTCCGCGACAATTTCTTTGGCAAGCATCCCAAATTGCTGGAAATGGTTAGCCGCATGAGCGACGAGGACATCTGGCGCCTGAACCGCGGCGGACATGATCCGCACAAGGTATACGCCGCCTTTTGGAAAGCCGCCAACCACAAAGAACAGCCGACGGTTATCTTGGCCAAAACCATCAAGGGATATGGCATGGGGCATGTGGGCCAGGCCAAGAACCCCACACACCAGCAGAAACAGCTGGACGTGGATGCGATCCGCGAATTCCGCGACCGCTTCAATATCCCCATTCCTGACGACCAGCTCGAATCGCTGCCGTACTTTAAGCCGGCCGATGACAGCCCCGAGATGGAATACCTGCACGCACGCCGCAAGGCGTTGGGCGGCTACCTGCCCAAGCGTCGCGAGAAGGCTGACGAACATCTGCCGGCGCCTGAGCTCAGCAAGTTCAAGGCAATAACCGACCCGACCGCCGAAGGGCGTGAAATTTCTACCACACAGGCTTTTGTGCGCATTCTGAACCAAATTCTGCGTGACAAAACATTGGGCCCGCGCGTGGTGCCCATTTTGGTGGACGAATCGCGTACGTTTGGCATGGAAGGGCTGTTCCGCCAGATTGGTATTTATTCGCCTGAAGGCCAGAAGTACGAGCCGGTCGACAAAGACCAGGTGATGTACTACCGCGAATCCGAGTCCGGCCAATTGCTGCAAGAAGGTATTAACGAAGCCGGCGGCTTCAGCTCATGGATTGCCGCGGCCACGTCGTACTCCACCAACAACCGCATCATGATCCCGTTCTACATCTATTACTCGATGTTCGGGTTCCAGCGTGTCGGCGATCTGGCCTGGGCCGCCGGCGATATGCAGGCGCGTGGCTTCCTCCTGGGCGGTACTGCCGGGCGCACAACACTTAACGGTGAAGGCCTGCAACACGGCGATGGGCATAGTCATATCTTGTCGTCCGTCATTCCCAACTGCGTGTCATACGATCCGGCGTTTGCGCACGAGCTAGCTGTGATCATCCAAAACGGCCTCGAGCGCATGGTTCAGAACCAGGAGAACGTTTTCTACTACATCACCGTGATGAACGAAAACTATCCGCAACCGGGTCTGCGTGAAGGGGATGAGGAAGGCATTATTCGCGGTGCCTATAAGTTCAAGTCCACCGACAAGGGCGATCACCGTGTGCAGTTGATGGGGTCGGGAACGATTTTGCGCGAGGTACTGGCGGCCCAGAATCTGCTGCTTGACGACTGGGGCATTGGCTCCGACGTGTGGAGTGTCACCAGCTTTACCGAATTGCGCCGCGACGGCATGGATTGTGAGCGCCACGCGTTGCTGCACCCCGAAGCAGAAGCGCCCAAGCCTTACATCACGGAAAAGCTGGAAGCGACGCAAGGGCCTATTGTGGTCTCCACCGATTACATGAAAGCCTATGGCGATCAAATCCGGCCATACATTCCCGAAGGTCGCCGCTTGCATGTGCTGGGGGCCGACGGTTACGGCCGTTCGGATTTCCGCAGCAAATTGCGCAGCCACTTCGAGATTGACCGCTACTTTGTTGTGCTGGCCGCGTTGCGCGCGCTGGCTGACGAGGGTAAAGTTTCGCGCGAGTTGTGCGCCAAGGCGATTGAAAAATACGGCATTGACCGGAATAAAGCCAATCCGCATCACGCCTGAGGGGGATTAATTCATGAGCAATATCGTAGAAATCAAGGTTCCGGATATCGGTGATGCGGACGAAGTCGATGTCATCGAGGTTCTGGTGGCCGAAAATGACCAAATTGAGGTCGATCAAAGCCTGATTACGCTGGAATCGGACAAGGCCTCTATGGAAATTCCGTCGCCGCAGGCGGGCGTGGTGAAGTCCATTGCAGTAAAGGTGGGCGATAAGGTGTCAGAGGGCTCTGTGATCTTGCAACTGGAGCCGGCCGCTGCGGATGACGCCGCCCAAGGCGAAGCCGCAACGGCGGCAGATGCCGCGCCGGCAGCCCAGGCCGAGAACTCGGGTAACGAAGAGACTGCGGCCGCTGCGAAGCCACACGCCGGAAGTGACACGTCGGATGCCGTGGCCGCTGACGAGGTGCGCGCCAAAGATGCGGCATCCGCTGAAAGCCAAGCAGGGGCGTCGCCGACTACGAAATCACCGGCGGTGGCCAAGCCCAGTGCAGAAGTACAGGCCGGTGCGGCGCACGAATTGGCATCCACGCCACCCGAGCGGCATTCGCCCACGGCGTCTTTCGCCACGGGTGCCATCGCCGCACGCAACTTGCCCCACGCGTCACCTTCCGTGCGCAAATTTGCGCGCGAGTTGGGCGTTGACCTGACCAAGGTGGAAGGAACGGGTGCCCGCCAGCGGATTACGCACGACGACGTTCGGCGCTTTGTGAAGCAGGCCTTGTCGCGCGATGCCGATACCCGTTTGACGGCGGGGGGTGACGGCGCGGGCGGCTTGCAACTATTAGGCTGGCCCAAGGTTGACTTCGAGCGCTTCGGCGAAATTGAAACCCGACCGCTGTCGCGAATCAAGAAACTGTCGGGCGCCAACCTGCATCGCAATTGGGTCATGATCCCGCACGTGACCAACAACGACCAAGCCGACATCACCGAGCTGGAGGAACTGCGTCAGCAGCTCAATAAAGAACACGCCAAGGAAAACATCCGGGTCACCATGCTGGCGTTTCTTATCAAAGCGTCAGTGGCGGCGCTCAAAAAGTTTCCCGAGTTCAATGCGTCGTTGGACGGCGACTCGCTGGTACTGAAAAAGTACTATCACATTGGTTTTGCGGCCGATACGCCTAATGGGCTGGTGGTGCCGGTGATCCGTGACGCTGACAAAAAAGGCGTGCTTGAACTCGCCAAAGAAACCGCCGAGCTGGCTGGGCTGGCGCGCGAAGGCAAGCTGTCGGCGGCGCAAATGCAAGGCGGATGCTTCACGATTTCGTCGTTGGGGGGCATCGGCGGCACTGACTTCACGCCCATCATCAATGCGCCCGAAGTGGCCATTCTGGGGGTATCGCGATCGTCTATGCAGCCGGTCTGGAACGGGAAGAAATTCAAACCCCGCCTGATGCTGCCGCTATCGCTGTCTTACGATCACCGTGTCATTGACGGGGCCGCCGCCGCGCGCTTTAACGCGTACCTGGGCAGCCTGCTGGCGGATTTCCGTCGCGTCATCCTGTAGGAGACCTGCCATGTCCACCATCGAACTAACGGTTCCCGATATTGGCGACGCGACGGATGTCGACGTCATTGAAGTTCTCGTGTCCGTCGGCGATACCATCGAAAAAGAGCAAAGCCTGATCACGCTGGAGTCCGATAAGGCGTCTATGGAAATTCCGGCTGCTGCTGCCGGGGTTGTGAAGGAAATCCTCGTGAAGGTTGGCGATAAGGTCTCCGAAGGCGCGCCCATCGTGGTCATTGAAGCCGCCGGGGACGCCACCGATGCCGGCAAGGCCGCGCCCGCGCGTCAGCAAGGCGGTTCGGGCCCCAATGAGGGCCAGGCCAATCAGCCCGGACAACCCGAAGAAGGGAAACCGGGCGCGGCATCAACACCGTCGTCTGGCGCGTCGGATACTGATTCTGAAGGTGAAACCCGAGCCAGTGTGGCGTCACGTGCGCCGCAAGCGGCGGCCAGCTACTCCGGAAAGGCTGACAGCACCTGCGATGTGGTGGTAATTGGGGCGGGCCCGGGGGGCTATTCCGCCGCATTTCGTGCGGCCGACCTGGGCCTGAATGTAACGCTGGTTGAGCGATACGACACCTTGGGCGGCGTTTGCCTGAACGTCGGTTGCATTCCGTCCAAGGCGCTGCTCCACACGGCATCCACCCTTGAGGCGGTGCGCAAATTGGCCGACCAGGGAATTGTGTTTTCCGAGCCCGAGATCAATCTGGACGCACTGCGCGAGCACAAGCAAAGTGTGGTCAATAAGCTGACGGGCGGTTTGGCCGGCATGGCCAAGGCGCGCAAGGTCAATGTGGTGACGGGGGTGGCGTCATTTTTGGATCCGCATCATATTGCTGTGCGGCAAGACAAGGGTGCCGAGCAGGTGGTGCGCTTCGAGTCGGCCATTATTGCCGCGGGCAGTCGGGCTGTGCATTTGCCTTTCTTGC
>JAJUIY010000035.1 GCA_029267415.1 Alcaligenaceae bacterium
CTGGCTTTCCAGCCTGACGCGATGGCCGATGTGCCCGTGTTGCCCATGGCCGAGGTCGAGTCTGCCTACTATCTGCGTTTGCGGGTCCACGACAAACCTGGTGTGCTGTCCGATATCTCGCGCATACTGGCGGATGCCGGTATTTCGATTGGGTCCATGTTCCAAGAACCTTACGGCGACGAGCAGGCCGATATCATCTTCCTGACACACCGCGCCATAGAAGGTAGTATTGACGCGGCCATTACGCGCATTCGGGCGTTGCCCTTTGTGTTGTCCGACGTTACCCGCTTGCGCGTCGAGGATCTCATATGATGTATCACTCCACCCGGGGCGGCATGGAGCCGCGCCCGTTCTCGGATATTCTTCTCGAGGGCCTGGCCCCGGACGGCGGGCTGACCATTCCGGTCACCTTGCCAACGGTCAGCGCCGACCAGCTGGAGTCATGGCGTCCGTTGTCATACCCGCAGCTGGCCTACCAGGTGCTGCGCCTGTTCATCACCGACATTCCGGCACAAGACCTCGAAACACTGGTTAACGCAGCGTACAGCCGCGATGTATTCGATGATGACAGCATCGTGCCGCTCAAGCCCTTAAACCAGGGGATGACGCTGTTGGGCCTGTCACAAGGGCCCACGCTCGCGTTCAAAGACATGGCCATGCAGTTTTTGGGCCAAGTGTTTGAATACGTGCTTACCGCCCGCAACGAAAAGATCAATATTCTCGGCGCCACATCGGGTGATACCGGCTCGGCCGCCGAGTATGCCTTGCGTGGCAAGCAGGGCATTGCCGTGTTCATGCTGTCGCCGCAAGGGCGCATGAGCGCGTTCCAGCGGGCCCAGATGTATTCTTTACAAGACGAGAACATTCATAACCTGGCCATCGACGGTGTGTTTGACGACTGCCAGGATATTGTCAAACAGCTGGCCGGCGACCTCGACTTCAAGGCCAAGTACCGTCTGGGTGCGGTCAACTCCATCAATTGGGCGCGCATTGCCGCCCAGATTGTGTACTACTTCTGGGGCTGGCTGCGCGCCACGTCGCGCCCGGGCCAAGAGGTGTCTTTTGCCGTGCCGTCGGGCAACTTCGGCAATATTCTGGCCGGCCACCTGGCACGTCAGATGAAGCTTCCGGTGCGTCGCCTGGTGCTGGCCACCAATGAGAACAACGTTCTTGAAGAATTTTTCCGTACCGGGGTGTATCGCCCCCGCAGTGCCGAGCAAACGCATGCCACGTCCAGTCCGTCTATGGATATTTCCCGGGCATCCAATTTCGAGCGGTTCGTGTTCGACTTGCTCGATCAGGACACACGTCGGGTCAGTGAAACGTGGGCGGCGCTGGCCACGCACGGCGAGTTCGACTTAAGCCATCTGCAGCCGTTATTCGAATCCCGCTATGGCTTTGTGGCGGGTACCAGCACGCACCAAGACCGCGTGGACACCATCCGCACGGTGTATCAGGAAACCGGTACGCTGATCGACCCCCACACGGCTGACGGTGTGAAAGTGGCGGCGCAATATGTTGAGGCGGGTGTTCCCATGCTGGTGCTTGAAACCGCCTTGCCCGCCAAGTTTGCCGACGTTATCCACGAGGCCGTGGGCATTGACGCACCGGTTCCCGCGCACCTTCGCGACTTGGCCGAACGCCCGCAACGTGTTACCAACTTGGCTTGCGATGCCGAGCTGGTGCGTCAGTACATTGCGCAGCACGCCGTCACTTAGGCGTTTATGAAGTCACGGTTTTGGGCTGGTTTGATTTGCCGGTGTTCGTGGTTCGGCAGTCAGCCACCCACACCCGCCGCCGGCCATGGATATTACGCTCAGGTTCTGTCGGCGCACGCCAGGGCGGCTACCGCCGCTTGGCCGCTGCGCACAGCGCCTTCCAACACCGCCGGGTAACCCGTGTCGGTCCAGTCACCGGCCAGAAGTACTCCCGGCCAGGGGGTGCGCGGTTGGGGCCGCTCCAAGCCGGGGACGGCTGCAAACGTGGCCCGTTTTTCGGCAATCAATTCGTGCTTCACAACGGCCGGCAGGGGGCCAAAGCGGCGCCCTTGCTCGGCCAGCTGCGCCTGTAGCCGGCGCACGAGTTCAGCCTCACCCATCTCGAGCGCCTGTGCGGCATCGCTGATCACGATGTGAAGCATAGGGGCTGCGGGCTGCGCCATAAACGCGACGTTGTTAAACACCCATTGCCCATAATGGCCTGCTGCCCGGTTTTCGTGCAGCTGCAGCATGCTGGCGGGCATGTTCCAGGGATGTTCAAGTTCCAGCGTTACCGTGGCAATAGGAATAAAGCGAAAGGCTGACAGCCGGCGCATAAGCGTGTGGCATGCCGGGGTCTGGCCGGGCGCCACGGGGAGTTGGGCCAACAGACGCCGTGCCGAGGGAACATTGGTGGCCAGAATGACGGCGTCAAAGCTTTCACCGTTCACGATTACACCCGGTTGAATCGAGATGGTTGATGCGCCATCACGACCGGATATCGGTGTGGCAGCGGGGGGGGCGTCCATGTCCGCAGATACGCCTGGTTTGCCCACCTCCAGATGTCGAACGGGTTGGCCGCGTCGGATCTCAATGCGTCCGTGGGGATGGGCGGGCTGCATCTGCTCAACATGGTCGGGCCATAAGGAAGAAAGGTCGGCGCGTGAAATCACCACATCACACGCCTCGGGCGTGGCACCCAGGCTATCGCGCAGCACATTGGCAAATAATTGGGCGCAAGCCTGCTCCACCGGGGTGTTCAGGGCTGCGACGCAAAGCGGGCCCCAAAACAGCGACTGAAGTCGCGCACCTTGCCGATGTTGCCTCAGCCACCGGGCAACCGTGGTGCCGGCTTCAACGCGCCATCGGTTGCGCTGCAGTGCGCGAAATATCCGGGCAAGCGCCAGCTTGTCCCGCGCGCCAAGGCCCCGTGCAGCCAACAATGCACCCCCCAAATGCCAGGGTGCAGGCAGGCGGGGCAGCGCAAGGCGAAACCCTCCGTCGGCCGACTCCAGCGCCAAGGGTGTGCGTTGCAAGGTACCGGCAAGATCGAGACCCAAACGATCCATCAGGGCAAATGTGTCCGCGTAGGCGCCCAGCATAATGTGCTGACCGTTGTCGATGCGATGTTCCAGTTGGGGCGATTCGACAGCCCTTGCACGCCCGCCCAACATGTGTGACGCTTCAAAGACGGTAACGTCGTGCCCCTGGTCTGCCGCCCGCACTGCTGCGGCCAAGCCCGCCCAGCCGGCGCCCACAATAGCCAGCCTCATGCCGACAGGCGCTTCACAAGGCCGCGGCCGCCATTCACCCAGGTTTTCCAGGCCAGCCAAAACTTGCGTATGGGGGTAAGGGCAATGCGCTGATCCAGTACCTGCCAGTTGTCACGTTCAATTTCGTGCAGCAATGCATAGTAAATGGCCGCCATAAGCAGCCCGGGGCGCTGGGCACGGCGGTCTTCTTCTGGCAAGGCTTGCATTGCCTCTCGATAGCAGGCGCGTGCGCGTTCAGTTTGAAAACGCATCAACGCCTCGAAACGCTCGGAGTGACGGCGGGTAAGGATGTCTTCGGGCGTGACGCCAAACCGTTGCAGGTCTTCCTGGGGCAAGTAGATGCGGCCACGTCGGGCATCGTCACCCACATCCCGGATAATATTGGTCAGCTGGAACGCCAGGCCCAGCTTGTCGGCATAAACCAGGGTTTGCGGGTTGGTGTAGCCGAAAATGCCGGCCGACATCTCGCCCACCACGCCGGCCGCATGCCAGCAATACCGGCGCAGGCTTTCCCAGTCCGGATATTGGTGCTGGTCAAGATCCATTTCCATGCCGTCGATCACGGCATGCATTTGCGGCGCACTAAGTCCACAGGGTTCCAGGTGCGGGGCCAGGGCCTGCATGACGGGGTGTTCGGCCTGGCCGGTTTCGAACAGCGTCTCGACCTGGTTGCGCCACCATGCCAGTTTGGTGCGAGCCACCGAGCGCTCCCGTACCTCGTCGACAATGTCGTCCACTTCGCGGCAAAACGCATAAAGCGCCGTAATGGCCCGACGCCGCTCTGGCGGCAGGAACAAGAAGGAATAATAAAAACTGGAACCGCTTTGTGCGGCTTTGTTCTGGCAGTATTCGTCAGGACTCATGGTGTGATTGCGGTGTCAGGGCTCGTGCGAGTAAACGTATCCAGTCGCGTTTTCCCAGGGTAGGGCGCTGGTGGAAGACGTCATAGTTTAGTTCGTCCAGCCGTTCCAGGATACGCAGGCCGCCGTGTACTACCAGGCGCAGCTCAAAACCGATGCGCCCGCCCAGTGCACGGCACAGTGGCAGTCCGCTTTGCAAGAACTGGCGGGCTTGCTGCGTTTGGCGCCGCATCACGGCGTGCCACGCGGGGTGGTGGGGCAGGGGCGTGGTACGGCCGGTTTGGGCTGCAATAAAATGCTCGTCCAACTGGTGTTGCAGCATGATGTCGCGCGGCAGGTAAACGCGGTCTTTTTCCCAGTCGATGGCCACATCCTGCCAGAAATTTGTTAGCTGCAGACCTGTACAGATGGCGTCTGACCACGTCAAGTGTTGTGGCTGGTTTGCCTCGTACAGGCATAACATCAGGTGTCCGACCGGGTTGGCAGAGCGGCGGCAATAGTCCAGCAGCTCGGCGTCGTTCTCGTAGCGGTTCTTGCGCACGTCTTGCTCGAAGGCCGACAGCAAGTCAAAAAACGGCTGCAGCGGCAATGCGTGGTGCCGGACCGTTTTGGCCAGGGGTTCAAATACGGCACGTAGGGTGTCGTCGTGAGTGGGGGCCATTCCCGTGTTTTGTATGGCGTCAAGCGCCTGCCGATAGGCCGTCAGTTGCTTCAGGCGCTGTTCGGGCAGCGCCGTGCCTTCGTCAGCAATATCGTCGGCACTGCGCGCAAAACGGTAGATATCGCGCACGGCGGGCCGCAGCCTTGCCGGCAGCAGTATTGAGGCCACCGGAAAGTTTTCATAGTGATCAATGCTCATAGGTGAAAGTATAGGCCGCGGCACGCGCCACTTAACGGATGGTAAACAACTGGTTTAGACTCTTGGGTTGCTTACTAGGAGAACATGCATGCCTCGTCCGATCAGTTTGACGATTTCGGTTTCCGCATTACGCCACAATCTTGATGTGGTGCGCGGCCGTCTGGCCCGGGTCAGCGCCGAACGTAACGTGCCATGCCCCAAGGTGTGGGCCGTTATCAAGGCAAATGCATACGGTCATGGTATTGAAAACGCGGTGCAGGCATTGGGCATGGCAGACGGCTTGGCCATGCTGGACCTGGACGAGGCGGTGCGTACCCGTGAAGCCGGGTGGAAGGGGCCCATTCTGTTGCTCGAGGGTTTTTTTGAACCCGCCGACATTGCCGTGGTGGACGCGTATCGTCTGACCCCGGTGTTGCATTGCCACGAGCAGCTGGACATGCTTGAGAAAAGCCGTCTTGCCCGGCCCGTCGATGCGTATATCAAGGTAAACACGGGCATGAATCGTCTGGGATTCATGCCGGCTGACGTGGCACATGCCTATGATCGGGCCCTGGCCCTGCGTCGTGATGAACGTTTGGCCAGTATCGGCAAAATGAGCCATTTTTCATGTGCGGATGACAATGCCGAGGTCACGCGCCGCGAGCAGCAGCGTTTTCTGGACACGACGCACGGTTTGCCGGGGCCGGTCAGCCTGTGCAATTCGGCGGCCACACTGAGTGACTCGGTGTGGAGCGCCCTTGATGCAGGCCTCGAGCAATGGGTGCGCCCCGGCATCTGTCTTTATGGCGCCAGCCCCTTTCCGGACCGCTCTGCCGCCAGCCTCGGGCTCAAGCCGGTGCAGACGTTGTCGGCCCGTTTGCTGGCCGTGCGCGAGCTGCCTGCCGGCCAGCCTATAGGCTACGGCCACACATTTACGACACGCGGCGTCACACGTACCGGCATCGTGGCCTGCGGCTATGCGGACGGTTACCCGCGCCTGACCGCACCCGATACGCCCGTGACCGTCGACGGCGTGCCTTCCCGATTGCTGGGGCGGGTGTCGATGGATATGATGGTAGTTGACATCACGTCGGTACCCGGCGCGCGGCCGGGCTCGACTGTGGTGTTGTGGGGTGAAGGCGGCCCGGATATTGACGACGTGGCCAAGGGCGCCCGTACAATTGGCTACGAGTTGATGTGCTCGGTCACGCCACGCGTGCCACGCCGGGTGGTGTCAGCGTCTTAATAAAATAGGGGTAAGCCATTGAAAAACAAATGTGTGCTGGTCACCGGCGCAACCCGGGGCATTGGATGGGCCATCAGTCAACGTTTGGCGGATGCCGGCGCCCACGTGGTTGGCTTGGCACGAAATGTTCAGGATATTGATTTCCCGGGTTATCTTTTTGCGTGCGATTTACGCAATGCCGGCGAAACGGAAGACATCCTGCGGATGATCCGGGAAAAATATCCGGTCGACGCCGTGGTAAACAATGTGGGGCTGGTCAAGCCCGCGCCCTTGGGCGAAGTTGACCTGGGTTCCCTCTACGAGGTGTTGGACCTGAACGTACGGGTCGCCGTACAGGTTACGCAGGCTTTCGTTCCTGCCATGAAGGCGCGCAAAGAGGGGCGTATTATCAATATTGGCAGCCGGGCAGCGCACGGTGGCCTTGGCCGTAGCAGCTATTCGGCGGCCAAGGCCGCATTGAATGGCCTTACCAATACCTGGGCACTGGAACTTGCCCCATACGGTATTACGGTCAATACCGTGGCACCTGGCCCGGTCGATACCGAGTTGTTCCGGGTTAACCACCCACATGGTAGCGACGCCGAGAAGGCGGCGTTGGCCCGTATTCCGTTAGGCCGATTTGGACGACCCGACGACGTGGCGGGTGCCGTGGCGTTTTTGCTGGGGCCCGATGCTGGCTACATTACCGGTCAGATTCTTGGCGTTGATGGGGGTGGAAGCATCCGCGGGCGTTAGGCCCGGCTTGCATGCAATTTATGGCCAAAGCAAAAACCACCTACGTTTGCACAGAGTGTGGCGGTACCTGCCCAAAATGGGAGGGTCGCTGTCCACATTGCGGCACCTGGAACACGCTGCAAGAAACCCACGACGCTCACGCGACACACCGCTTTGCGCCCTTGGCGGGAGCCAGCCCGGTGCGTGTGCTGGCCGATATCGAAGCCCGCGAGCAATCACGCCAGCCCACCGGCATTGCCGAGTTTGACCGTGTGTTGGGGGGCGGTCTGGTCACCGGCGCGGTGGTGCTGATTGGTGGCGACCCCGGCATTGGCAAATCAACTCTGTTGCTGCAAGCGTTGGTGTCGCTGTCCCGTGTCACCAATGTGTTGTATGTAACGGGCGAAGAGTCGGCCGAGCAAGTCGCTCTGCGTGCCAAGCGACTGGATATGGAAACGGGCAACGTGAAGTTGCTGGCCGAAATCCGCCTTGAAACCATTTTGGCGACCTTGTCCGAGCAGCGACCACAGGTGGCGGTGATCGATTCCATCCAGACGCTGTATTCCGGCGAGCTCAACTCGGCACCCGGCTCCGTGTCACAGGTGCGAGAATGCGCCGCTCAGCTTACGCGGCTGGCCAAACAGGCCGGCATCACCATGATCTTCATTGGCCATGTCACCAAAGACGGTTCACTGGCGGGTCCTCGCGTGCTCGAACATATTGTGGACACGGTACTGTATTTTGAAGGGGATACGCATTCGTCATTCAGGCTGATCCGTGCGTTCAAGAATCGCTTTGGTGCAGTCAACGAACTGGGCGTATTCGCCATGACCGACCGCGGCTTGCGGGGAGTCAACAACCCGTCAGCCATATTTTTGTCCCAGCACGCCGAGCACGTTCCGGGCTCGTGTGTCATGGCAACGCAAGAGGGGACCCGGCCCTTGCTGGTCGAGATTCAAGCGTTGGTGGACACCGCGCATGTGCCCAATCCGCGACGCTTGTCGGTGGGGCTGGAGGGCACGCGTCTGGCCATGTTGCTGGCGGTGCTGCATCGGCATGCCGGGGTGGTCACACACGACCAGGACGTTTTTGTGAACGCGGTGGGTGGGGTCAAAATTACCGAGCCCGCCGCCGATTTGCCGGTGTTGCTGGCGATTATGTCATCGTTGGCCAACCGGCCTTTGCCGCCCGGTCTGGTGGTGTTTGGCGAAATTGGCCTGGCCGGCGAAATCCGGCCTGCTCCGCGCGGGCAAGAGCGCCTGCGTGAGGCCGCGAAGCTGGGCTTCAGCATCGCCATGATTCCCCGCGCCAATGCACCACGTCAGCCCATCGAGGGGCTCGAGATCTGGTCCGTCGACCGGGTCGATGCCGCTATCGAGCGCGTGCGGGAGGCAACACGTTGACGATTTTCACGGCGCGACGCGTCAAATAGGGGTCAATATTGGACGGGCTTTTGCTGGCGGCAGGGTGTTTGGTGGCAGGGGGGCTGATCGGCTTCACCGGTGGCGTGCTGGGGATTGGCGGAGGGCTGTTGGCCATTCCGCTACTGGCACTGGTGTTGGGCATGGAGCAGCAGCTGGCACAGGGCACCGCCATGGTGATGGTGCTGCCGGCCGTGCTCATGACATTGCGCCAGTACAACCGCTACAGCAAACTCGACATTGAGGCGGCGCTGGTGGGTGGAACGGCTTCCATGCTGTTTACCTGGGTGGGTGCCCAGATCGCATTGGGGATGGACCCGGTCTTGCTGCGTCGCATCTACGCGTCCTTCATTTTTTGCATTTCAGTTTTTTATTTCCATCAGAGCTCGCGTAAGCGTCGCCCACGGTCTGCGGCGGCCCACGTCCCTTCGCCGGGGCGCCTGTGGTTTGTGGTGGTGGGCGGTATTGCCGGCTTCACCGGAGGGGTGTTTGGCGTGGGCGGTTCGGTGATGGTGGTGCCCTTGCTGACCACTGTTCTACGTTACAGCCAGACGGGCGCACAGGGCGTGGCCTTAAGCATGGTGGTGCCCAGCACCACGGTTGCGATGATCACCTATGCGATGCACGGGCAAGTGCAATGGCTTGCCGGTGTGCCCTTGGCGCTGGGCAGCATTATGTTGGTGCCGTACGGGGTGCGTCTGGCTTATGCGCTCCCCGAGCCCCGACTGAAGCTTATTTTTGCGTGTATGTTGCTCGTCATCATGATGATGTTGCTTTTCAAGGCTTGAGGCCATGAACCCGATGCTTTCCGGTCTTCGTGCAGGTGTGCGGGCGTTGCGCCGTGACTGGCATTCCGGTGAGGTGCGTTTGCTGCTGGCCGCGCTTATTACGGCCGTTGCGGCCGTGGGCAGCGTGTCGATGCTGGCCGATCGCATTGGCCAGGCGTTGCAACGGGATTCGGCCCAGATGTTGGGCGGCGATCTGGTCATCCGCTCGGGTCAGCCCGTCGCTGAATCCGTGGTCGCGCAGGCACAAGCGTTAGGGCTCGACATCGCTCACACCGTTGAATTCCCGTCCATGGTGATGCATGGCCTTGCCAGCCAGCTGGTGTCCGTCAAGGCGGTGTCCTCCGGTTACCCATTGCGCGGCGATGTCAGGCTGCAGAAGCCCGGTCAGACTGAGCCTGCGTATCCGGCATCCGGGATTCCAACGTTGGGGGCTGTCTGGCTTGATCCCCAACTTAGTGGATTGCTGGAACTTGGCGCATCCAGTCAGGTGGCATTGGGAGATCTCGATTTCAATGTGGAAGGCGTCATTGCGCATGAGCCCGATCGCAGCCTTCGGTTTGTCAATGTGGCACCCCGCGTGTTGATGAATATGGACGATTTGCCCGCAACGGGGCTGCTGGGACCGGGGGCCCGCGTGACGCACCGGTTATTAGTGGCGGGTGCGCCGGCTGCGCTGACGCAGTATCGACGCTGGCTTGATAACCAGCTTGAGCCTGGTCAGCGCATCCGCACTGTAGAGAACAGTCGTCCGGGCGTCCAGCGTACGCTTGATCGGGCCAACCAGTTCTTGGCATTGGTGGCATTGCTGACCGTGTTGCTGGCCGGCGTGGCCATTGCCTTGGCTGCACGGCGCTTTTGCCTGCGGCATCAAGATGGTATTGCCATTATGCGCTGCATGGGGGCCAGTCGGCGCATGCTGGGGTGGATGGTCTGGACGCAGTTTGTCTTGCTGGCCCTGATCGCCTCGCTGCTCGGTATCGGATTGGCCTATCTGGTGCATATGGGGTTGGTGGCTCTGGTGGTGTCGTGGCTGGGCGTTGCATTGCCCACGGGCACAGGGTGGCCCTACCTCAAAGCCCTTTCAACCGGGGTGTTGCTGTTGTTGGGGTTCGCCGTTCCCCCGTTGCTCGGCCTGCGTCGGGTTCCGCCGGTACGGGTGTTGCGCCGCGATGGTGCCGGCCTGGATATTCATTATCGTGGTGCGTACCTGGTCGGCCTGGTGTCGTTTGGTTTGCTGGCACTGGCATTGACGGGCGACATGGCTCTGGGCCTCACGGTGGTGGCCGGTTTTGCCGTGGCGCTATTGGTTTTTGTGGTAGTGGCGTTGCTGGCCGTCATGCTGGTGGGAGCGGTGCGGCGGCGTCTGCCGGTGGGTCCGGGGTTGCGGTTTGCGCTGGCGGGGATATCCCGGCGCCGTGCGTTGGCTGTTGTGCAGCTGTGTGCATTGGCGATGGGCTTGTCCATTCTGCTGTTACTGGCCATTATGCGCACCGACTTGCTGCAAGGCTGGAAAAACACGGTTCCGGCCGATGCCCCCAATACATTCTTGATCAACATACAGCCTGATCAACGGCAGGCATTGGCAGCGCGGTTGGCGCAAGAAAATTTGGGGAACGTCGACTTGGTGCCTATGGTGCGGGCGCGATTGGTAGAAGTCAACGGCCGCCCGGTGTCGGCCGACAGTTACGACGATGATCAAGCGCGGCGGGCGGTGAACCGCGAGTTTAATCTTTCATGGCGTAGCCAGTTGCCCGCTGGCAATACACAGGGAGCCGGGCGATGGTTGCAACCCGACCACGCTGAAGCCTCACTCGAGGCCGACTTCGCCAAGACCTTGGGTCTTGGGGTGGGCGACACACTTACCTTTGAGTTTTCCGGCCAGCGGCGCACGGTTAGCATTGTGGGTCTACGCGACGTCAAATGGGACTCCTTCGAGGTTAATTTCTTTGCCTTGCTATCTGAAAGTGTCCTGCGCGATGCGCCACGCACCTACATTACCTCGTTGCGGTTTCCCGATAATTCTGCGCCGTTGGTGCGTGATCTTCTGACGCAGTTTCCCAACGTGACCGTGTTCGACGTCGGGGTTATTCTGGCCCAGGTGCAAGGTGTGCTGGACCATGTCGTGGTGGCCATACAACTGCTGTTTCTGTTCAGCGTGGCCGCCGGCATGGTCGTGCTGGGCGCAGCATTGTTTGCCACGCGCGACGAACGCATGCACGAAGCGGCACTTCTGCGGGCGCTTGGCGCCAGTGCGGCCCAGCTTGGGGGCGCGTTGCGTCTCGAAATGCTCATTCTGGGTGCCCTGTCCGGGGTATTGGCAGCGGCCACGGCACAGGGCATTGCGTGGGCGCTGGCCGCCTGGGTGTTTAAATTCGATTTGTCGTTGTCGTGGTGGCCGTGGGCATTGGGCATCGCGGTCGGGCTTGGTTTGGCGTTATTTAGCGCCCGGCTGACCCTGCCGGGGGTGTTGAATGTATCGCCTGTGGCGTCGCTGCGGTCCAGCGAATAGACGCCACGTCAGAGAATGCCGTGTCCGAGGATGCCGTGTCCGAGGATGCCGTGCTACGGGAAGTCGTCCTTCACGATGTCAAACTACATGATGCCAGTTCAGAGGCCGTCATCGCAGGAAGCGCCATGTCAGAGTCCACAACATTTTCAGATCCTTCCACCTTGGTTCCGCAAGAGTTGGCCATTGTTGGCGGCCTGATGTGCTATGACGCCGCGCGGGTCGCCCACCCCGGCGACGCCTTGTTCGACCCCCGTAATCCGGCGCTGAAGGCCAGGCCGGTTGGGCAGGGAGGGCGAAATGCCGCCTGGTATGTGGAAGGCGACTTTGGGCGCGGCGTGTTGCGCCATTACCGGCGTGGTGGAGCAGTGGCACGGATTAGCAAAGACCGTTACCTGTGGCGTGGCAAGCGCGCCACCCGCGCCATGGCTGAGTTCGAGGTGCTGGCGGCCATGTATAGTCATGGTTTGCCTGTTCCCCGACCATTGGCTGCTGCATTCTGGCGGTCCGGAATCACCTACCGGGCCGCCATTCTGGTTGAACGCATTGATGATGTCACCACATTGGCCGAGTTGGTGCAACAGCAACCCGTTGCCGACGACGCGGTCTGTCAACAGGTGGCACACGCTATTCTTGCCCTGCACGACGGCGGTTTTTGGCACGCCGATCTCAATGCCTATAATATTTTGCTTGATTGCAACCGTCGCGCGTGGCTGATCGATTTTGACAAGGCCGTGGTGGGGCCGGTGCCTGCGTCAAAGCGCAGCGCCAACCTTAATCGCCTGCACCGTTCGTTACGTAAAGTGTCGCCAGACACGGCACATGTGTGGTGGAAAGGCATCAACGCGGCCTATATGGTGTTGCAGTCGGCCAAAACGCGCACGGTGCAATGAAAAAGCCTTATTATTTCGCCCTTTAAATCGCTGGCTGTTTTCAATCGACCAACACTGGGAACCATCATGCTGACTCGACTGATTTTGGGCTCGGCCCTTGCTGCGGTGCTGTCCGGCGCCGCCGCCCAGGAACGCGTTGTGAACGTATATAACTGGGCTGAATATACTGCTCCTGACACCTTGTCCGGCTTTGAAAGCACCACGGGTATCAAGGTCAGGTATGACGTGTACGACAGCAACGATACCTTGCAGGCCAAACTGCTGACAGGCAAGTCGGGCTACGACGTGGTGGTACCATCCACCCATTACGCCGCACGCCAGATTGAAGGTGGGCTGTTTCAAAAGCTCGACAAGGACAAAATCCCCAACTGGGAAAACCTTGACCCGGACATCATGGCGCTGGTTGCCGAAGTGGACCCGGACAATGAATACCTGGTTCCCTGGGGCTACGGCACCAACGGCCTGGGGTACAACGTGACGCGCGTGAAAGAAATTATGGGTGAAGACGCGCCACTGAATTCATGGGACATGCTGTTCAAGCCCGAAAACGCAGAGAAGCTACGCTCATGCGGTATTTCGGTGCTGGACGAAGCCGCTCAAGTGTTTCCGGCCGTCTTGCATTACCTTGGCAAGGACCCCAACAGCAGCAATCCGGACGACTACAAAGAAGCGCTGGCCCTGCTTAAAACCATTCGACCGTATATTCGTCAATTCAGCTCGTCGGGTTACATCGACGAATTGGCTGTGGGTGATTTGTGCATGGTGTACGGGTTTTCCGGGGACGTCATGATTGCGGGCTATCGCGCGAAACAAGCCGGGCAAGACTACGATATCGCCTATTACATCCCTGAGGGTGGGGCGCCAGTCTGGTTTGATACGATGGCCATCCCCAAAGACGCTGAAAACGTTGACGAGGCGCATGCCTTCATCAACTATATCGAGACGCCGGAAGTGCACGCGGCCATCACCAACACCATGTTCTACCCCAATGCCAACAAGGCGGCGCGCGAGCATGTCATTCCCGAAGTGGCCAATGATCCCATGATCTACCCGCCGGCCGACGTGGCGCAAACCTTGTACGTCATCAAGCCGCAGCCTTTGCCTGTTCAGCGCTTGCAAACGCGCATGTGGGCCGAACTCAAATCGGGACGTTGACTCTGATGCAGGAAACCAATCGTGTGCCGGCGGCGGCGTGGTCGACAGACGCTGACGAGTTCGTGCGTGTGGATGATGTCGTCAAAATTTTTGACGATACCGTGGCGGTGAAGTCGGTCAGCCTGTCGGTACGCCGCCACGAGGTTTTTGCCCTGCTTGGCAGCTCCGGCAGTGGTAAATCCACGCTGCTACGCATGCTGGCAGGTTTCGAAGAGCCCACGTCTGGCCGCATTTTTCTGGATAACCAGGACATTACCGACCTGCCGCCTTATCGCCGGCCCGTCAACATGATGTTTCAGTCGTACGCGCTATTTCCGCACATGACGGTGGAAGCCAACGTGGCGTTCGGACTGAAACAGGAAGGGGTGCCGCGCAACGAAATCCACGATCGAGTCTTCGAAGCGCTTGACCTGGTTCAGATGGCGGGCTATTCGCGTCGCAAGCCACATCAGCTCTCCGGGGGACAGCAGCAGCGTGTCGCGTTGGCCCGCAGCCTGGTGAAGCGTCCCAAGCTGTTGCTGCTTGACGAACCGATGTCGGCGCTGGACAAGCAGATTCGTCAGAAAACGCAGGTGGAACTGGTCAAAATCCTTGAGCAAGTTGGCGTTACATGCATTCTGGTGACGCACGATCAGGAAGAGGCCATGACCATGGCTGACCGCTTGGCCGTCATGTCGGAAGGGCGCATTGTGCAATGCGGCAGCCCTTACGAAGTGTACGAGTTTCCCAACTCGCGCTTTGTGGCCAGCTTCATTGGCACGACAAACCTGTTCACGGGGACCATCGTGGTCGACGAGGCCGATCACGTGCAGATTGAATCCGAAGAGCTGAGCCGACCCTTGCACGTCAGCCATGGCGTCAGCGAGCCTTTGGGCATGGAGGTGCACGTGTCTATCCGGCCTGAGCATGTGCGGGTTCAGCGCGAGCAGCCCACGGCGCCTAATAACTGGGCGCACGGGGTGGTCAGTCACGTGGCCTGGATGGGCAGTTATGCCAGTTATCAGGTGCGGCTTGATTCTGGTTTCGTGGTGTTGGCATCCGTTCCCAGCACGGCATTGGCACACGCCGACGCACCGGGCATTGACGACGAGGTCTATGTGATCTGGTCGCACGATTGCGCAACGGTTTTGGCATCATGAACAAGTGGGCTTTGTGGGGGCGGCTGCCCAGCGCACGCACGCTGGCCATTGTGCCGCCGTTTGTCTGGCTGGGGCTGGTTCTGCTGTTGCCCTTTTTGCTGGTACTTAAAATCAGCTTTGCTGACCTGAAGTTCGGCATCCCGCCCTACACGGCGCTGGCACAGATAAAAGACCAGGCGCTGACAATTTCCCTGAATTTACGTGGCTATGCACTGCTGTTTTCCGACAGTTTATATATTGCCACCTACTTGAACTCAGTGAAAATGGCGCTGATCACCACCCTGTGTTGCATCGTGATCGGCTACCCCATGGCGTATTACATTGCGCGCTCGCATCCGTCGATCCGCAATGTGCTGTTGCTGGGCGTTATTTTGCCGTTCTGGACGTCACTGCTGTTGCGCGTGTATGCCTGGGTGGGCCTGTTACGTAACGATGGCCTGATCAACACGCTGTTGCAAGGGCTGGGCATTACCAGCGCGCCGCTCGAAATTTATCGCACCGACCTGGCGGTGTACATCGGCTTGGTGTATGCCTACTTGCCGTTTTTCATTTTGCCCTTGTATGCCAACCTGGTGAAGCTTGACCACCGCTTGCTGGAGGCGGCGTACGATTTGGGCGCACGGCCGTGGCGTGCCTTCCTGAGTGTTACCTTGCCGCAGTCGATGCCGGGCGTCATGGCCGGATCCATGCTGGTGTTTATCCCGTCGGTAGGCGAATATGTGATTCCCGAAATGCTCGGCGGCGCCAACACGTTGATGATGGGGCGGGTGATGTGGACTGAATTCTTCAATAATGCCGACTGGCCCATGGCGGCCGCCGTCACCTGTGTGATGGTCATGCTGTTGCTGGTGCCGCTGGTGGTGTTTCAGCGCAGCCAGGCTCAGCAGTTACAGGGCAGAAAGGGGAGAGGGCGATGACGGCACCCAATCCTTTTCTGCGCGCCCTTGTATTGCTGTTGGGTTACGGCTTTTTGTACGTACCCATCCTGACGCTGATGGTGTTCTCGTTCAATGATTCCGCCATGATGACCTCGTGGACGGGGTTTTCGTTCCGGTGGTACGTCGAGCTGTTTCACGACGATGCCTTGCTGAGCGCAGCGCGTCTGTCATTTCTGATTGCGGGCATGACGGCCACGGCGGCCGTGATTATTGGCACATGGGCGGGGTACGTGTTGGCACGCATGCAACGCTTTCGCGGGTTTTATTTGTACATGGGGTTGCTTAGCGCACCGCTGGTGATTCCGGAAGTAGTGTTGGGCATTTCGCTGTTGTTGATGTTTGTTGAACTGGGTACCGTCTTTGGCTGGCCGGGCGGCAATGGTATTTTCACCATCTGGGTAGGCCACGTCACCTTGTGTGTGGCCTATGTGGCCATCATTGTGCAGTCCCGTATTCGCGACCTTGACCGCTCGCTGGAAGAGGCCGCCCTCGATCTGGGTGCATCGCCGCTGAAGGTATTCTTTACCATTACTGTGCCGCTGATCAGCCCGGCGTTGCTGGCCGCGTGGCTACTGGCCTTCACCCTGTCGCTGGACGATGTGGTGATTGCCGCCTTCTTGTCTGGGCCGGGGTATACCACCTTGCCGCTTGAGGTGTTTTCGCGGGTGCGTCTGGGTCTGAAGCCCGAAATCAACGCGCTGGCGACCTTGTTTATTCTGGTGGTCGGGATATTTGTTATCGTGGCTAACCGGATGCATTGGCGCGGTCGATAGGCGCCCCATTTTTGTCAGGATTTTACCCATGTCGTCAGTACAACTTTTTGGCCTGCGCCGCTGCAGTACCTGTGTCAAAGCACGTAAGTGGCTGGACAGTCAGGGCATTGACCATACGTTTATTGATTACCGTGATGAACCCGTCGACGCCAGTGTGTTGCAACAATGGGCGCGAACGCTGGGCTGGAGCACACTGATCAACAAAGCGTCCACCTCGTGGCGCGGGCTTGACGACCACCAGAAACGAGCGTCCACCGACGCCGAGTGGCTGTCGCTGGTTTCCCAGCACCCCACGCTGATCAAACGCCCCGTGCTGGTTACGGGCGATACGGTTATGGTGGGTTTTTCCGATACTCGCTACGCCGAACTTTTCGCGTGAGGCGGCCATGCTGACACAAGACGAACTGAAGCAAAACGTGGCCCGGGAAGCCGTACAGTACATTTTGCCCCTGCTGGACAGTACGGCGGTGGTGGGCGTTGGCACCGGGTCTACGGTGGACTTTTTTATTGATGAACTTGCCAAACATAAAACCCGCTTCCGGGCAGCCGTGTCCAGCTCCAGTCGCAGCACCAAGCGCTTGCAGCAGCACGGCATCAATGTCATTGATCTTAACGACGTGACCGAGCTGGTGGCCTATGTGGACGGCGCCGACGAGATCAACCACGACCTTGCCATGATTAAAGGTGGAGGCGGGGCACTTACCCGCGAGAAGATTGTGGCGGCGCTTGCACGGCAGTTTGTTTGTATTGTGGACGAATCCAAAGTGGTTCAAACACTGGGTCGGTTTCCCTTGCCGGTTGAAGTACTTCCCATGGCGCGGGCCATGGTGGCGC
>JAJUIY010000091.1 GCA_029267415.1 Alcaligenaceae bacterium
ACCTTAAAAAAGCCATTGATTCCGGAAAGCTGGTGGTGGCGCCGGGTGTTTTTGATCTGATCTCGGTACGCATTGCCAGCCGCATGAATTTCGACTGCCTGTACATGACGGGCTACGGCACAGTGGCGTCGTACCTGGGCTTGCCGGACGCCGGGCTGGCCACCATGACCGATATGGTGAATCGGGTCTCGGCCTTCAGCTCAATCAGCCGCCTGCCGGTCATCTGTGATGCGGACACCGGCTATGGCGGCTTGCTGAATGTGGCGCACACCGTACGCAGCTACGAAAAAGCAGGGGCTGCCGCAATTCAGCTTGAAGACCAGGAGTTTCCCAAGAAATGCGGGCATACGCCTAACCGGCGCGTGATTCCGGTGGAAGACATGGTCAAGAAAATTCGCGTTGCTGTGGAAGCACGCGAGGATAAAAACCTGCAAATTATTGCCCGCACCGATGCACGCACCAGCCTGGGCCTGGACGAAGCGCTGCGACGTGCCGAGCAATACGCTAAAGCAGGCGCCGACGTGCTGTTTGTGGAATCTCCGGAAAGCGAAGAAGAGCTTGCCACGATTGGCAAAACCTTTGACATGCCCCTGCTGGTCAATTTGGTTGAAATGGGGCGCACCCCAATCTTGCCACCCAATGTTTTACAAGAAATGGGGTTTGCGATCGCCATTTACCCGGCAATAGGCTTCCTTACCGTTGGCAAGGCCTTGCACGATGCCTACGAACATTTAGAAAAAACACAAAGTTCGTTAGGGCGTGAAGCGCAGATGTACGACTTTCAAGCGTTTAACGAACTGATGGGCTTCCCCGAAGTTTGGGAGTTTGAAAAGCGGCACGCCGACTAGGTCTGTGTTAGGCGCGGCCCGGTTCCATGCTCGGCTTTGCACGTCGACGTGGAGGCCGGGCCGCTTATGCCCTGGCTAACTTTTGTTTCTTATTGCCATCATGCGCCGTGGCGTCGCGCCTTAAGATGGTGGCAAAGAGCGCAATGTGGCCGCTACTGTGTTGCTGCAATGTAACCACATGATCAGGTTGCCGCCATGTTTGGCGGGTTGGCCAGCTCGTCACGCGAGGCGGTTCGCCCCGTGGCGCACCAAAACCGTACCTTGTACTTTTACAGCGCCTTGTACGAAGGCGGTGTCTGCGACCGTTATTCGTTCCAAACCGGCGTGACGCCCTCGCAGCAGCTTGGTGTCATGCTGGAATGGGCCAAAGAACAGTACGGCAACAAGGTATATGTGGTTGCCCCTGATTACAACTTCGGTACCATTTCGGCGCACTGGGTTAACGAATACGCCGAGCAATTGGGGCTTGAGGTTGTCGGGCAAGACTTCCTGCCCGTGTCGCAAAGCGACTTTTCATCCACGCTGCAGCAAATCCAGACCCGCCAGCCCGACATCGTAGTCGCCTTGCCCGTCGGTTCGCGCCAAACCTCCTTCTACGAGCAGTTTGCCGCAGCTGGCCTGAAAGACCGTATCGGTATTATTTCTACCAACTATGGCTCGGGTAACCAGCAAGTGGTGGTATCGCCCAGTGCCGGCGAGGGCATCATTGCCTCGCAGAACTATTTCCAAGTCGTAGACACCCCCACCAACGCACGCTTTGTGGAAATGTGGGAACAAGAATATGGCGCGATCAAAGAGCCCATTATTTCCGAAGCCAACGATACGTGGAATGCCGTCATGCTTTGGGCAACTGCCGCCAACCAGGCAAAGTCGGAAAAGTCGGATGATGTCATCGACGCCCTGCTTCAGGGCGTAACCGTTGATAGCCCGGAGGGTTCCATCAAATCGCTGCCGTCCAACCACCTGATGCATCAGGTTTACCTGGTTCGGGGCGACAACAACCATAACTTCGAGGTTATTCAAAAATACGAAGACGTGATGCCCACGTACGAGCAAAGCGTTTGTAATTTGATCGAGAACCCGGATACCTCAACACAGTACTCGCCCGAATAACGGGGAAGTGAGCGAACCGGCGTGCCCGTTGCGCAAGTGACGGGCACGCCGATCCGATAGTAAATTTTAAAGAATCAACCGTACATGGAACTGGATCAAATACTTTTTACAGGCCTTACGGCACTATCCACGGTCAGCATATTGCTGATTGCGACGATTGGCCTGGCCGTAATTTTCGGGTTAATGGGAGTTATTAACCTGGCGCACGGTGAATTCATTATGCTGGGCGCGTACATTACGCTCTTTTCGGTCCGTGCTGGCGTTCCGTTTGTGGTGGCGTTGCTGCTCGCCACGGTAGCACTCGCGATATTTGGCGCCGTTATCGAAAAGCTGATTATTAGCCGACTATATGGCCGCCTGCTCGATACGTTATTAGCCACCTGGGGCATCGGGCTTGTGATGTACCAAGCCGCCATTCTTATCTTCGGCTCGTATACCTCGGGCATCGGCTTGCCGGTCGGAACGGTCAGCGTTGGGCGCTACACCATGTCCAGTTACTTTGTCATGTTGATTGTGCTGGCGTTTGTGCTTGCCTGGGTTGTTTACCTGGTTTTTGCCAAGACGCGTTACGGGGTGATGAGCCGCGCGGCAATTCAAGACCCGATGATGGCCAATTCGGTCGGAATTTCCACCTCTCGTCTTAACACACTTACGTTTGCTTTCGGGGCCGGCCTTGCCGGTTTGGCCGGAGGCCTGCTGGTGCCGGCGTTCCCGGCCACGCCAGACATGGGGGTTGCGTTTGTGTCGAAGGCATTCCTGGCAGTGGTTACGGCGGGGCCCATGATTATTACCGGAACCGTTGGCGCACTGATAGGTGTGGGCGGTGTCTCCAGTGTTGGAGGAATTCTATTTACGTCCGTAGTGGGTGATATTGTGTTTTTTGTCATCACCATTCTTGTTCTTAGGTTTTTCCCCAACGGCATAACAGGAGGCTGGAGTGGAAAACTCTAAGAGTCTGAGTCGGAATATGGCTGTTTCTGGAACGTCAAAACACGGCTGGTGGCTATTGCCGGTGGCAGTGGTGTTGGCGGTGTCGGTGTACGCTTTTAATGCCGATGCCTATCTGGCGTATCTGATTACATCGTGGGTTATTTTCGGCTTGTTGGCCTTTTCTCTGGACCTGGTCTGGGGCAAAGGGGGCGACCTTAGCCTTGGGCATACGGTGTTTTTTGGTTTGGGCGCCTATGTATACGGTATTGCCGCCATTAACCTGGCCCCCATTGTGGGCAACACTTATTTGCTTGCCTTATTGTTTGGCGCAATCACCGGTGCAATCGTTGCCGGTGTCATCGGTTATTTTATTTTCTATGGCCGCCTGGGCCCGCTGCAAACCACCATCATCACTTACACCTCCGTATTGTTGATGGCGACGTTAGCGGTGTCGCTCACATTTAAATTTGGCAATGCACGTGTGGGCGGGGCCAACGGCATGACCGGTATTCCACCCCTGTCGCTCGAAATACTCGGCCTGAAAGGCGGGTTAAGCCGTCAGCAGTCACTGGTGGCCACGCTGGTGGCAACGCTTGGCGTTGTCCTGGGCGCGTTGTACCTGCTGCGCCAGCCGTTTGGCTTGATCATTGCGGGCATCCGCCAAGACCCGCTTAAAACCGAGCTTCTGGGCTACGACGTCCGCCGCTACAAACTGGTGCTTTTTGCTATTTCTGGCGCTATTGCGGGCATTGCCGGGGCATTGTTTGCCGCCTGGTCGGCGTACGTCAGCCCCAGTCTTTTTGGGGTGGTTCAAGCGCTGCTTATCCCCATTTATGTCTTGGTGGGCGGGCTGGGCTCGCTATACGGTGCGTTTATTGGTGCACTGTTTATCGGCTGGCTTACGTTTTGGCTGGGTGGCGGGGCCGGGGGTGGCCAAACCACCCTGATACTGGGCGTTGTTCTGGTTCTGATCGTCCTGTTTGCGCCCAAGGGGATTTTGGGTCTTTTGCAGCGTGTGGTCCGGCCCAGGCCATCCACGCCAACGCCTGCCGAAGCCTTACCCGCCAGCGATGTCTCAACGCTGGCAACCATTTTCGAGTCTGATACCGAGCGCCGTGTTTTGCTTGAAACCGTTAATTTGAAGAAACGGTTTGGCGGCGTGGTTGCAACCGACGATGTTTCGCTGCAGTTTTACAGCAAGGGCATCCATTGCCTGATAGGCCCTAACGGTGCGGGAAAAAGTACTTACCTTAATACCTGCACGGGTTTGATCAAACCCGATTCCGGCCAGATCTTGCTTGATGGTGTCGACATTGCGCGCACCGAACCGTTTGAGCGCGTGCGCCGGGGCATGGGTATCAAGCTGCAGGTGGCCAAGGTTTTAGAAGAGCAAACCGTGCACGAAAACCTGTGGCTGGCCGCGTATAGCAAATCGCGCAACCGGGCACATGCCGGCCGATTAGTTGCGCAAATTCTTGATGTTATCGGCCTGAAAGACAAGGCCAATACACCGGCATCCGAACTTGCCCACGGCCAACAACAGTGGCTTGATATTGGAATGGTGTTGTGCCTGGAGCCAAAAATCATCTTCCTGGACGAGCCGGCCGCGGGTATGACGGCGGTTGAGCGCAAGCGTACCGTTGAAATCCTGCGTACGCTGTCGCAGTTCATAGGCGTGGTGGTGGTAGAGCACGATATGGAGTTTATTCGCGAACTGGACGCGCCCGTTACGGTATTGCACCAAGGGGCTGTATTTGCCACCGGTACGATTGACGAATTGCGCCAAAACGATGACGTTCTGGACATTTATCTGGGGAGACAGAAAAATGCTTGAAGTAAAGAACGGCCAGGGCGCATATACCTCGGCAATTGTGATTGACGACATCAACTTGTCGGTCCGGGAAGGGGCGATCAATGCCGTGCTGGGTCGCAACGGGGTGGGTAAATCTACCCTGATGCGCTATTTGGCCGGGGTGCTTCCCAAAGCGCGCGGCCAAATCTTGTACCAGGGCAAACCACTGCCTGCGGCGGCCAGCGCCCGCGGCAAGCTGGGCATTGCCTATGTGCCGCAAGGCCGGCATATTTTTCCGCGCCTAACGGTTATTGAAAACATCCGCGTTGCGGCCTATGCCTGCGGGTTTCCCGGCGCCGAAGCGGTAGACAGCGCTTTTGCCAAGTTTCCGGCCCTGAAACAGCGCGCCAATGTAATGGGCGGCAAGCTAAGTGGTGGCCAGCAACAAATTTTGGCCCTGGCCCGTGCCTTGGCGATGCAACCCAAACTGATCTTGCTGGACGAGCCCACCGAAGGGATTCAGCCGTCCATCATTATGGAAATTCAGCAAATTTTGCTTGACCTTAATAAACAAGACGGCATCACCATATTGTTTACCGAACAAAACCTGGATTTTGCTGCCGGGCTGGCCAAAGACTGCTACCTGATGGACCGCGGGCGCATTACCAACCACATGGCCATGCAAGAATTGGTAGACAACACCGACTTGATTCACGATGTGCTAGGAGTGTAGCGATGTCGAACCATGAAAATACCCACCCTATACCAGCGGGGCAGACGCACGCCGATGCATCGGGCTTTACCGAAGAAGAGCTGGCAGCAGTTCGTGTGTTGGTGCGCTACTTAAGCAAGGTGAACGAAATCGACGCAAGCCAGCTTGCCGACCAGCCGATCGTGGATATGGTTGTGCCGGCAGTGCGCCGGGCGCTTAGTTAAGTGGCGATCGCCAATTCGGAAACAGTAACCTTAGGTGATGGGGTAATGAACCAACAAGGCCAGTCAATCAAATGGATTTCAACACAGCTTCGAAGCAAAAAGCTGACCGCCGAGCAGCTGTTAGATCACAGCCTGCAGCAAATTGAACAGCACAACGCGACACTGAACGCGTTTATTTCCGTGGATGCGGAGGGCGCGCGCGTGCAGGCGCAAGATATGGACCGCGAAATTGCGTCCGGGCAGTATCGAGGCCCATTGCACGGCGTGCCCGTGGCTGTCAAAGCAAACATTGATGTGGAAGGCAAGGTGGTGTCGGCATGCTCGGCACCGCTTCAAGACCGTGTCGCGCAACGCGATGCGGCGTGTGTAGACCAGCTTCGACGCGCTGGCGCCGTCATTGTGGGCATTACCAACATGCATGAGCTGGCGTACGGCGGTACGGGAAATGTGTCTTTACATGGCCCGGCCCGCAACCCGCACGACCCGTCACGCATTGCCGGGGGTTCTAGCAGTGGCTCGGCGTCGGCCGTTGCCGCCGGCATGGTACCTATGGCGTTGGGAACCGACACGGGCGGGTCTGTGCGGATTCCGGCATCGGCGTGTGGCATTGTTGGCTACAAGGCCAGTTATGGCTTTATCGACAAAACTGGTGTCCTGCCGTTGTCGTGGACCTTGGACCACGTTGGACCGCTTGCGCACGACGTGATCAGTGCGGGCTTGTCGGCTGCCGTCCTGTTTGCCGACACCCAACGCGGACACGCATTACGCGAAGCGCTGGACGGGTTTAAGCCCGACACCAAAACGCTGGACGTCAACATCGGCGTGTGCAACGTACCCGACATGGGGGTAGATGCCCCCGTTGATGCGGCGGTAAGCAACGTACTGGAGGTGCTAACCAACCACGGCGCGCGCCAGCAAGCATTTAACTTGCAGTACCTGCGCCCGCTGCATGTCAGCTGGCTAAACATTATGTACGCGGAAGCCACCGCGCGCTATGTGAAAGAAGAGTTTTGCGACTACCGCAAGTTCTCGTCGCCGGTGAAAGTCCAGCTGGAGGCGGGCAGGTCGGTTACCGGTGTCAATTACCTGGATGCCCAGCGCTTCCGCGGCTTCTTCCAGGACTACTTTGGCGCTTTGTTTGACGACTTCGACGTCATCTGCCTGCCCACACTGCCCGTGGTGGCGCCCCAAATAAACCAAGAAGAAGTTCAAATTGGCGATCGAACCGTAAGCACCCAAGATGCCATGACCTTTACCAACCAGCTGGCCAACATGCTGGGGTGTCCGGCCATCAGTATTCCTGCGGGGAACGACGCACAGGGGTTACCCGTGGGCGTCACCTTTTTGATGCCGCACGGGCGCGATCTGGAGTTGCTGCAGTTTGCGGCACGGGTAGAGGGTCTGCTTAGAGGGGCTGGCATTACGCCGTAACTAGCCGCGCGAGCGTTGCTTGCCCAGGCTCCACTTCAATCGCTTCCGCAATGCGCAGGGCCGCTTGAAGCAGCGCGCCATCCGTGTCTGGTTGGGCGGTTACCATCATTCCCAGTGGCATGCCGGCTTCCCCGAATCCGGTGGGCAGGGTGGCAATAGGGCCGCCCAGTGCGGTGAACGGCACAATAAACGACGGGTCACCCGTTTTCATGCCGACGGGGGCGACGGTAGGCGCCGCTGGATAAATCACGGCGTCGTAAGACGACCAGTCGCTCCACACATGGCGTTGCGCTTCCTGTATGCTGGCCCGCGCACTGGCGTAGGCGTCTACCGCTATGTTTGCTCCCCGCGCAATGGCATCTAGCAATGCCTGGTTGACCTGGCCGTCAGGTAACTGGAGCAAGTCACCATAGATGCGACCAATTTCATACTCCAGCATGCAGCGGTGGTGTTCATTGAGGGCGTGCAGTCCAGGTTGGCACTGGACATCTTCAACGTCGTGGCCGGCCGATGTCAGCTGGCTTATTGCCTTTTCGACGTTGGACAAGACGTCGGCGCTGGCTTTCTCAAGCAGTGGGTCGCGCACGACCCCAATGCATAACCGGCGTGGTGCCGGCGGCACCTGGTAGCGCTGGGGCTCCAGACCCACAGCAATGTCGGCAACGTCATGCATGCGCTGGGCAAACCAGCCAATGGTGTCAAAACTGGGCGCAAAGGGCACTACGCCATACATTGACCCCAATTGCGTGGTGGGTTTGAAGGCGGCGATGCCGCAATAGGCTGCAGGGCGCACGACGGAACCCGCCGTCTGTGTGCCAATACTGGCCGACACCATGCCCGCCGCCACGGCGGCTGCCGAGCCACTGCTTGAACCCCCGGGTGTGCGGGATGTGTCCCACGGGTTGCGCGTAGGGGGCGGACCATCAAAAAACGCGAATTCAGTCGTGTGGACTTTACCTACAATAATGGCGCCAGCGGCACGCAGCGCACTGACAATGGCGGCGTCGGCGCGGGCGGGGCCTATCGATTGGCGGCTACGGCTTCCTGCCCGGGTGGGTAAGCCAGCCATGTCGATCACATCCTTGATGGCGAAGGGAATGCCGTGCAGTGGGCCGATCGTGCCCCCTGCACGTAACTGTTGTGCACGGTGGCGAGCCTGCTGCAAGGCGTTGTCACGTTCCAGAATAGTCCATGCCTGTACGCTGCCTTCAACATCGTCACAACGACGCAGACAGTGCTCGATAACGTCGACGGGATCAAAGGCGCCGTTTAAGTAGGCCTGGTGGATGGCACGAATACTGCCCAAGGTTTGTTGCAATGGCCTCATGGGTTTCCTTCTTGATTGCTGGTCACCGGCCCTACCGCTTAGCGTGTTGCCACTTGCGTATTCCTTTGCCTGGCAGTTGACAAGTGGCGTGTGCAGCAGCCCCGGTACGACGCAGTTTACCCTTATTCCTTTTGATGCATGAATGGCGGCCGTCGTGGGTAGGGCACCAAAGCTGGGGATCCGACCAGGCCACTAGCCACGAATACGAGCTGGCCAGCGTAACCACGCTTCTGGACCCACTACACCTGGAAAACCTTAGCGTGGACCCGTATGTGTCCGAGGCGCAATTGGCCTGCGGCGATGTCATCGTGATAAGCAAAACCGATGCGGCCACGCCCGATACGATTGCAC
>JAJUIY010000244.1 GCA_029267415.1 Alcaligenaceae bacterium
CGAAGCCCGCCAGCGCCGCATCACGCGACGACACGCGAGAACGCGCGTGAATACTGCTCAGCTTGCCCAGTCGACGTGTCTCGTCAGCAATAATCTTCAACTCTTCAAGCGTGAACGCCGACACATCATCCGCATCAGGCGTGATGAGGTTATCGTTGGACCCCGACACCTTGATCGCATCCACCCCATCTTTCACCTGCAGCCGTACGGCCTCGATCAGGTCGTCTTTATTCTTGACCAGAACGGCGGCCTGCCCTGGCGGGAATTCCATCTCACTGGGGAAAGAGTCTTCTAGCCCCTGGTGGTTGGTGATTTGTTTGCCCGACACCGAAAAACGCGGCCCCGGAAACATCCCGGTGGCGATGGCATCGCGCACCGCCTGCGCCACCGCGTAGGTGGTGGCGGCGTCAAATGCACTGGTTACCCCGGCCTGCAGCACCTTCTTGGCGTTGAACATCGCCTTCAGAGTGCGAAATTCCACGGGCGTGTACAAGGCGTTCTCTTCTTCAGAACGTGACTCACCAAACGAAATATGCGTATGGCCATCGATCAAGCCGGGCATAATGCTGCGGCCGGGCAGATCGATCACTTCATACTCGTTCTCGTTGTATTCAGCAGGCAAATTGCCCTGCTCGCCTACCCAGGCAATCACCTCGCCCTGGACAACAACCGCGCCATTGGCAATCGGATCGTTCAACGTTCCGTCAATGACGCGCCCCTTCAGCACATATCCTTTTTTCTCCATGTCTCCCTACCTCACCCTAATCAGCCCAAGTTCCGCGTGAAAAAGTCATTCGCCAGCGCCAGGAACGTGGAAGTGCGCTCAACGGCGACCGAGTGCGAACAGTTGTCCAGAAGGACAAGATCGGCATTGTTCAGGCGCTCGGCCACGTTCATCGAAATGTGCGCAGGAAACCCGCGATCATGTTTGCCATGCAGCAATAAAACCGGCTGGGTCACGCGCTTCAACGTGTTGTCAGGCAAACTGGCGGCGCGGATGTATTGCGTTTGATCGCCGGTAAACATCTCGTCAAAGTAATCGGCATACCCGTCGGCAAAGATCACACGTTCGCGGGTTTCCAGATACGCATCATCAATAAAAGAGGTGTCGTGTATCAGGCCGCTTAACGCGAGCTTGAGTTCATCGCGGTTGCGCGGACACGTCCACGTACGGCGCGTTTCGTCCGTCATTTCAAAGTCGGCACCCATGGTTCCGGTGGTCAGTACGGCGGCAACCCGGTCGGTGTGGCGCGATGCCAACGTCAGTGCCAAACTGCCCGCCAGCGAGTGTCCGATCACACCCACTTGCGCGCCCTCAATACGGGCCAGCATGGCTTCGGCCTGCCGGGCCCATAAGGCGTAATCAAAGTACGGTGGCGCGGGCTTGCGATCACTGATGCCAAAACCAATCAGATCCATGGCAAACACCTGATACCGTTGGGACAACGGCTCCAGCACCGCCTTCCAATTGCCCGCGCTTGAGGCACCCGGACCGGAACCATGCAGCAGAAGTAACGGTTTCCCCTCTCCCGCCCGGTAGTAACCGACCCGGATTCCTTCGAACTCAAAATATTCTATTTTCACAACCTCCCCCTTTGTTTGCGTTGCTATGGTTAGCCCCTGTCAGGGGATGTAAGCCACCGCCTCAACTTCGAGAAGAAATTCTTCTTCAACCAGGCGATCGACGATCAGCATGGTGTTGGGCGCAAAATTGTCACCCGCAAACAGCGTGGGGAACAGTTGGGAACGCAGGCGTTTGAATTCTTTGATGTCCTGCGAATGCACTAGATAGGTCGTGAACTTGACCACATTGTTGTAGTCGCCACCCAGGCCTTTAAGCACCGCCCCCAAGTTGTTAAACACCTGATGAAACTGCGTTTCGAAATCACGCACGCCAGCGACCGAACCGTCGGGCGCCACGGCCAGCTGACCGGCAATGAAATGCAGCTTGCCATCGGGGGTACCCACGTGCGAATACTGGCCCTGTGCCTGGCTTGCCCCTTCGGGATTCAGATACGTCACGGGAGAAACTTGAGTAGACATAAAAACTCCTGTTCGAAAATTAAAGAGTGCGTTCTGCCCTGCCGCACTAGCGATTTCACGACCCTTCACGGCTGCAGCAGTTGTATAAAATATATATCAAGCCGCCCGTTAACTCCATGAAATGCAGGCATGTATAAATAGGGATTTCCCTAAATTTTCGCACCTCAGTCGCATTATCGACACTATATGGCGAGTTTTAAGCATTGTTTTCATGGTTGATGTTGAAATGTGTTTTTTATACAATTTGAGCCGAGACAGAAAAGAAACGACCACATGGGTACGAACTCACTCCACCCTTCCTCGCGATCCACCCTGCCCGCCATGGTGTACCAACGTGTACGCAACGCCATTCTTAATGGTGCGTTCCAGCCTGGGCAGGTGTTGAAGCAGGCGGATGTTGCCATGCAGCTTGGCGTCAGTGCCAGCCCCTTGCGTGAAGCCCTTCCACGGTTGGCCGCCGAAGGGTTTCTGTTATTGCACCCGCATCGGGGCTACACCGTGGCGCGGCTGGATCACAAGCAGATTACCGAGGTGTTCCGGCTGCGCCAGTTGCTGGAATGTGAACTGGCCAGCCGTGCCATCCACCGCCGTACCGAAGTCGACATCGCAAAGATCTATAGCATTGCGTCACGAATGGCGGATGCCGCCAGCGACAACAGTGACAACGCTCGTATCCAGTGGTTTGATCTGAACCAGCAGTTCCACCGGGCCCTGCTTGCACCGGCCGGGCGGCCACACCATCTGCGCGCACTGGAACACTCCAGCCCGCTGACCGAAGCCTATATC
>JAJUIY010000043.1 GCA_029267415.1 Alcaligenaceae bacterium
CTTGGGCGCGGCACCAATAATCAGCGTTACCGTGGTGGGCGAGCCTTCGTAAACGTCGGGCGTCCACATATGGAAGGGCGCGACGGTTAGCTTAAAGGCCAGGCCGGCCACCACAAACACCACACCAAATACCAGCGGCAGACGCTCGGCCTCGCCCGTGCTGATGGCCCAGGCCACGCGTGCCAGATCCAGGTTGCCAGTAGCGCCGTAGATCATCGACATGCCGTACAGCAGCACCGCCGAGGCCATGGCGCCCAGCAAGAAGTACTTCAGTGCGGCTTCAATGCCCAGGCTGTAGTCGCGGCGCAGTGCCACCAAGGCATACAGCGAGAACGACATCAATTCGACACCCAGGTAAACCGTCAGCATGTTACCGGCCGAAATCATCACCATTTGGCCCAGCAAGGCAAACAGCGTCAGTGAGTACAGCTCACCGCCCCGTCGCGTCATGTCGCGTTGTTCTGCATATTCACGCCCATACAGCAGCGTGACGAATACGGCGATGTAAGACAGGATCTTCAGGAAGTGCGACAGCGAATCGACCAGATACAGGCCGTTGAAGGTGCTGCCCTCTACCCCGGCTTTCCATTGTGTCAGCGAAACGACCGTCAAAATCAGCAGCGTTGCCAGACTAAGCAAGAACGTCAGATGGCGTTGCGTTGACTTGCTGAACGCGTCGATCAACAGCACCGCACAGGCCAA
Organism: Alcaligenaceae bacterium; assembly: GCA_029267415.1. Lineage (GTDB taxonomy): Bacteria > Pseudomonadota > Gammaproteobacteria > Burkholderiales > Burkholderiaceae_B > JAJYRX01. The sequence continues at coordinate 703 of JAJUIY010000043.1, forward strand.
AATCAGGAGCAGAATCTCGGGCGTAGCCAAGGCGAGTTGAAAGGAGTTTTGCATAATTATTTCGGTCTACAGTTTCGAGATAGAGACGTGCTGCAACAACGCGTCCACCGACACGTGCATGACATCCGTAAACGGTTTGGGATGGATACCCATATACAACACCAGGATCGCCATAATGCCCAGCATCCAGAACTCGCGGGTGCTCAGGTCTTTCATGGCGGCCACGTTGTCATTGGCCACATCGCCCAGGGCAATCCGCTTGAACATCCACAGCGAGTACGACGCCGCCAGAATCAGCGATGTGGCGGCCAGCAGGCCTACCCAGAAGTTGTATTCCACCGCACCCATAATGACCGAGAACTCGCCCACGAAACCGCTGGTGGCCGGCAGGCCGCTGTTGGCCATCGAGAACAGCAGGAACAAGGTGACGAAACGCGGCATCACGTTTACCACACCACCGTAGGCATCGATTTCACGCGTGTGCATGCGGTCGTACAACACCCCAATGCACAGGAACATGGCGCCGGATACAAAACCGTGCGAAATCATCTGTACGATGGCGCCCTCTACACCGGCGGTGTTGAACACGAAAAAGCCCAGCGTGACAAAACCCATGTGCGCAACCGATGAATACGCCACCAGCTTCTTCATGTCGTCTTGCACGATGGCGACCAGACCAATATAGATGACGGCAATCAGCGACAGCGCGATCATGAAGCCCGCCAGCGCGTGCGAGGCGTCCGGCGTGATCGGCAGCGAGAAACGCAGGAAACCGTAGGCTCCCAGCTTCAGCATGATGGCGGCCAGCACCACCGAACCACCCGTGGGCGCTTCAACGTGGGCATCGGGCAACCAGGTATGCACCGGCCACATCGGCACCTTGACTGCAAAGGCGGCAAACAGCGCCAGGAACACCAAAATTTGCGGCGTGTACCCCAGCGGCAACTGGTGCCAGGTCAGGATGTCGAACGAGCCATCCGCGGCATGCCACAGGTAGATAAAGGCCACCAGCGTAAGCAGTGAGCCCAGCAGCGTATACAAGAAAAACTTGAACGCGGCATACACCCGGTTAGGCCCGCCCCAGACGCCAATAATCAGATACATCGGAATCAGCGTGGCCTCGAAGAAGATGTAGAACAACATCCCGTCGAGCGCTGCAAACACGCCGATCATCATTCCGGACAGAATCAGGAACGACGCCATGTATTGCGCGATACGGTTGGTGATCACTTCCCAGCCGGCAATGACCACGATCACCGTGATGAAGGCCGTGAGCAGCACAAACCACAATGAAATACCGTCAATACCCAAGTGGTAGTTCACGGCGAAGGTGTCAATCCAGGGCGCTTTCTCGACAAACTGCATGTCGGCCGTATCGGGATTGAAACCCGTGTACAGCGGAAGGGTTACCAGCAGCCCCAGAATTGAGCCAACCAACGACAACTTGCGGGTGAACCCGGGACGGTCGTCACGCCCTAAAGCCAGTACAACAAGGCCAGCAACGATGGGTACAAAAATCGCAAGCGTTAGCCAGGGAAAATTAGTAGACGCCATATCGCTAGCCATCAGAGAACCGTCATGACAAAAAAGGTTAATAGAACAATCATCCCGATGATCATCGCAAAGGCGTAGTGGTAGACATAGCCCGATTGCAGGTGGCGGCTTAATGCGGCCACCACACCTACAACGCGGGCGCTGCCGTTCACGATCAGGCCGTCAATAATGCCACGATCACCGCCCTTCCACAGGCCGTGGCCCAGGCAGCGTGCAGCGCGGGCCAATACCTGTTCATTAAACCAGTCGGCGTAGTATTTGTTGTCGAGCACTTTGTTGATGCCGGGCAGCGCACGATGGATACGGCCCGGAAGCTCCGGATTGATGACATAGCCATACCAAGCGGCCACGAAGCCCGCCACCACCAGCCAGAACGGCACGGTGACGAAGCCATGCAGACCGTAGGCCGCCCAGCCTTCCCACGTTTGGGCAAGGGTTGCCATGGCCGGATGCTCGGGCAGTACCCGGATAACGTTGTCAAAGAAGCTGCCAAACAACAGCGGATCCACAAACCAGGCCCCGGCAATCACCGACGGAATCGCCAGCAGTACCAGCGGCACCGTCACTACCCACGGAGACTCTTTGGGCTCTTCATCCAGGACCAGGGCGTCTTTCCGGCCCTTGGCCTGGGCGCCGCCTTCACCCACAACAAAGCGGGGCTTGCCGTGGAAAACGACGAAGTACAGGCGGAAGGAATACAGCGAGGTAACAAACACACCAATCAGTGTGGCGTAATAGGCAAAGCTGGCGCCCCAAACGTTGGCCGCACCGGCTGCTTCAATAATGTGTTCTTTGGAGTAGTAGCCGGCGAAGAACGGGGTACCCACCAGCGCCAGCGTACCAACCAGGAAGGTGATCCACGTAATCGGCATGTACTTGCGCATGCCGCCCATGTTCCAGATGTTCTGGTCGTGGTGCATGCCGATAATGACCGATCCGGCTCCCAGGAACAGCAGCGCCTTGAAGAAGGCGTGCGTCATCAGGTGGAAGATGGCGGCCGAGTACGCCGACGCGCCCAGCGCCACGGTCATGTAACCCAGCTGCGACAGCGTCGAATACGCCACCACACGCTTGATGTCATCCTGGACAATGCCCAGAATACCCAGGAACAGCGCCCCAATGGCACCCACCACAATAATGAGCGACAACGCGGTGGACGAGAACTCGAATACCGGCGAGAAGCGCGCCACCATGAAAATACCGGCCGTTACCATGGTTGCGGCGTGGATCAGGGCCGAAATAGGCGTGGGGCCTTCCATGGAGTCGGGCAGCCAGGTGTGCAGCGGCACTTGCGCCGATTTACCCATGGCACCCACAAACAACGCTATACACGCCACGGTCAGCATGTTCCAGCTGGTGCCGGGGAACAAGGTGGTCGACAAGTCTTCAGCTTGGCCGAAGACATCGACGTAGTCCATGCTGCCGGTGTAGGCAAACAGCAAACCAATGCCCAGAATGAAACCGAAGTCACCCACCCGGTTGATCAGGAAGGCCTTCATGTTGGCAAAAATCGCCGTCGGCCGTTTAAACCAGAAGCCGATCAGCAGGTACGACACCAGACCGACCGCCTCCCAGCCGAAGAAGAGCTGCATCATGTTGTTAGACATGACGAGCATCAGCATGGAGAAGGTAAACAGTGAAATGTACGAGAAAAAGCGCTGATAACCGGGGTCGTCAGCCATGTAGCCAATGGTGTAGATGTGCACCATCAACGACACGGAGGTCACCACCACCATCATCAAGGCCGACAGGGAGTCGATCAGGAAACCAACCTGAATGGTGGTGTCGCCAATAACGTTCCAGGTGTAGACCGTGCCGTTAAAGACCTGGCCGTCCAGCACCTGGAACAGTGCGATCACCGACCCGATGAAGGAAATCGCCACACCGGCGATGGTGATCATGTGTGATGCGCGCCGACCAACCGAGCGCCCCAGAAAGCCCGTGCCGAACAGGCCCGCGATGATGGCTCCAGCCAGGGGAGCCAACGCAATCCATAAGTAAAGACTAGGTGAATTCATTGTTCGTGCTATCCCGTCAGCCCTTCAGGCGGTCAAGTTCGTTAACGTCAATCGTGTTCCGGTTGCGGAACAGCAATACCAGGATCGCCAGACCAATCGCCGCTTCAGCGGCGGCAACCGTAAGAATGAAGAACACAAAGACCTGACCCGCCGTATCGTTGAACCACGTGGAAAACGCGATGAAGTTGACGCTGGCCGAAAGCAGCATCAGTTCGACGGACATCAGAAGAACGATGAGGTTGCGGCGGTTCAGAAAGAAACCGAACAAGCCGACGGTAAACAGAATGGCACCCAGTATCAGGTGATGGGCAAGGGTGATTGTCATTATGCTTCCCCTTTGGTTGACGGTGCGGATGCCGTGGCCGCCGACACTTCTGACTGGGAAGGAATGTTCACCAGACGCAGGCGGTCTTCAGCACGCGTACGAACCGCTTCGGACGGGTTGTTGTAGCGCACGTCACTGCGGCGGCGCAGGGTTAGCGCGATGGCCGAGATCATGCCCACCAGCAGCACCACACCGCCCACTTCAACGGCAAACGCGTATTGGGTGTACATGGCTTCGCCCAGAGCCTGAGTATTGTTGTAATCGGCGGGCAGCGCTTCAGCGGCCGGCGTATCAAACCACGAACGCGCCAGCACAAACGCCATTTCCAGAATCATGATGGCGCCAATAATAAGGCCGGCCGGCATGTGCGCCTTCACCACCTTGCGCGTCGTTTCGGCACGCAGGTCGAGCATCATCATGACAAACAGGAACATGACCATGACGGCGCCCACATACACCACTACCAGTAGCAAGGACAGGAATTCGGCTTCCTGAATCATCCACAGCATGGCGGTGGTAAAGAACACCAGAATCAGATTAAGCACTGCTGTCACGGGGCTGCGCGACATCACCACCCGGAACGCCGCGATCACAATGACCAGCGACAGCAGATAAAACAACACAGTAGTAAAGCTCATGACAGTCGGATCCCGTGATCAACGATAAGGCGCGTCTTCGGCACGACGACGGGCGATTTCGGGTTCGTAGCGATCACCAATTGCCAGCAGCATGTCTTTGGTGAAGTAGAGGTCGCCGCGTTTCTCGCCGTGGTAATCGGCAATGTGCGTCTCGACAATGGAGTCCACCGGACAGCTTTCTTCACAGAACCCGCAGAAAATGCATTTGGTCAGGTCGATGTCGTAACGCGTCGTACGGCGCGTGCCGTCGTCACGCTCGGTGGATTCGATGGTGATGGCCAGGGCCGGACACACCGCTTCGCACAGCTTGCAGGCAATGCAGCGCTCTTCCCCGTTAGGATAGCGACGCAGGGCGTGCAGACCCCGAAACCGCGGTGATGTCGGCGTTGTCTCGTGCGGATAGCGCAGCGTAACTTTGCGGCGGAAAAAGTACCGGCCGGTCAGCCGCATGCCTTTCAGCATCTCGGACAACATCAGGCTGCCGAAGAAATCTTTGATAGCGTTCATAACCTTGTCCCCGTTGCCCTAGTTCCAGATATTCCAGGGCGTTTGCATCCAGATTGCGACTACCAGCAGCCACACCCCGGTAAGCGGAATAAAGACCTTCCAACCCAGACGCATGATCTGGTCATAGCGATAGCGCGGGAATGTGGCGCGGAACCAGACAAACATCGAGATCACCACAAAGGTCTTGAGGCCCAGCCACAACCAACCCGGTATCCAGGTGAAGGGCGCGATTTCCAGCGGCGGCGTCCAGCCACCCAGGAACATGACCGATGCCAAGGCCGACAGCAGGATCATGTTGGCGTATTCGGCCAGGAAGAACAGCGCAAAGCCCATACCGGAATATTCGACCATGTGCCCGGCAACCACTTCGGATTCACCCTCGACCACGTCAAAGGGGTGGCGGTTGGTTTCGGCCACGGCGGAAATTACGTAAATAACGAACAGCGGCAACAACGGCAGCCAGTTCCATGACAGGAAGTTGATGCCGCGGTCGGCAAACCAGCCTTCGGTTTGGCCCACCACAATGCCGCTCATGTTTAGCGTGCCCGACACCAGCAAAACCGTTACCAGAACGAAGCCGATAGCCAGCTCGTAGGACAGCACCTGTGCCGCTGCACGCAAACCGCCCAGCAAGGCGTACTTGGAGTTGGTGGCCCAGCCCGCCACAATGACGCCATAGACGCCCAGCGACGAAATGGCCAGGATGTACAGCAAGCCGGCGTTGACATCGGCCAGGACAAGCTCAGGGCCGAACGGCATGACCGCCCAGGCCGCCAGCGCCGGCATCAAGGTGACCACCGGCGCCAATATGTACAACACCCGGTTTGCCTTAGCCGGAACAATTACTTCTTTTGTCAGCAGCTTGAAGACGTCGGCAAACGGCTGCAGCAAACCGCGATAGCCAACCCGGGTGGGCCCAAGGCGCACGTGCATGAAGCCGATCATCTTGCGTTCCCAGTACGTCATGTAGGCAACGCACAGAATAATGGGAACGGCAATCACCAAAATTTTGATCAGGGTCCACACTACCATCCACAGGGTGGGCCCCAAAAGGCCCTGGCCAAAGTCTTGTACTACGCTCAATACTTCAGTCATGTCAGGCACGCTCCACCGTTACTTGGCCAAAGCCGCTACCCAAGGCTTGCGTTTCATAAAACGCGGCAGCCACACGCACACATCCCGGGGCGATGGTGTCGTCCAGTTTGGCAGGCAAGGTAATTTGCCCTTGCGCCGAGCTGATCCGCACATGTTCGCCATCGGCCACGCCCAGTTTTTCAAGCGAGGCGGCCGACAAATGTGCGCAGGGCGGCTGCGATGCCGGAGTGGCCTGCAAGGGCTCGGAACGGCGCACAATCATGTCGCTGCGGTAAATGGGCACATCGGCCACACGCTCGAGCTGCAGGCCATTGCCCGCAGGCGCGGCGCCGTCGTTTTGAGCCGCCGCAGGTGCTGCCGCCACCGCCGTGGCATTGACGGTGTTATCGAGGCGTTGTTTGTAGTCACCATCCAGCGTGACATCACGCACGGCTTCAGAGGTTTCTTCTTCGAAATTTTCAAGCTGGAACAGGTTGCCCATGACGCGCAACACCTTCCAGGCCGGGCGGGTGTCGGCAAACGGAGCCACCACCCCTTTGAAACTTTGCGCACGCCCTTCGGCGTTCACGAAAGTACCGGACGTCTCGGTGAATGGCGAGACGGGCAACATCACGTCGGCCCAGTCCTCGGCCGCACTGGCGTACGGAGTAAGCGCCACTTTGAAGCCACCGGCCTTAAGCGTTTCAACCGCCAGGGGGCCGTTATCGGCATCCAGTGAGGGCTCGGCCATCAGAACCACATAAGCTTGCAGGGGCTTGGACAGCATCTCGCGGGCAGTCAGGCCATCGGGGCCGGGCAACGCATTGGCCAGGTAGGCACCCACGGTGTTGCCGCCCTCGGTAAGAAAGCCCAACGTGCCATTGGCGGCCTGGGCCAATGCCGACGCGTTGGCAATAATGCGCGATGCATTGGAGGCGGTAACGGCCATGTTGCCAATCAGGATGCCGACGCGCTCGCCAGAGGCCAGGCTGCTGGCAATGGTGTTGGCTTCGTCAGAGGGTTGAACACCGGCGTATTGTTCGGGAACGGGCTGCCCGGCGGCTTGCGCCAAGGCCACGGCCACTTGAGCGACGGCCGTATCCATGTTGGCGGGCGCGGTGGTGATACGGGCGTGCACGCTGAAGAGGGGATCGTCGGCCGCGGCTTCAATAAGGGAAACTTGCGTCCCCGACTTCACGGCCTGACGCAGGCGTTGTGCCATGAGGGGATGTTCTTTACGCAAGAACGACCCCACCACCAGCACGCGGTCCAGTTTTTCAAGATCGGCCACGGGCATGCCCAACCAGGGTACACCGGTGACGACCTTATCGAAGTCCGGGTCGGTGTGGCGCAGACGTGTGTCAATGTTTTCTGAACCCAGGCCACGCATCAGGCGGGCCAGCAGGGCCAGCTCTTCGGTGGTAGCCAGCGGGCTGGCGATGGCACCGATCTGATCAGCGCCAATTTCTTCGCGCACGGTATTGATGCCGTCAACCACCACCTGCAGCGCGTCAGTCCACGACGCTTCGCGCCACTGGCCATCTTTGCCACGCACTTTGGGGTGCGCCAGACGGTCGTCGGTGTGCAGGCCGTCGTACGAGAAACGATCGCGGTCAGAAATCCAGCACTCGTTGACCTCTTCGTTTTCAAAGGGCACCACACGCATGACGCGGTCATTTTTGACCTGAACAACCAGGTTGGCACCCAAGCTGTCGTGCGGGCTGATGGACTTGCGACGCGCCAGCTCCCAGGTACGTGCGCTCATTTTGTAGGGCTTGGACAGCAACGCACCTACCGGGCACAAGTCGATCATGTTGCCCGACAGTTCGGACTCGACGGCTTCGCCCACAAAGGTGGTGATTTCAGAGTGCTCGCCGCGCTGGATCATGCCCACTTCCATGATGCCACCGATTTCTTGGCCAAAGCGGACACAGCGGGTGCAATGGATGCAGCGCTGCATGCCGTCGGTCGAAATAAGCGGACCCATGTTCTTGGCCGTCACCACGCGCTTGGTTTCTTGGTAACGCGAACTGGATGCGCCGTAGCCCACGGCCAGGTCTTGCAGTTGGCATTCGCCACCCTGGTCGCACACGGGGCAATCAAGCGGGTGGTTAATCAGCAGGAATTCCATCACGCTTTTTTGGGCGGCCACGGCGTTGGCCGAACGTGTGTGCACCACCATGCCGTTGGTAACGGGTGTAGCACAGGCGGGCAGCGGCTTGGGCGCCTTTTCGACCTCGACCAGGCACATGCGGCAGTTGGCCGCAATGGACAGCTTTTTGTGATAGCAGAAGTGCGGCACGTATACGCCCAGGCGCTGTGCAGCCTGGATCACCATGCTGCCTTCCGGGGCCTCTACTTTAATACCGTCGATGGTAAGTTCAACCATTTAGCGTACCTTGAGCCTACAAATATTTGGGTACCACACAGCTTTTGTGCTCGATGTGGTGTGCGAATTCGTCGCGGAAGTGCTTGATGAAGCTGCGTACGGGCATGGCGGCCGCATCGGCCAAGGCGCAAATGGTGCGCCCCATCATGTTGTGCGCCACGGAATCCAGCAGTTCAAGGTCTTCAGGACGGCCTTCGCCGTTTTCAATGCGGTTAACCACCCGCCACAACCAGCCGGTACCTTCGCGACAGGGCGTGCACTGCCCGCAGCTTTCCTCGAAATAGAAATACGACAGACGCAGCAGCGACTTCACCATGCAGCGCGTTTCGTCCATGACGATGACGGCACCCGACCCCAGCATGGAGCCCGACTTGGCAATGCTGTCGTAGTCCATGTTGGTTTCCATCATGATGTGGGCGGGCAATACCGGTGCGCTGGAGCCGCCCGGAATCACCGCTTTCAACTTGCGGCCGCCACGCACCCCGCCACACAGCTCAAGTAGCTTGCTAAAGGGGGTGCCAAGGGGAATTTCGTAATTACCGGGCAGTTCGACGTCGCCCGAGACGGAGAAGATTTTGGTACCGCCGTTATTGGGCAGGCCGATCTCGTGGAATTGCTGGCCGCTGTTGCGAATAATCCACGGTACGGCGGCGAAGGTTTCGGTGTTGTTTACCGTGGTGGGCTTGCCGTACAGGCCGTAACTGGCCGGAAACGGCGGTTTGAAGCGGGGCTGGCCCTTCTTGCCTTCCAGTGATTCGAGCAAGGCGGTTTCTTCACCACAAATATAGGCCCCGAAACCGTGGAAGGCGTGCAGCTGGAAGTTGAAGCCCGAGCCCAGAATGTTGTCGCCCAGGAAACCCGCCTGACGGGCTTGCTCAAGCGCCTCTTCGAAGCGCTCGTAGACCTCGAAGATTTCGCCGTGGATGTAGTTGTAGCCAACGTCAATACCCATGGCAAATGCCGCAATGGCCATGCCTTCAATAACCACATGTGGGTTGAAACGCAGAATGTCGCGGTCTTTGAAGGTGCCGGGCTCGCCTTCGTCCGAGTTGCAAACCAGGTACTTTTGGCCGGGCAAGCCACGGGGCATGAAGCTCCATTTCAGGCCGGACGGGAAGCCGGCACCGCCACGCCCGCGCAAGGCCGACGCCTTGATTTCGGAGATGACGTCTTCCGGCTTCATGCCGGTAGTAAGGATTTTGCGCAGTGCCTCGTAACCACCACGCTGAATGTAGTCGTCAATGCCCCAGTTTTCACCGTTCAGGCCCGCCAGAATTTGCGGATTGATATGACGCCCATGAAAAATCATGCTGCGCGACAGATCACCGGTGGGGTTGGGGTCGAGCCCCTGGGCAAAGGAAAAGCGTTCGAGAGTTCCGGGTGCACTCATGCCGATTCACCGTGCTGTTTCAGTTCTTCAATCATCGCGTCCATGCGTTCGGGCGACATATGCACACACATGTGGCGGTCGTTCACGAGCATGACGGGCGCGTCACCACACGAACCCATGCACTCGCCTTCCGTCAGTGTGAACAGGCCGTCGGGCGTGGTTTCGTTGACGTCGATGCCCAGCTTTTCTTTCAGGTACTCGAGCGCTTTCACACCATCGCGCAGGGCACAGGGCAAATTGGAGCACACCGTGATTTTGTACCGACCCACCGGGCTGGTATTGAACATGTCATAAAACGTGGCGACCTCTTGGACGGCAATGGCCGGCAGCTCGAGATAATCGGCAACGTCGCGAATGACTTCGGTGGACAGCCAGCCCTTTTCTTGCTGGGCAATGGCCAATGCAGCCATAACGGCAGAGCGCTTTTGATCGGGCGGGTATTTGGTGAGCTCGCGATCAATTCTCTGATAGGCTTGTTCGGAAAGCAGCATAGTGGTATCCGGGTTTAATTCCTTGGTGAAACCGGCCGTTAGCGGTCGATTTCGCCGAACACGATGTCTTGCGTACCAATAATGGTGACCGCATCAGAAAGCATGTGGCCGCGCGACATTTCGTCGAGCGACTGCAAATGCACAAAGCCGGGGGCGCGGATTTTCATGCGATACGGCTTGTTGGCGCCGTCAGACACCATATAGATGCCGAACTCACCTTTGGGGTGCTCGACGCCGGCATAGACCTCGCCTTCGGGCACATGCATGCCCTCAGAAAACAGCTTGAAGTGGTGGATGAGATCTTCCATGCCGGTTTTCATGCGCTCGCGCGGCGGCGGGGCCACTTTGTGGTTGTCAACAATGACCGGGCCCGGGTTGTTGCGCAGCCATTCAACACACTGGCGGATAATGCGGTTGCTTTCGCGCATTTCGGCGATACGAACAAGATAGCGGTCGTAGCAGTCGCCATTGGTGCCGACGGGAATATCAAATTCGAGGCGGTCGTAGACTTCGTAGGGCTGCATACGGCGCAGGTCCCATTCGACGCCCGACCCACGCAGCATGGGGCCGGTAAAGCCCAGCGCCTTGGCGCGATCAGCATCGACCACGCCAATACCGACGAGACGCTGCTTCCAGATGCGGTTATCAGTAAGCAGGGTTTCGTATTCGTCAACGCACGCGGGGAAGCGGTTGGTAAAGTCTTCGATGAAGTCCAGCAACGAACCGCTTCGGGCTTCGTTCATGGCGCGTAATTCTTTTTCGCCACGGTATCGGCTGCCTTCACCGTACTGCGGCATGGTGTCGGGCAGATCGCGGTAGACGCCGCCGGGGCGGTAATACGCCGCGTGCATGCGCGCACCGGATACGGCCTCGTAGCAATCCATCAGGTCTTCACGTTCGCGGAAGGCATACAGGAAGACGGCCATGGCGCCCACGTCAAGGGCGTGCGAGCCAATGGACATCAAATGGTTAAGAATGCGCGTGATTTCGTCGAACATCACACGGATGTACTGCGCACGCAAAGGCACCTGAATACCCAGCAACTTTTCGACTGCCATCACATAGGCGTGCTCGTTGCACATCATGGAAACGTAGTCGAGGCGGTCCATATAGGGCAGCGCCTGCAAAAACGTTTTGTGCTCGGCCAGTTTTTCGGTGGCGCGGTGCAGCAGACCAATGTGCGGGTCGGCACGCTGGACGACTTCGCCGTCCATTTCAAGAACCAGACGCAACACGCCGTGGGCCGCCGGGTGCTGGGGCCCGAAGTTAAGGGTGTAGTTTTTGATTTCAGCCATGTTTAACGACCTACTCCGAAACCTTCTTCACGTACGACACGCGGTGTGATTTCGCGTGGCTCGATGGTGACGGGCTGATAGATGACACGCTGCTGTTCGGTGTCGTAACGCATCTCGACATGACCGGAAAGCGGGAAGTCTTTACGGAAAGGGTGACCAATGAAGCCGTAGTCAGTCAGGATACGGCGCAGATCGGGGTGACCGTCGAAGACGATGCCGTAGAGGTCGAACGCCTCGCGCTCGAACCAGTTGGCGCAAGGCCACACGTTGACCAGCGTATCGATAACGGGAAATTCTTCATTAGTGGCGTAAGTACGCACCCGCAGACGCCAGTTGTGCTTGATGGACATCAGGTGGGCCACCACGGCAAAACGGTGCGGATGCGGACCGGTGCCAACGCTATAGGTAGGTGCGCGCCAGGCGGAGTAGTCAATCCCGCAGAGATCGATGAGCATTTCGAATGCCAGATCGTCGTGGTCACGCAGGCGGGTACAGGTTTCGACCCAGGCCGTGTCGGGAATGATAAGGGTGAGTTCGTTGCGATCGAGCGTTAGCGCTGCCGTGTCACCCAAGATGGCCTGCAAGTTGTGTTGTAGCTTTTCAAGGCGAGTCATAACTGAAGCACTTCAAATTTGGAGGAGCGACCACTGGGAAGGTCAGCGCGCGATGGTGTTGGTGAGCCGGATTTTGTTCTGCATTTGCAGCAGCCCGTAGACAAGGGCTTCTGCTGTGGGCGGGCAGCCCGGCACGTAGACATCGACAGGAACGATGCGGTCGCAGCCGCGCACCACCGAATAAGAATAATGGTAGTAACCACCGCCGTTGGCACAGGAGCCCATGGACACCACCCAGCGGGGCTCGGGCATTTGGTCGTACACCTTTCGCAGCGCCGGTGCCATCTTGTTGCACAGCGTACCGGCCACAATCATGAGGTCGGACTGCCGCGGGCTGGGACGAAAGATAATGCCGAATTGGTCGAGATCGTAACGGGCGGCACCCGCATGCATCATTTCCACCGCACAGCATGCCAGGCCGAATGTCATGGGCCAGAGCGACCCGGTTTTGGCCCAGTTCAGAAACTTGTCTGCACTGGTGGTGATGAAGCCTTCTTTCATAATGCCGTCGATAGCCATAATAGTACCTGCCTGCGTGGGCCCCAATGGGCCGTTGCTACGCGAAAGCGGCTGATTTCACAGCGCTTTCGCAAGATAAGGATTACTCCCAGTCAAGGGCGCCTTTTTTCCACTCGTACACAAACCCGACCACCAAAATGCCCAGAAACACCATGACCGTCCAGAACCCAACGATGCCCACGGCGTCGTTAGCCATGGCCCACGGGAACAAGAACGCGATCTCGAGATCGAACATGATGAACAGGATGGCGATAAGGTAGTAGCGGATATCGATCCGCATGCGGGAATCGTCGAAAGGCTCGAAACCGCTTTCGTACGGTGACAGCTTTTCTGCATACGGTTTGTGGGGGCCCAGAACACGGCCCGCAACCAACAAGGCAACGCCCATTGCCGTGGCCACAACAATAAACAGTAATACGGGGAAGTACTGTTCGAGATTCATGCGAAGACACCCAACCGTGGTAAATAAACCATCTGATTGTAGCATTTTGCGATGACGATAAGGAACTTCCATGCGACTCCGCTGTCTGGCCGCATGGACATTGAAGGCAAGCCCAATGCCTGTCGCGCATACCAGCTGTTGTTGCGCTTTACTTGTTCCGGCGGTCGTGGCGCGCGGCAGAAAATGTAACTGTTTCGCGGCCACATTGTTTCGACAAACTTCGGATTGAAAAAAAGCGCTCCAACCCGCCAGAGGTGGAGCGCTGGGCGCACTCTACGCATTACTGCCAGCGTTTCAGCCCTTCCAGCGCCTGGTTCTGGATGCGGATGGCGTGGCCCAGGACGCTACGTTTCCACTCTAGTGACAGGGGTGCGAAGGCATCCAGCAATTCTTCGCGCATGGCGGCTCGCTGCCCGTCAGATACGGGGCCACCAAACTTCAGGTATTGGTCAATCTGCAAGGCGCGACGCATGATCCGGCGCTCTTTCGTGCC
>JAJUIY010000028.1 GCA_029267415.1 Alcaligenaceae bacterium
GCAAATTTTACGCGGTGCAAGCCCGTGGCGTAAAAAGAATACGCCCGCCCGGCGCAACCGGCCCGACGCCCGCACTAAGCCGTTGATTCCCCGTCGTTTTACTGAAACATGACAAAATGGAAAGGTGGTGGCGAACATGCAAAAGACGTGCATGACGGTGGCGCGACAACCGATGCGATCACCATATAGGCCTCCAGGGCGCACCCATTTATTCAGTATCGCATCGCCAGAAAAATACCCACGGTTGCGACCGCAATTCCGGTCCACCCTAATAAAGGCAACTCCTCGGCCAGCAACACCAGCGCAATCAATGCGGTTCCTGGTGGAACAAGAAAAAACAGGGCCGACACGCGCGACACTTCTCCGCGTCTGATCATGGCGAGCAACAACGTAATAGCCACAATGGAGTTACACACAACCAAGTAGGCCAGTGATAGCCATAACCCAGGGGCATGCCATTGGATATCGCCATCTTCGAGCCATAGCGCCAACGGCAACACGACTACAAAGCCAATGGCGTATTGCACCAGGTTTGCCACCACGGGATGGCTCTCGGTGCCGAACCGCTTTTCCCAAAGTGTGCTTGCCGTGATCACCATGAGTGCCAAGATGGCGTAAAGAACACCCAGGGCACCGACACCTTCACCCCCCAGCGGCCGGGCGACGATCACCATTAACGCCCCGGCCACCCCCAATATGAGGCCCGCCCACCTGCCCGCGGACACGCGCTCGCTAGAGACCAGCGGTGCCAGCAAGCCCACCAATATGGGCTGCTGTGATGTGATCAACGCGATGCCGCCGGCAGACATCTGGTGATGCAAACTAAGATAGGTGAAAGAAAAGTACCCGGCCTGCAGCAGCACACCTACGACAGCAAGGTGCGCCCATTGGCGGGCCTGTTGGGGCCACGTCGGCCGCACCCACAACAACACAGGCAGCAGCACCGCCACCACCAGCGCATAACGCAAGGCCAAAAAACTGAGCGGCTCCGCGTACGCAAGGCCCATCTTCAAAAAGACAAAGCCACTGGACCACAAAATCAGGAAGACAAGGGGTGCGCCGCGCGACCAGAACACAGTCGTCTGTTGATCCATAGCCCTAGCGCTCACCGCCGACATCAGGAAGCTGGATTGCCCCTCCTTCCTTAATGCGCTGCATTGAAAAACTGGAGCGCATATCAATGACCGCGGGATGCTGCATCAGGGTATCCATGGCAAATCGGGAGAACTCGGCCAAATTGCGGACTTGTATGCGCAGCAAATAGTCCATGTCGCCCGACATCGCGTGGCATTCGACAACCTGGGGCCAATCTTGCACATCGCGAGCAAAATCGGAAAGTGGCCCCCGTGTCGAGCGGTGCATTTTGTTGAGCCGGATGGTGACGTAGGCAAGCAGCCCTACGCCCACCTTCTCGGCATCTATCACCGCCATATATTTTTGGATGTAGCCCTGCTCTTCAAGGCGTCGGACCCGTCGTAGGCAAGGACTGGGCGATAAGGCCACACGCTGGGCCAACTCTTGATTTGACAAGCGACCATCGCGCTGCAATTCATGCAAAATCTGCCGGTCGATCCGGTCTAGTTCTGCTGGTGGCATTTAATGTCTCCCACACACTGTTGCAGGAAATTAAATGCCATTTTCGCGTAATTTACAACGGCATTTCGCAAACACCTGCTACGTCATACTCTCTAGAATAAAAACTTGAGGCTTGAAGGAGACAAACCATGACTGAAAAATTTGAACCGTGGGACAACCCCATGGGTACTGCGGGCTTTGAGTTTATTGAGTACGCCGCCCCCGACCCGGTCGCCCTCGGGCAACTGTTTGAGACCATGGGCTTTAAAGCGATTGCCCGTCATCGCAAGAAAAACGTCATCCTCTACCGTCAAGGCGGTATTAACTTCTTGGTAAATGCCGAACCGGATTCGTTTGCACAGCGCTTCGCGCGGCTGCATGGACCATCAATTTGCGCGATTGCGTTTCGCGTGAACGACGCGGCGGCCGCCTATAATCGCGCGCTCGAACTCGGCGCATGGGGATTCGATTCCCAAAGTGGCCCGATGGAGCTCAATATTCCCGCCATCAAGGGCATTGGCGATTCGCTGATCTACCTGGTCGACCGATGGAAAGGCAAAGCGGGCCACGGAGGCATTGGCGACATCAGTATTTATGACGTTGACTTCGAGCCCCTGGATCACGCTAACGCTCAAGCCGATGTGGCCCATGCCGGCGCCGGGCTAACGCTGATCGATCACCTGACACACAATGTGCATAAGGGACGCATGGAAGAATGGGCCGGCTTTTACGAGCGCATCTTCAACTTCCGGGAAATTCGTTACTTTGACATTGAGGGACAGGTCACCGGCGTGAAGTCAAAGGCCATGACGTCGCCGTGCGGAAACATTCGCATTCCCATTAATGAAGAAGGCACCGAACAGAAAGGACAAATCCAGGAGTACCTGGACCTCTATGGCGGTGAAGGCATCCAGCATATCGCCCTGGCAACAGCCGACATCTACACCACGATTGAGTCTTTGCGCGCCTCGGGGGTGCATTTTCTGGACACCCCAGATACCTACTACGAACTTCTGGAAAAGCGTTTACCCAATCATGGCGAAGATGTCCAACGCCTGAAAGCCAACCGCATCTTGTTGGACGGAGCGCCCGGCGGTGGCCTGCTGCTGCAGATCTTCACTGAAAATCGGATAGGCCCGATTTTCTTCGAGATAATCCAACGCAAAGGCAACGAAGGTTTTGGTGAAGGCAACTTCAAGGCCTTGTTCGAATCGATCGAGCTGGACCAGATGCGGCGCGGCGTGCTTGAAGCGCCGGGTAAAGCATAACCCAAGAAACGGCCGCGGCGGGGGCCCGCCCAAGTTGTGTGGCTGGGCCACGGCAAGGGCCGGGGCCCAGCGGCAGAATCCGCCCGGGCAAGGCTGCGCGCGGTGTGGCCACCGGCCTTAACCGTCGGGTTGCTCGTTCAGCAAACTGGAAAAATGTCGGCGCAGCGTGCTTAACTTGGGCACGATCACAGCTTGGCAATACCCCTGATGGGGGTTGTTGCGATAGTAATTTTGGTGATAGCCTTCAGCGGGCCAAAACTGCTCGGCCTCGCGCAAGTGGGTTACTACGGGATGCTCCAGCAACTGCTCGACACGCTTGATCACTTTTTGTGCGGTGTCGCGCTGCGCCGGCGATTCATAAAAAATTGCCGAGGCATACTGAGGGCCAACATCCGCACCCTGGCGGTCTGGAGTGGTAGGGTCGTGCGTGGCAAAGAATACGGTCAGCAAGGATTCAAGTGGCAGCTGGTCAGGATCAAATTGCACGCGCACCACTTCGATATGGCCGGTATTCCCCCGGCAAACTTCTTCATAGCGGGGATGCTCCACGTGCCCGCCACTGTAACCGGGCTCCACGTTAAGTACGCCTTTCAGCGACTGAAAAACTGACTCCGTGCACCAGAAACAGCCCCCACCCAATATGATAGTTTCAGACACAGACACTCCTTATACGATGAGTGTGAATATACGGTGGAAAATGTGCATCGGCGGAAACACCCGCCTACTAAATGCCGCTTGCCAAATGCCCCTTGCTGGGGGCCTTTGCTAAATGCCTTTCACTGGATGGCCCTTGCTAACTATAAATAGACACACCATTACCAGATACACGTCACTTTGCCGGGCCGGCAGCTTCAGCAACCCCTTCCGCGTCGTCAGCGCTTGCAGCCATTGACAGAATCCACGTGGCCAATCGTTGCGCGTCGGCAAGCCCAACCTGGGCCTGTGCCGGCATAGGTATGGCCCCCCATTTTCCACGGCTGCCCTCGCGAATAGTTTGAGCAAGGTATTGGTGTGCGCCCGGGCTGCTACCGTACCGTTCTGCGATCGCCTCGAATGACGGCCCCACCCGCTTGACCTGCACCTGATGACACGCCAGACACTGCTTGCTGCGTGCAAAATCCAGGCCACCATCCGCCCAGACAACGGCCGGCGCCATGAGGACAGCGGCCACAAAAGCGCAAACACGTCGATGCATCAAAACCTCGGAATCCATAGAATTAGCAGACACCCTGCGATAGCGGGTGTATACGGTTTATAGTACGGACAGCCCGACGGTGCAATCCGTTCAAACGTTGTTGTTTATACCACCGCGCTTCCGCTACCGAAGGTTTCGCCTATGCTGCAACACCCTGACTTCAACCCCGTTGCCGTGCAACTGGGACCGCTTGCCGTTCATTGGTACGGACTGATGTATTTGTTTGGCTTCGCCATGGTGTGGATTCTGGGGCGATACCGCATCCGGCAAGGCGTTACCGATCTGACTGCGCGCAACCTGGAAGACCTGATTTTCTATTGTGTACTGGGCGTCATTGCAGGTGGTCGGCTGGGCTATATCCTTTTCTACAAGCCAGCGGAGTACCTCGCCGATCCGCTGAAAGTATTCTATATATGGGAAGGCGGCATGGCGTTTCACGGCGGCCTCATCGGCGTGATTGTTGCGCTACTGATATTTGCCCGGCGGCACAACAAAACCTTGCTGCAAATTGGCGATTTCATTGCGCCACTGATCCCTCTTGGATTAGGGGCCGGGCGTCTGGGCAACTTCATCAATGGTGAACTGTGGGGCCGCCCCACCGACCTGCCTTGGGGCATGGTTTTTCGCACGGCAGGCGATGGTGTGGCACGCCACCCGTCCCAGCTTTACGAGATGGCGCTCGAAGGCCTGCTTTTATTCGTGTTGCTGTGGTGGTTTTCAAGCCGGCCGCGTCCTACGGGCCAAGTTAGCGGACTGTTTTTGATGGGTTATGGCGTATTCCGGTTTCTGGTGGAATACACCCGCGAGCCGGACTATTTTTTAGGACTGGTACTGGGCAACCTATCGATGGGGCAGCTGCTGTCATTACCCATGATTGCCGTGGGCCTTATTCTGTTTTGGCGTTCCGCAAAAATACCGAACCGCTAACCGATACGCTGATGACTTCGGTGCCGCCTTCAAGAGCCACGCTGTCAGCGGCCATCATTGCCGGCTGCGCCATCATGCGGGCGGCCTCAAAGCGCATCCCGGAGCCGCCAAGGTCGACACTGCGCAAGCTGTACCCGCTATAACCCATGGCTTCGGCCAAGGCTTGCGCTCGGTCACGAAACGCGGCCGCGGCCTGCGCAAGTAGCTGTTCTTCTTCGCGGGCCCGGGTTTGCGGCGATACAAAAAAGCCCACAGACGCAATGGCCATCACGTCCGAAAGCTGCGACGCCAACCCGGATGCCGCATCGAAATCATCCGATTCGAGAACGATTTCGCCCGAGCCGCGCCAATTTGAAATGTTGCCGTCTTTGTCATTCATGGGCCATACACGGAAATTGCCACTGGAAACCGTGACCCCGTCAGATTGGCCGCGCGCACGCTCCATGGCGGTATTGATTGCGGCGGTCAGTGCCTTGGCGACAGCCTGTTGAGACGAATCGGATAGCTGGGTGGCCAGCACAATCCGAACCATATCTTGCGGGACTTCGGCCTGCGCCTGTGCCTGTAACGTTGCTTGAGGCCACTTGGCATGATGCGAGCCACCATGGGGTCCGCCAGGGTTGTGGCCCCGGTGATAGTGCTCACCGCCGTGGCGCCCGTGGTAATGATGACCGCCCGGATCGCGCAAACTGCGGCTTTGTGCAGCCTCCGGCGTGCCGGATGCCCAAGCCGAGTGCGCAAGCACTCCCCCTAACGACGCAATGACGACAAAGGCGACAAGACACCATGACGCGCCGCCAACAATCCGTTGCATGGAACGCAAAACAGAACGGTGTGTAGAGCGCAAAACCGGGGGTTGAGCAGGCCGTGAAAGCGGCCGCTGTGCCTTAAGCGTAAGGGTAGATTGGCGCATAGTGGACTGCCCCATTACGTATGGTGGATTAAGGACGCTGCAATGCGACGCTGCAATACCAGTGACCTGCACCCTTGAGTGCCGGTCCATGCGACGACGCACAGGGACCCGGAAAAGAAAAAGTCCGTTAATAATAACGGACTTTTGGAAAATTGCCCCGCATGTGCCGTCTAGGCCGGCATCCTGGAACCGGAGGTTCAAGGTGGTCGCCTTCAACCGGGTTTCGGGTTCCCTCAGAAGAGGGAGCGCACCTGCCCGGAAATCTGGCAACCTGTTGCCGTAAGCATTGGTTCAAGGCATGTATGGCCATGTCACGAACACTGCAGGGACTAAAGGTGTAGAACATTTGGCCCAGCGGGGCCAGCGGTGTTCTGAAGCCTCATATTAACAGACTAATTATGCGCTTTGCCGGCCAGACCTTGAACTTGATCAAGCAACGCATTCATGTCGTCTATTTTACGCTTGAAATCGCCCAAGGCAATATTGCTTAAAGGCCCGTCAGGCGCACGAGTGGACAATAATTCGGCAGCAATCTGAATGGCGGCCATCACCGCAATGCGCTCATTGCCATTGACCTTTCCGGCATCGCGGATGGCCGATGTGCGTTGTTCGACATGGCGTACCGCGGCGGTAAGCGACTCTTTTTGTTCGGGGGGGCAAACCAGCGAATAGTCGCGCCCCAAGATGGAAACATCTACCCGTTCCATACCAATTTACTCCTGTGGAGGGCCCGGCAGGCGCGTCAGGATTGAGTCAATCTGGCGACGGGCCTCTTCGGATACAATGCTGAGCTGTTTTGTGGCCTGCTGACTTTTTTGCAGCTGCTGCTCGGTATCAGAGCAGCGCTGACGGTACTGTTCCAGCTCGAGCTGCAATTGCGTCTGCACCTGGCTGGCCTGGGCCTGACCGGCTTTGATCCGGGCTTCATAGTCGGCAAGGTTGCCCGCCATTGCCTGAAGCTCGGTTTCACGTTGCTGTAACTGGCTACCCAGCTGGTCGCGTTCGGTTTCGAGGGCCTTTACACGTGCCTGCAATGCGGTACGATCGGCCTGCAGCTGGCGGGTAAGCTTAACCATTTGCTCAATACGAGCAGCGAGAAAATCAAGGTCTTGCAACATGGGCATAATCGTAAGCCGGTGGGCCAAAAGGCAAGTTCAGAAACTGGAAGCCCTAATCATAACCTCTGCCAGCGTTTTTGACGCAAGCCTATCTGGGATAAGCTGATAGGCGGCAGTGATGCCAATAAACACAATCAACCACAAGGAGACACACTCAATGGCGACCTCTTCCATCGGAAATCGCGAGTACGAAGCAACCCCTTCTCTTAACGTCGCGTTTATCGGTCTGGGCGTCATGGGCTTTCCCATGGCCGGCCATCTCGCCCGCGCCGGCCACAACGTGACCGTCTACAACCGCACCACAACCAAGGCAGAAAGCTGGCAACAAGAGTTTGGCGGCAACTTTAAAACCACCCCCCGCCAGGCTGCACAGGATGCCGATATTGTATTTTGCTGCGTCGGCAACGATGACGACCTGCGAGCGGTAATTTTAGGTGCAGACGGCGCTTTGGCCGGCATGGGCAAAGGCACATTGCTGGTCGACCACACCACCGCGTCCGCCGAGGTGGCGCGCGAACTCTATCAGGCCGCAGCCGACAAAGGCGTGGGCTTTGTTGATGCGCCGGTCTCGGGAGGTCAGGCGGGCGCCGTCAATGGTGTGCTTACCGTCATGTGCGGGGGCGATCAGACGCAGTTTAACCGGATGAAACCCGTTGCCGCCGCCTATTCGCAAGCCATTACCCTGCTGGGTGGCCCCGGAGCCGGCCAGCTATGCAAAATGGTTAACCAAATCTGTATTGCCGGCCTGGTTCAAGGCTTGTCCGAAGCCATCGCCTTTGGAAGTGCGGCGGGCCTCGACATGAAACAGGTGCTGGATGTTATTGGCAAAGGCGCAGCACAAAGCTGGCAAATGGATAACCGCGGCCACACCATGGTGGACGACAAGTTTGATTTCGGCTTCGCGGTTGACTGGATGCGTAAAGACCTGAACCTGGTGCTTGAAGAAGCGCGCCGCAATGGTGCGCGAGTCCCGGTAACGGCGCTGGTTGACCAGTTTTACGCCGATGTCCAGCAAATGGGCGGCGGCCGCTGGGATACATCCAGCCTGATCAAGCGCTTGCAACCCAAGTAAACACGGCGCACAGCGGTTCGGGCCGGGCGAAGCGCTGCCCTGCCCGAGCCACTGAACACGCTATTCAGACGACACGCGCGATGCCGGCTGAACCAGCGCTACGTCGTGCTGGGTCGGGCGCTGCTGCGTGCGCTGGCGCAAAAACCGGGTATCACGCCCGCGCCGAAATAATATTGGCGACAACTCGTTCAGTGCCTGCGTATATACTTCACGTTTGAATTCGATGACGGTGTCCAGTGGCACCCAGTAGTGGCTCCAGCGCCAAGCGTCAAATTCGGGGCGCTCGCTGGCCCGCAAACTGACGTCTGAATCACGACCAAGCATTCGCAACAAGAACCAGATTTGCTTCTGGCCCTTGTAATGCCCGCGCGAGTCGCGCCGAATAAAATGACTTGGTACGTTATATCGCAACCAATCCCGTGTCCGGCCTAATATGCGCACATGTTCGGGTAGCAACCCCACTTCCTCACGAAGTTCTCGATACATCGCCTGCGCAGGGCTTTCGCCATGCTTGATACCACCTTGCGGAAACTGCCAGGAATGCTCCCGGATTCGTTTTGCCCAGAACACCTCGTTTTTGCGGTTGACGAGGATAATGCCGACATTAGGACGGTAGCCTTCTCGGTCTAACATAGGCCACCCCAAAGCTAATTTAAGAACACTTTGATTATACGTATCTGTAGAGAACCTCACCATGCATGCTAGCAAGTACCATATCAACACGCTAAAAGAAGCGCCCGCAGACGCTGAAGTCAAAAGCCATCAGTTGATGATGCGTGCCGGAATGATCCGGCAGGCCGCGGGCGGTATCTATACGTACATGCCACTGGGCCTGCGGGTTCTCCGAAAAATTGAAGGTATCGTGCGCGAAGAAATGGACCGCGCCGGCGCCATCGAATTGCTCATGCCAATTGTGCAGCCGGCCGAATTATGGATGGAATCGGGCCGGTGGGACGCCTATGGCCCCGAATTGCTGCGCATCAAGGACCGCCACGAGCGCGACTTTGTACTGCAACCCACATCCGAAGAAGTCGTGACGGATATCGTGCGCAACGAAATTCACAGCTGGCGTCAGCTTCCCGTCAACTTCTATCACATACAGACCAAATTCCGCGACGAGCGCCGTCCTCGCTTCGGCCTGATGCGTGGCCGCGAGTTCATCATGAAAGACGCCTACTCGTTCGACCGCGACGCTGAAAGCGCACAAAGCAGCTACGACGCCATGTTTGATGCCTACGTCAGGATCTTCGAACGCCTGGGGTTGAATTTTCGGGCGGTTGCTGCCGACACCGGCGCCATCGGCGGCTCCCGCAGTCACGAATTCCAGGTCATTGCCAATACAGGCGAAGACCTGATCGTGTACAACCCCGAAACGTCGTACGCTGCCAATATCGAATTGGCACCGGCGCCCTGCCTTATTGCACAACGCGGCGAGGCCTCTGAAGCATTGGTCAAAACACCCACACCCGATGCACCCAAATGCGAGCTGGTGGCACAACTGCTGAAGCGCCCGCTGGCCGACACCGTCAAATCGGTAGTTTTTGCGACTGACAAGGAAGACGGCACACTGGACAAGGTGGTTTTGCTTCTGGTCCGCGGCGACCACGATGTCAACGAAGTGAAAGTAAGCAAGCTGCCTGGCTTTGAGGGCGGCTACCGCCTGGCGACCGAAGAGGAAATTATCGATACCTTCGGATGCCGGCCGGGCTATTTGGGGCCCATCAATACCCAGAAGCCCATCACGGTCATCGCCGACACCACAGTGGCCAACATGAGCAACTTCATTTGTGGCGCCAACGACGAGGGCTATCACTATACCGGCGTCAACTGGGGTCGTGACCTGCCCGAACCCGCCGTCTACGATATCCGCAATGTGGTCGAAGGCGATCCTGATCCGGCCGGCGGCTCCCTTGCGATTCAGCGAGGGATCGAAGTTGGTCACGTGTTTTTCCTGGGCGACACCTACTCCAAAGCGCTGGGCGCCACTTACCTGGACGAAAATGGCAAATCCGCTGTGATTCAAATGGGTTGTTACGGCATTGGAGTCAGCCGGATTTCGGCGGCCGCCATCGAACAAAGCCACGATGACAAGGGCATTATCTGGCCCCGTGCCATTGCCCCTTTTGAGGTGGTGATCTGCCCGATCGGGCTAAACCGCAGCGACGCCGTGCGCGACGCAGCGCATACGCTATACGCCGACCTGCAAGCGAAAGGCGTGGATGTCATACTGGATGATCGTGACGTTCGCCCGGGAAGCATGTTTGCTGACTGGGAGCTGATCGGCATTCCGGTACGTATCACCATTGGCGATCGAGGCCTGAAAGAAGGCGCAGTGGAAGTTGTGGCGCGTCACGACGGCAACGTCACGCACGTACCGGTAAACGACACGGTACAACATGTGACGAAGTTACTCGAAACGCTGTAAGCTCAACATTTGTAACCGGCCGGCATCTGCCTCTGCACTGCTGGCCGGCCTGCCCCGCCCGCCTGGGCGTTCTCCTTTCTAACACGATTTAACAAAACTTATGTCTTCTGAAACACCCACTGACGCGTTTCGCTTCGATATTCGCGTATATTACGAGGACACCGACGCCGGCGGGGTGGTGTATTACGCCAACTACCTCAAATTTTTCGAGCGCGCGCGCACCGAGTGGCTGCGACGGCTAGGCGTCAATCAATCAGAACTCGCGGTACAGGAGCATCGTCTGTTTGTGGTCAAGAAGGTTGAAATACAATATCGCAAACCGGCGGCCCTGGACGACCTGCTCACGCTGCATAGCACCATCTCCCGCATCGGCCGGGCATCCATCACATTTCGACAACTCGCTTATCGTGGCGAGGAACTCCTGTGCGAAAGCACAATCGAAGTCTGTTGCATTGATGCCCGGACGTTTCGTCCCGCGCCGCTGGGCGCTGAACTTAAAACACTTTTAGAAGAGGCCAGGATCTGAACATGGATGCCCCCAACGACCTGTCGTTGCTATCTTTGATAGTCAATGCAAGTATCCCGGTACAGTTCGTCATGTTGCTGCTGCTGGGCATATCGATCTTGTCTTGGACATATATTTTCAGCAAACGCGCTGCCTTACGACGCGCATTCGAGCAAACCCGCCGCTTCGAGGACGATTTCTGGGCCGGCGGCGACCTCACTGTGTTGCAACAGGCAGTCAGTACCCGCCGCGGCGAACACGGCGCGCTGGCACGAATTTTTGATGCCGGCATGACAGAATTTGTCAAAGCCCGGCGCAGCGGGGTGGCCCCCGAACTGATGCTGGACGGACCGCGACGCGCCATGCGTTCGGCCTATCAGCGCGAGCTGGACAGCCTTGAGGCCAACCTCAGCTTTCTTGCGTCGGCGGGTTCAGTCAGCCCCTACATTGGGCTTCTAGGTACGGTGTGGGGCATTATGCACGCCTTCATCGGTCTAAGCACCATGCAGCAAGCCACGCTGGCCGCAGTGGCCCCGGGCATTGCCGAGGCGCTTATCGCCACCGCCATCGGGTTGTTTGCCGCCATTCCGGCGGTGGTTGCCTACAACCGCTACACCACACAAATCGACCGCCTGTCAGCCCGGTTCGATGCCTTTGTCGACGAGTTCCTGAACATCTTGCAACGGCAGGTGCGCTGATGCCTTCCCTTACCTCACACCGTCACCGTCGCCGCCTGACAAACGAAATTAACGTCGTCCCGTACATTGACGTCATGCTGGTGTTGCTGGTGATTTTTATGGTTACCGCGCCCATGATCACGCCAGGGCTTATCGAGCTTCCCAGTGTGGGGCGTGCATCAGAGGTGCCAACACAACCACTCGAGGTCCAGCTCAACGAACAAGGTGAGCTGGCCATGCGCCTGCGCGAAGCCGGCGCCGAGTTCGAAACTGTCGCCGAAGAAAACCTGATTGCCGAAATCCAGGCACGGATTACCCCCGAAACGCCAGTCGTGATCGCGGCGGACGGACGTGTCCCCTACGAGAACGTCGTCAAAATCATGGATCAGCTGCGCGGTAATGGCATTACACGGCTTGGCCTTCTTGTTGATCAATCTGCGGGCCCCGCCACGGAAAGTGAGTAACGGCAAGCGCCTGTTGGAACAACGGACCGCAGCACCAGTACATGAAGCATTTATTCGACCTTCCCGAAACTCCTGAACAAGAACAAGAACAGCGCGAGCAACGCCGCGCCTTCGTGTGGGCGTTTGCATTGCACATATCCCTTGTTCTGGTGTTAATGATCGCCGGGATGATGACTTCATCGCCGCGTA
Source organism: Alcaligenaceae bacterium (assembly GCA_029267415.1). Classification (GTDB taxonomy): domain Bacteria; phylum Pseudomonadota; class Gammaproteobacteria; order Burkholderiales; family Burkholderiaceae_B; genus JAJYRX01. Next base: position 12,329 of record JAJUIY010000028.1, read on the forward strand.
CCCCGAGTCCGGTCCAGGTCGAACTGTGGGCACCGGGGGACACGCCTGACGCGGGTGATCTTGAAGACGACGTCGCCCAGCCGACGGAAGACGAGACCGCCCAGGATGAGCCGGCTGAAGAAGATCCGGCCGAGAACGAGCCTGTTGAAGATGAGCCGCTTGAAGAACAGCCGGTAACGGATGAACCACAACCCGAGCCCCAACCTGAGCCGGAACCCGAACCAGAGCCAGCCCCTGCTCCCGAGCCTGAACCCACGGCCGAAACACCGCCCGTAGAGCCAGAGCCAGAAGTCGATCCTGACATCGCACTCGAAGAAGAGAAGCGCAAACAGGAATTTGAAGAGCGCCTGGCAGCTGAGCGTGCAGCCAAAGAAGAGGCAGAGCGCAAGGCACAGGAAGAAGCGGAACGCAAAGCCAAAGAAGAAGCGGAACGTATAGCGAAGGAAGAAGCCGAACGTAAAGCAAAAGAGGAAGCTGAACGTAAGGCCAAGGAAGAGGCAGAGCGTAAAGCTAAAGAAGAAGCCGAGCGTAAAGCAAAAGAGGAAGCTGAACGCAAGGCCAAGGAAGAAGCTGAGCGTAAAGCCAAGGAGGAAGCTGAACGTAAAGCCAAAGAGGAAGCCGAACGTAAAGCCAAGGAAGAGGCCGAGCGTAAAGCCAAAGAGGAAGCTGAACGCAAAGCCAAGGAAGAGGCCGAGCGTAAGGCTGCCGCTGCCAAGAAGGCCGCCGCCGAAAAAGCCGCAGCTGAGAAAGCCGCGGCCGAGCGGAAAAAACGTGAGGCGCTACGCGCCGCGATGCGCAGCGACGTTTCGGGTGTTGCCGGCATCCCCGGCGGCACGGACGATCGAAACCAGGCCGGCGGCGGGTCGGATAGCGGCTATGGCGCACAGGTACGCGCATGCATCCGTCCGCGTGTCGTCTATAGCGTACCGATGCGTCAGGGCAGCGCGAATCCGACAGTACAATATCGTGTCGACCTGAACCCGAATGGTACGCCGCGCAATGTGCGGGTGCTGCGCTCATCAGGCATCCCGCTGTTTGACGAAGCGGTCAAAAAAGGGATTGAGCGCTGCTCACCCTTCCCCGCCCCACCGGGCGGTAAATACCCCGCCTTCATCGACGGTAATTACCGCATGTACGATTAACAGGAGAAAGGACATGACTACCCTTACGTCAGCCCAATCAGGCAGGCCCCGCCGATGGCGCGCCCTGTTTGCCGGGCTGCTTGCTTCCACGTTTGCCTGGCTGATGGTGCAACCCGCCCAAGCTCAGCTGCGTGTCGATATTTCCGGCGTGGGCGCCACACAGTACCCGATTGCCATCGCCGAATTTTCCGGCGACCCGCAAGGTCAGCTGACCACACAAGTCATTCGCGACGACCTCACCCGCTCGGGTCAATTTCAATTGATCAACACCGCCGACGTCGCGTTGCAAGTGGAAAGCGTCATCGACCACGAAAGCTGGCGCAACCGCGGTGCCGACTACATCGCCTTCGGCTCAATCAGCCAGACGGCCGGGCAATACCGGATTGACTACCGCTTGGTTGATACGGTAAGCCAAGCCGAGCTGGATGCCGTCGCCTTCACGGGCAGCGAAGACGAGATGCGCCGTATTGCTCACCAAATTGCTGATCGTATCTACGAACGCATTACGGGCGTTCGCGGTGTTTTTTCCACGCGCATCGCCTATGTGTTGCAAACCAGCAACGGCTATGAGTTACAAATTGCAGACGCCGACGGACAAAACCCGCAGGTTATGCTGCGTTCCAAGCATTCCATTATTTCACCGGCCTGGTCACCCGACGGAAGCAAACTGGCTTACGTCAGCTTCGAGCTGGGCAAACCGGTAATTTATGTACAGACATTGGCCACAGGCCAGCGCGTGCCCATTGCCAACTTTAAAGGCAATAACAGCGCACCGGCGTGGTCGCCCGACGGGCAGCAATTAGCCATCGTGCTTTCACGGGACGGGATCTCGCAGATCTACACCATCGATGCCCAGGGCGGAAACTTGCGTCGCGTAATGCGCTCTCCCCTTATTGACACCGAACCGCAATTCACGCCGGACGGCCGCTCATTGGTTTTCACCAGCGACCGCGGCGGAAACCCGCAAATCTATCGTGTCAGCCTGGACAGCGGTGAAGCACAAAGAGTAACTTTTCACGGCAGTTACAATATCTCACCCGCCATCTCGCCAGACGGTAACAATCTGGTGTACGTTACTCGCAGAGACGGCGCATTCCGTATCGCCTTGCAAAACATGGCGTCAGGTAGCGAGGCATTGCTGACTGCCGGGCCGGATGACCACTCGCCAAGTTTTGCGCCCAATGGCATGCAGGTTCTGCATAGTGCTGTTCAGGGTGGGCGTAGTGTACTGGCCGTCACTTCGGTCGACGGCCGCGTACGCCAAACGCTGTCGGCATTGAATGGAAACGTCAAGGAGCCCGTTTGGGGCCCGTTTCGCAATTAACCTTTAGTGTGACTCTTATTAAGGAAACCAAATGAGCTCGCGCATCGCAAAAAGTATTTCGATCACGGCAATCACTGCCGCGCTCGCCGCTTGTAGTTCCGTACCTTTAGACCAGCCCGGCACGGGCACTGCCGGCACGGGAGCCGGCGCAGACGGAACCACCACCGGCGTGATCATGGACCCCTTCAATCCGCAGAGCCCGCTTGCGCAAGAGCGCTCGGTCTATTTCGAGTTTGATAGCTACGTTGTCCCCGAACAGTACCGTCGCGTCGTTGAGATGCACGCGTCTTACCTGAGCCGCAACACCCAGCAGAACGTGCGCATCGAAGGCCACGCTGATGCCCGGGGCGGTTCGGAGTACAACCTGGCTCTGGGTCAGCGCCGCTCCGATGCCGTCGCGCGCATGATGTCGCTCATGGGTGTCAACAGCGCCCAGATCGAGACCGTCAGCTTCGGTAAAGAGCGTCCCAAAGCACTGGGTAACACGGAAGCGGACTACGCCGAAAACCGGCGTGCAGACATCTCGTATCAACGGTAATATTAAAAGACCGGACTAAGGCCATTCAGACGCCGGGGCGACCAAGTCGTCACGGCGTTTTCTATATGGAAGGTAATTTCGGAGCATTCGAATGAGCGTTTACCCCTTCTCCCTGCGTTATGTTTTGGCGACGTTGCTTGCCGCAGGCACCGTGTCGGCCGGGCCGGCATACGCCTTTGCTGATGACGATGCACGCCGGGCCATTCTTGATCTTCGCGAACAGTTGCATCAAATGGTCGAGCAAGACCGCCGGATCCGGCTAGAGTTTGCCGACCAGATCGAGATGTTGCGCAATGAAATTTCATCTTTGCGGGGAGAAGTCGAACGCCTTAAATGGGTCACCGACCTGGACAAGCGCTCAACACAAGACCAGTCGGGCGGGTTTGGCACCGTCGTTGCCGACCCACAAGAGCAAGCCGCATTTGAAGGCCCCATGGGGTTATTCCGCGCTGGAAAGTACAAAGAAGCGGCCGAGGGCTTTGCACTGTTTCTGGACGCCTGGCCCACTAGCCAGCTGGCGCCCGAGGCCCGTTTCTATCGCGGCAGTAGCCAGTACGCCACCAAACAATTTAAAGAATCCATTGCCGGGCTGCAAGAACTGATTGCCACGACCCCTCAAGACCCACGGGCGCCCGATGCCCTGCTGATTATTGCCGCAAGCCAGATTGAGCTTGATGACTTGGCCGGCGCGAAAACGTCACTTCAGCGTATCGTCACCGAATACCCCGACTCATCTGCTGCCCAAACCGCAACCGAACGCCTCGAACTGTTGTAGGGCCGTTACGGCTGGCGCGACGTGCATGGCGTCGTGCCCGATAGTGCCGCAGGGGCAACCAGGCTAAAGCACCATGCAGGTTGCCGTGCCATCAAGGCTGCCGGCATTGACACCTCAGGCCTTCCGGCACGCCTTCCACCAGCCGGCGGCACTGTAGGCAATAATGGTGGTACCCACCAGGCCGGCGCCAAATACCAACGCAATCAACAACCAGTCGACTGGCCCCCCAGCGTCGTTGAAGCCCGACGATGACACGCGGGCCATGATAATAAGTGCCAGTACCCCTCCTGGCAGGCCTAGCCCCTGACAGCGCAGCATGCGCTCGGCGCGAAAGCCTTTTTCACGAACCAGCAGGCTAATAAACGCCAGCGCGCCTCCCACGATCAGTACCGCAAATAGTATCAGTAGCGGCGTGCCGAGCATTTCGCGAAACACATAGAAAAATACAAGCGGATCCAGTTCTTTCATGCCATTCTCCGATAACTGTGCGTCAGGCCCTGCCCCGAAGCATGCTGATGTAGGTGGGTTTCAATGCCATGGTTTTCATTACCCAGCTGATCCAGAGCTCTTCAAGGGGTGCGATTAGTCCGGGAAATGACGGCCGGAGGTTATTCCGGTAGTCGAACTCGATCAACATGGCGCGTCCCAAGCGCGTGATCATGGGACATGAGGTGTATCCGTCATACAGTGCCGTGCTGGACTTCCCGGCAATTTCGGACACGACATGATCGACCGCGACGGGCACCTGCCACTTCACGCTGGCGGCGGTTTTCCCTTTCGGAACCCCCGCGATATCCCCCACCCCAAAAACATTGGGATAGCGGATATGGCGCAAGGTGCCACGATCCACATCCATCCAGCCTTCTTCGGCCCATTTTCCGGTTTGCCACGGAAGGGGACTGTCGCGAACCACATCTGGCGCCTTCATGGGCGGAATGACGTTGATGAAGTCGTAGTCAAGATCGATTGGGCCGTCAGCGGTATCAAATCTGGCAATGCGACGATCCAGGTCAATCGCCGTCAGCTTGCGGCCATATTGCGTTTGGATGTCTCGCTCTTCAAACAGCATCCGAATCTTCTCATGAACAATCGGGACGCTGAATAAACTGTTGTTGTTGGCGTTGTAAATGACTTGGGAGTGGCTGCGGGTGCCACGGCGTGACAAGTAGTCGTCAACAATAAAGGTGTACTTCAACGGCGCCCCGGCGCATTTCATTTCGGTGTCCGGCCGCAGAAACACGCCGACACCGCCCTTATCGGCAAAGCGTGACATTTCTTGCCATGTGGCAGAGGCGGACGCCGGGCTGTGATAAATACTTCCCAAACCGTTGGAACCGATGCGCGACACATCCATACCCTCGATGGCGTCGTAATCCAGCACCATTCCGGTGGCGACAAACAAATAGTCGTATTGCAGTGACTTGCCAGAGGCCGTCACCACTTTGCTGGCCTCGGGGTCGATTTCAGCAACCCCCTCGGGTATTAGCTCAACACCGTCGGGTACATATTCGGCGGTGGTTGAAACCGGATAGCCCTGCGCCTTGACCCCGGCCGCAACCAGCGTGAAGCCCGGTTGATACCAATGCTCCTTCCGGGCATCCAGCAAGGTAATATGGGCACCTTGCAAGCGAGCCGCCAAGCCTGACGCGATACTTAACCCGGCTGCACCCGCACCGGCAATCACGATATGTGCCGTCGTGCGTACCTTATCGGACGCAGCCATGGCATGGCCTGGCCTGGCCAGCATGGCCGACCCTACCCCGGCTGCTGACAAGGCCAGCATTTGCCGCCTATCCAGCCGCAGTCGGGACACCGCATCAGCGGCTTTCATTGCGTCAAGATACTGTTTCATAGGCGACTCCTGTAGGGTGACAGACGTACTGCGTTAAAATCTCTCACAGAGTATATTATAACCCTCTAAATTATTTTTATCTAATAGACGACAGGGCGCGGCCATGCTCTGCTGAGCATGACCACGTCGCTTCTGTCATGATCACTGGGTGCGGGGCGGAAACTTGCTGTACCACCAGCCGTATACCCAGCACGCGGCGCAAAAGGAGAACGCCCATTCCAACGCCGTAAATACCAGCAGCACCGTGCACGGTATTACCCACAGGCTACTGCCCATCAGATAAAGCACAATCGCAGCACTGCTGGCGACAAACAGCAGCTTGTTGGCAAACATTTTGGCACCCGGGTTTTCTTTGGCACCGCCCCATCCGCGTGATTCAAACACGCGCGCGAGCATCCAATGCATCGGACATTTGTAATGGCCCAACACGCCACGCACAAATCCTTGTACGACGGGAATCAACATCAACCACGGCGTGACCACAAGTGCGGCCGCACAAACGACGAAGCTGACAAACGCTTCCACCCGCGTCACGCGGGACCAAACAGGCGGGAGATCAAAACGGAGCATGGCGGAGATCCTCATATTAGTTGAATAACCATTAGTATATAATAATCAACTAATATGATGTCAATCTCAGTGGCGTCACAAATACGGCAAACGCTCGGCGGAACTGAGACGGCAGCGCAGTCGGGACTGCTCAAAACGGCATAAGCATATACTTATGCATAATTTAAATATTTTAGCTATCATGCTTTGCGGTATTTAACCGCACGCCGTCAACCGTTAAGCTGTTACTTAATCAGCATCCCCAGGTAATCATGAATTCCAGCGATAGAAATGAACTCTTCATGCGCGAAGGCGCCGCAAAGGCCGCTGCAACCTTGCGGCTCCAGAGCAACGAGCATCGCTTGCTGGCGTTGTGCCTCTTACTGGAATATGGGGAAAAGTCGGTTACCGAGCAGCTCAACCAGATGGATCTGGGACA
>JAJUIY010000207.1 GCA_029267415.1 Alcaligenaceae bacterium
TGTACAACCCGTCGCCTGACTTTTTTCATTTTGATCATGTCTCGACCAAACTCAAAACCAGCACGTCCAGTACGCGACGCCCGTGAGACGCGCCGCGCAAGTACGCCTAGCGCTGCCCGTGCGTCAATCCGTATCGACCAGGTACAGCGCCTGCTTGACGACATGTTGCCATGGACCTATCCGGCGGACGCGGTATTGTCGCGATGGATGCGCGCCAACCGCAAAGCAGGGGTACGGGATCGCGCCGAAGTCGCAGACGCCGCGTTTGAGGTATTGCGTCATTTGCGCCGCTATCGCCAGCTGGCCGAAAGCGGCACCGGACCAGCGACACGCCGCTTGGCCATTCTGGGCTTGGCCTCGGTGACCGAGCCAGCGTGGCTGCAGGCCGCCCTGAGCCCCGATGAACAAGCCTGGCTGGCACATACCCGTGCCGTTCCAGCCACCGCCATGCCGCGGGCCATACGCTATAGCCTGCCCAGCTGGCTGGACGATCGCTTGGGCCAGCTGCCTGACGCCGAAGGGCTGATGGCCGCGTTAAACACCCCCGCGCCGCTGGATTTACGCGTCAATATCGTGAAGACGACCCGGGATGACGTTTTGTTGCAGTTGCGCAACAGTCTGGCAGCCGGTTTTGACCCACAGCCCACACCGTATTCTCCCTGGGGTATTCGCATTCAGGGACGCCCGCCGGTTAATCAATGGCCGCAGTTCAAGGAAGGCCAGTTAGAGGTGCAGGATGAGGGCAGCCAAATTCTGGGGGCGCTGGTGGCACCGCGCCGCGGGGAAATGGTAATTGATTATTGTGCGGGAGCCGGCGGTAAAACCTTGCTGCTGGGTGCCTTGATGCGCTCCACGGGTCGGTTATACGCCTTTGATGTTCATGCCGCACGGCTTGCAAAGGCCAAGCCGCGTTTTGCCCGCAGTGGCTTGTCCAATATTGTTCCAGTCGTCATTAGCGAAGAGGGCGACAAAAGGGTGAAGCGTTTGCATGGCAAGGCGCACCGGGTGTTGGTTGATGCCCCTTGCACGGGTGTGGGCACCTTGCGCCGCAACCCAGATTTGAAATGGCGCATGAGCCCCGAGGCTGTAGACCAGCTGGTACAAACACAGGCCAGCATTTTGCAGCAGGCGTCACGCTGTGTGGCTCCCGGGGGCCGGCTGGTGTATGCTACGTGCAGCTTGTTGCCCGAGGAAAACGAACAGCAAATTGAACGTTTTCTGGCGGCCAACACGCACTTCAAGCGGGTAGATGCAGGTACGGTGCTTGCCGATCGGATTGCCAACCTTGATGCAAGCGGGCCATACTTGAAACTCCGTCCCGACCACCACAACACCGACGGTTTTTTTGCCGCCGTCATGGTGCGTCAATAAAATCAACAAAACAACTTGCAACATGTCATCGGTAACTAAGGTGTAATCCGACTGTCGTACTTCAGTGAAACACGCTACACTTTTTGCGTCTTAACACAAAGCCTTTTCAGGTACATATGGACTACATTATTAATTTCCTGGCAGGCGGTTTCCTGCAACTGGCATGGTGGCAAATCGTTCTTGTTACGTTGGTGCTCACGCATATCACCATTGTTTCAGTCACGGTTTTTCTGCATCGCAGCCAGGCACACCGCGGCCTTGACTTGCATCCGGCAGCGGCTCATTTCTTCCGCTTCTGGTTGTGGCTCACCACCGGTATGATCACCAAAGAATGGGTGGCCATTCACCGCAAACACCACGCACGTTGTGAACGCGAAGGTGATCCCCATTCGCCCGTCGTATTTGGTCTTGGCATGGTATTTTTCCGCGGCGCGGAACTTTACCGCAATGAAGCCAAAAACGAAGACACACTGAAGCGCTTTGGTCACGGCACACCCGACGACTGGCTCGAGCGCAACCTGTATTCGCGCCATAACCTCCTGGGTATCATGATCATGCTGGGTATTGATCTGGCCCTGTTCGGGGCCATCGGTCTTACCGTCTGGGCAATCCAGATGGCCTGGATCCCATTCTGGGCGGCGGGTGTGGTCAACGGTGTGGGCCATGCGCTGGGCTACCGTAACTTTGCCAGCCCGGATACCAGCACCAACATTTCGCCTTGGGGCATCATCATTGGTGGTGAAGAGCTTCACAACAACCATCACGCCTACGCAACATCGGCCAAATTCTCCAACAAATGGTATGAATTCGACCTCGGCTGGTGCTACATCCAGGTGCTGCGCTTTTTCAAGCTGGCCAAAGTCAAGAAGGTGGCGCCCAAGCTTCGGCTCGAACCCGCATCCAGCGACGCGCCGGTCGACCTCAACACACTGCAAGGCGTTATTACCCATCGCTACGAGGTTCTGGCGCGCTATACCGACCTGATCAAAAAGGCTGTGTCGGAAGAGATCGCCAAGGTACGGCACACCCGCGAAGCGGGCAGCCCCAATTGCCGCTTTACGCTGCTTAGCCGCGCAAAAGAATGGCTGACACGCACTGACGTGCAGCTCGAGCCGGCACAACAACATGAACTTGAAAGCCTTTTGGCCGAAAACAAGCCCTTGTCCACGTTGGTCCAAATGCGTCACGACCTGATGGGTTTGTGGGAAAGTTCCAGTGCCAGCAGCGAGCAATTGCTTGCCGACCTGCAGGCCTGGTGCCAGCGCGCACAGCAAAGTGGGATTGACAGTCTGGAGCAGTTCGCCAACCGTCTGCGCCGCTACGCGGCATGATCGCGGCAAACCTTAATCCCCAACAGCACGCCGCCGTTACACTGCCGCCGCAACACGCCTTGGTCCTGGCCGGGGCGGGCAGCGGCAAAACCCGTGTGCTTATCACACGCATGGCCTGGCTTATTCAAACGGGCCAGGTTAGCCCTTACGGGCTGATGGCCGTCACCTTTACCAATAAAGCCGCACGTGAAATGCTTACCCGTCTAACGGCATTGATGCCGTTAGATACGCGAGGCATGTGGGTGGGTACCTTCCACGGCCTGTGCAACCGCCTGCTTCGCGCCCATTTCCGCGACGCCGGTTTGCCGCAAACGTTCCAGATCATGGATAGCGCCGACCAGCTGGCCGCCATTCGCCGCTTGCTGAAAGGGGGCGGCTTTGACGACGACGTGTTCGTACCGCGCGACGTTCAGTACTTTATTAACGGCTCCAAAGAACAAGGCCTGCGGCCTGACGATATCGAAGGCTACGACGCGCACCGTCGCCAGTTAATCGAAATTTACCGGCTATATCAAGCGCAATGCGAGCGCGAGGGGGTGGTTGACTTTGCCGAGCTGTTGTTGCGGGCGTTTGAACTATTGCAACGCAATGCCCCGATCCGCGAGCATTACCAGCGCCGCTTCCGCCATATTTTGGTGGATGAATTCCAAGATACCAACACCTTGCAGTACCGTTGGCTAACGCTGCTGGCAGGGGGTGGGGCAAGCATTTTTGCCGTGGGCGACGATGACCAGTCCATTTACGCCTTCCGGGGTGCCAATGTGGGCAATATGGCCGACTTTCAGCATGATTATGCCCGCGACACGGTGATCCGCCTTGAGCAAAATTACCGCTCGTACGGCCATATTCTTGACGCTGCCAATGCGTTGATTGCGCATAACAGCTCACGCCTGGGCAAAAACCTTTGGACCGACCAGGGCGAGGGCGAGCCTATCCGTGTGGTCGAACAGGCGTCCGATAGCCTCGAGGCACAATGGGTAGTGGATGAAATCAGGGCCCTGATGGACGCCGGCTATCCCCGCCATGAGATTGCCGTGCTTTATCGTAGCAACGCCCAGTCGCGCGTTCTTGAACACACCTTATTTTCGGCCGGCATTTCCTACAAGGTATATGGTGGCTTGCGGTTTTTTGAGCGCCAGGAA
>JAJUIY010000293.1 GCA_029267415.1 Alcaligenaceae bacterium
CGCGCCATTTCCAGGCCCAGTGACGCGTACACACCGTTTTCGTATCGCATCACTAGCGGCATGCGCCGCACAATACCGTCGGCATCGGGAACGGCCACCACAAAGCCGCTGGACCAGGCGTTTTCCGTGAGTACGTCAAGGTTGGCGGTGTAGTCAGGCATGGAAATTAACGTACTGGTTGACGCGACCGCATCGGGCAGCTCTAGAAACGGCAGAGGCAAAGAGCCCGCCTTGCCACCGTCCGCATGGAAAAAATAACCCAGCACGGTTCGATCGCTCAGCACACGTGCCAGCGCAGCATCGCCGTCGAACTCATCCACCAGAAACGACAATGCGCGGTCAATCGGCGCAGGCAGTTCGGCCGCATCCAGAATTTGGCGTACCGGGTTGCCACCGGGTTCGGAAAACACCACATCAAAGCCAATCAGCACCGCGCCGTAATTTTGGATGGCCGACACCAGTTGCGCCACCTTGCGGCGGTCCCACGGCCAGCGCCCCTCGCGCTGTTGCGTGGCCTCGTCCAGATCCACAATCACAATGGGCACACTGGCATCACGCTGGGGCGGTAAAAGCTGAAAGCGCATGTCATACCACATCGCTTCAATGCGGGTCAGCACGGTATTGCGTGCCGGGTCGTGGTGGGTGAATACGTGAACCGCCACGATCAACACCGTAATCAGCAGCCCCAGCGCGACAAGACGCCAGCGATACCGGCGCGCACCGCCCGTTGGCGGGCGCAAGCGTGGTGCGGAAGACGACGGACGGTGCATAGGCGGCTAGTGTGATGCCATCGCGATGAAACGGGTGTGCAACACGACGGTGAGTTGCCCGGTCATGGCGTCGTCAGTCCCGCCGCGCCGTGCGCCGTTTCATTATTTTCCGAGATGGTATAGACAATACCCGCCTCTGTCGCATTTGTGCCGGAGAGCATTCCCCCCACCTCGATACGGCAGGGGCTACTGCTGGTGCAGGCGTTTCCATCACGCATCACCGGCCCGTCGAACGAGAACATCGGACCACCTGTTTGCAGGTTTTGGGCACTTTCGTTATTGGCGCTGTATGTACGCGCCACAAAGCCCGCACCATCGCCAGGCAAACTCAGCTCCATGCCATAAGTAATGCTGGCAATTCCAGAACTGACAAAACCAATATCCAAATTGAAATGATTGAGCGTACCCGTACTGACAAAAACGCCATCGTTGGTGTATCCCCGTACCGGAGTGCTGCCTGCCAAGGAATAGCTTAGGGACCCACTCGTCGGCACGACGTCCGGCCCACTTCCTATCACATACGGCATAATATACAAGGGATCAGACAAGTCAATTAACGTGCCATGAACCATGCCCGTTGTGCCCGTCATTTCACCCCAACTTACGGAGCCGTGCGAACCCACACTGAACACTTGCCAATTACTGGTATCCAATTGCGACAAGTCCGTGCTGACAGGCTTGCCGGTTGCATCCGGGTTTACCTCCAAATCATCCCAACCTGTTGGCCCAAAACTGTTAGACCCAAAGGGTAGCGTTGCCACCATCTGGTTGTACTGTAGCGGTAAAGTCGAAGGTTCGGATTGCTGCGGCAAACCCACAATATGCTCTGGCCCCGTCCCTGGCATGTTGGCAAAGGGATCCAGCATATGCGGGTCTTGCTGTGGCTGGTTTTGCGCGATCAGGCGGTCGCCCATGGGGCTCGTCGCCTGATACTGTGGC
>JAJUIY010000076.1 GCA_029267415.1 Alcaligenaceae bacterium
CAGTACTTCAGCCGCTCCGAACAGGCGGGCTTCAAGTACCTTACCTTGGGTGTTCTTTTCGTGAACATTTCCATTGGTGGTGTCATGACCGCGTTCGCAGCGCCTCCGGTTTTGATGGTGGCGCAAACGTTTGGCTGGGATTCCGTCTATATGTCCACCCATTTTGGGTGGCGCGCGGCCGTGGCCGTGTTTCTGAACGCTGGCTTGCTCACCTTTATCTGTCGCGCTCAACTGCTGGACGGCAGCATTGGTGTGTCTGACGAAGACAAGCCCCAGCGTCCGGCCGTCCCGGCCGTCGTTATTGGCATTCACCTGTTCTTCCTGGTGGGCATTGTTCTGTTTGCTCACCACCCCACAATTTTTCTTGGTTTCCTGATGCTCTTCATTGGGTATGCTCACGCATATCGGCGCCATCAGAATCCCCTGCTAGTGCGCGAGGGCCTGATGGTGGGCTTCTTCCTGGCCGGTCTGGTTGTGCTGGGCGGCTTGCAGCAATGGTGGCTGCAAGATGTGCTTGGCGGGCTGTCGCCGATGGTGCTGTTCTGGGGTTCAACGGCCCTGACCGCCATTACCGACAATGCGGCGCTTACCTATCTGGGGTCGCTGGTTCAGGGTACCAACGAGATCTGGCGCTACATGCTGGTGGCGGGTGCGGTGACCGGCGGCGGCCTGACGGTGATTGCCAACGCGCCTAACCCGGCTGGCTTCGCCATCTTGAAGGGCTGTTTCCCGGATGGTGCCATTTCGCCGCTCAAATTGTTGTTGTCGGCGGCTGTTCCCACCATTATTGCTGCTGTCATGTTCTTGCTGCCGGTGGGCGTATTGGCCGGCGGTTAAGCGTGCCAAGGGCCGGCATAGGCCGGCCCGGTGCAACGGGCCCGGGCGCAATGCCGGCGCGTTGTCTTGGCGTCAGTCTATGTAGGGTAAGCCACACCTTCGCACTATTGGCAGAAAAAACAGCTAAAATCAAGGGTTCTGGTTGGGCAGCCAAATGGCTGCCTGTCGTTATTTTTGTGGATAGTGGTAGTATCGTGCCAATTTACGCGTATAAATGCTCAGCTTGCGGACATGAGCAGGATGTTCTTCAAAAAATGTCCGATCCCGTTCTTACCGATTGCCCGGAGTGCAAGCAAAGTACGTATGTCAAACAAGTTACGGCGGCCGGTTTTCAACTTAAGGGTACCGGGTGGTACGTAACCGATTTCCGTGACAACAACAAAGGCAGTACAGCCAATGCCGGCACCGGCAGTTCGGCCGCAGCCGAATAAGGTGGCAATCTTGCCCGATCTTATCGACCGGGCGTGTAATTCTTTATGTAAGATACACATACCGTCGGTATGTGGCCTCTCTCCACAGTCCATGGTCGTCCAGGTGCCGATCGTGCAAGTCGGCCCGTCGCCCCGGCCCATTACCAAGGCCGGTTCCCGCCGGCAGGTGACCCCGCGCCGGACGTGCTACCAAAGACAACACAATTTCTGCACAAACATTTGAATACGGAGTAATTCCTGATGCGTACCTGCTACACCGGCGAGGTAAACAAAAACTACCTGGATCAGCAAGTAAGCCTGTTCGGTTGGGTGCACCGGCGTCGCGACCATGGCGGCGTCATTTTTATTGACCTCCGCGACCGCGCCGGCCTGGCGCAGGTGGTCGTTAACCCCGACAACGAAGCAGGGTTCGCCATTGCAGAACGTATCCGCAATGAATTTTGCATCCGCGTCACCGGTGTCGTGCGCCAACGCCCCGAAGGCACCATCAATCCTGACCTCGCATCCGGCGAAGTCGAGGTGGTGTGTGACGAGATCGAAATTCTTAACCCCTCGGTCACGCCCGCGTTTCAGCTTGACGACGACAACCTCTCTGAAACAACGCGCCTGACGCATCGGGTGCTTGACCTTCGTCGTCCGCAAATGCAGCAAAACCTGATGCTGCGCCATCAGGTTAGCCGTCAGGTACGCAACTTCCTGGATAATCAGGGGTTTATTGATATTGAAACCCCCATGCTTACCCGCAGCACGCCCGAAGGCGCGCGCGACTATCTGGTACCGTCGCGGGTGCATCCGGGCGAATTCTTTGCCTTGCCCCAGTCGCCCCAGCTGTTCAAGCAAATGCTGATGGTGTCGGGCTTTGACCGCTACTATCAAATCGTCAAGTGCTTCCGCGACGAAGACTTGCGGGCCGACCGCCAGCCGGAATTCACCCAGATCGACTGCGAAACGTCCTTCCTGAATGAAGAGCAAATTCGTGAGATCTTCGAAGGCATGGTGCGCCACGTATTTACGTCGGTGCTGCAGGTCGAACTGCCCGACCCCTTCCCCTGCATGACGTGGCACGAAGCAATTCGTCGTTTCGGTTCCGACAAGCCTGATCTGCGCGTTTCACTTGAGCTGGTGGACGTGGACGACGTACTGAAGGACGTCAATTTCAAGGTGTTTGCCGGCCCTGCCAATGACCCCGCCAGTCGGGTTGTAGCCATGCGCGTTCCCGGCGGCGGCGTACTGCCCCGAAGCGAAATCGACGCCTACACCAAGTTTGTGGGTATTTACGGTGCCAAGGGCTTGGCGTATATCAAGGTGAACGATGCGACAACCATTCCAGGCGGGCTGCAATCTCCCATCGTGAAAAACATTCACGACGACGCGCTCAAGGCCATTATGGAGCGCACGCAGGCACAGGACGGCGATCTCATCTTCTTTGGCGCCGACAAGGCATCCATCGTCAACGACGCCATGGGCGCCTTGCGCGTCAAAATCGGTCACAGCGATTTCGGGCGCGAGAACGGCTTGTTCCACGATGGCTGGAAGCCACTGTGGGTCGTCGATTTCCCCATGTTCGAATACGACGAGGACGAACGACGCTGGTTTGCTGCACACCATCCCTTCACCAGCCCCAAAGACGGCCACGAAGACCGCCTCGAAAGCGATCCGGCCAGTGTCTTGGCCAAGGCCTACGATATGGTTTTGAACGGCTGGGAAATCGGCGGTGGTTCGGTGCGTATCCATCGTGCCGACGTGCAGGAAAAGGTTTTCAAGGCGCTTAACATCTCCGAAGAAGAAGCGCGTGAAAAATTTGGCTTCTTGCTGGATGCCCTGCAGTATGGTGCGCCTCCGCACGGTGGTGTAGCCTTTGGTTTGGATCGGCTGG
The DNA here is from genome assembly GCA_029267415.1 of Alcaligenaceae bacterium. Classification (GTDB taxonomy): domain Bacteria; phylum Pseudomonadota; class Gammaproteobacteria; order Burkholderiales; family Burkholderiaceae_B; genus JAJYRX01. The sequence continues at coordinate 3,145 of JAJUIY010000076.1, forward strand.
TTACCATTATGGCCGGCGCCGACTCCATCCGCGACGTTATCGCCTTTCCCAAAACGCAGCGTGCACAGTGTCTGCTTACGCACGCCCCGTCGTCGGTCGACGACAAGCAGCTGCGCGAACTTCATATCCGCGTGCGCGCCGCAGATATCAAAATCGAGTAGGGCGGGGGCGGCGCACAGTGGGTTAGCCAGGAGTAGTCGTGACGGTTATTCGGGTCGTCAGTTACAACATTCACAAGGGGCGTTCGGCAATGGGCGCCCGCGAATCCCTCGCCGAGCTGCGCCTGGGTTTATACAATTTGCGCCCCGACCTGGTGTTTCTGCAAGAAGTGCAGGGACGTAACCAGCGCCGTTTCAGTTTGCATGCCCAGCATGAGTCGCTTAGTGCCGCGCTGGGCATGGACGCCGCCTACGGTTGCAATGCCGTGCGGCAACATACCGATCACGGCAACGCACTGCTGTCGCGCTATCCCATCCTGTTGCACGAAAACCTGGATATTTCCGACCACCGGCTGGAACAGCGCGGCTTGTTGCATGTGGTGATTGATGTCGAAGGTACGCCGGTACATTGCCTGGTGGTGCATCTGGGGTTATTCGCCGGTGGCCGCTCACGGCAGATTGCCCGGCTGGTCGAACGCATCAAAACCTGGGTGCCCGAACACGAGCCTATTTTGATTGCGGGCGACTTCAACGACTGGAACAATCGCCTGGCACCGCTGTTTGTAAATCAGCTGAACTTGTACGAAGTGTTTGCCGTGGCCCCTAGCAGCGGCATGGTGTTGCCCGATACGCGCGGGCCGATCGGCCGCATCAAAGCGTCATTAAGATCGTTCCCCAAGCCTCGTCCATTGGTGCAAAAAGTGCACGAACTGGGCAACCAGGGCGCACCGCGGCTTACCTTGCCGCCTCGTACTTTTCCTGCGGCATTTCCGTGGCTGCGGCTTGACCGTATTTATCAGCGCGGGTTTGCCGTGCGCCAGGCCCGCGTCCTGTACGGCTCGCCCTGGAAGCAGTTGTCCGACCACGCGCCGCTGATGGCCGAGCTGGAGTTGCCCTGACCGGGCGCGCCCGCCATGGTACGCAAGGCCCCTCAACCGGAATGGCGCGACGGCAATGCCATCGACCTGTTGAACAGTGGCGTCGAATTCTTCCCAGCATTATGCCGTGCCATCGGCGCTGCCAAGCGCGTTGTTCATCTCGAAACCTACATCTTCAATCTGGACGAAACCGGAGAGCAAGTGCTGACGGCGCTGGAACAGGCATGCGCGCGTGGCGTACGTGTACGGGTGGTAATCGACGGAATTGGAAGCGGTGAGCATGCGCAAACCATTCTGAACCGGCTGTCCAAGGCCGGGGTCAGCTGCCGGGTCTATCGTCCTAGACCGGGGTGGGGCCGGGGTTCCAAATTTACGTTGAGGCATTTGCGCCGCTTGCACCGCAAAACGGCCAGCGTGGATGACACCGTCGCGTTTGTGGGCGGTATCAATATTTTGGATGACTACGTCGACGTACCCGACGATGGCGAAGGCCCCAAGCCGCGTTTTGATTTTGCTGTGCAACTGCGCGGGCCCATTGTGCTGGATGTTGTGCGCGCACAAAGCGCGCTGTGGTTGCGCATGTCGTGGCGCCGACGCGACGACTGGGATGCCTTTCACACCCGCTTGGCGCGCTGGATTTCGTGGCGTCGCGCACGTACACCGGAGGAGTATCGGGCGCCGGTAGGGTCGGTACGCGCGGCCTTGTTGCTGCGTGACAATCTGCGGTATCGGCAGAAGATCGAGCGCGTCTACCTGGATGCCATGGCGCGTGCACAACATGAAATTTTGATTGCCAACGCGTATTTTTTTCCAGGTCGCAAGATTCGTGCTGCCCTGGCCGGCGCCGCCCGGCGGGGGGTAAAAGTACGCTTGCTGCTGCAGGGCCAGGCCGAGTACGCCATGCAATATCGCGCATCACGCTATATGTATGATCGCCTCGTTGACCAAGGTATAGTGTTATACGAATACCTGCCAAGTTATTTGCATGCGAAGGTGGCCGTGATCGATGGGCACGCGATGGTGGGGTCGGCCAATCTGGACCCCTTCAGTTCGTTGTTGGCACGCGAAGCCAACGTGTGGATACAAGACGATGCCTTTGCCGAGCAGCTGACGGCTGCGCTCGAGGCGCAACTGGCGAGCAGCTGCCAGCGGGTAACGCCGCAAGTGCTCGAACGCCAAAATCGCATGCAGCGCGCGCTCGATGCCCTGTCATATCGTGCCTTGCGCATGGGCGTCGCCTTAACGGGAAAATCGTCAGAGTACTAAGTGCGGGCGCGCAAAGTGCTGGACGGAACTTCAGGGGCCAACTTCGGTCCAACAATTAGCACTCAAGGGCATCGAGTGCTAAAATCAAACACAGCGAGTTTCTTTACGAGGACTGCTTATTTCGATGACACAACCTACCCATGCACTGGCTCTGACCAACAATCAGCTGGCTACTGCCGTATCCAATCCGGGTTCGCTGGGCACTATTGACGCCTACATCAGCGCGGTGTATCGCATTCCCATGCTTACCCCCGAGCAAGAAGTCGAGCTGGGCGAACGTTTGCGTGATCACGGTGACCTTGACGCTGCGCGTCAACTGATTCTGTCGCACCTGCGTCTGGTCGTTTCTATTTCACGCCAGTATCTGGGTTACGGGTTGGCGCACGCTGACCTCATCCAGGAAGGCAACATCGGGCTCATGAAGGCGGTACGTCGCTTTGACCCTTCACGTGGGGTGCGCCTGGTCTCGTTTGCCGTGCACTGGATCAAGGCCGAAATTCACGAGTTCATCATTCGCAATTGGCGTCTGGTCAAGGTAGCCACCACCAAGGCGCAGCGGAAACTGTTTTTCAATTTGCGTCGCCTGACTCCCGACGGCCAAACGCTGACTCCGCAAGACGTGGAAGACATCGCGCAGCAACTTAACGTGCGTCCGCAAGATGTCAGCGAGATGGAAGTGCGCATGTCCGGACGCGACATGGCGTTCGATGTGCCCGTCGAAGATGAGGACGGCTTTGCGCCTATTTCGTATTTGTCGGACGAAGGCCGCGACGAACCCTTGCAGGTGCTTCAGCGGCGCGCTTACGACAACTTGCAGGGAACGGCCTTGGAAAACGCCTTGGCAGACCTTGATCCGCGCTCCCGCCGCATTGTTCAGGCACGCTGGTTGCAGGACGACGGTGGCGCCACCTTGCATGAACTCGCTGAAGAATTCGGTGTATCCGCCGAACGGATCCGCCAGATTGAATCGGCGGCGTTCAAGAAGTTACGTATCGCGCTGGCCGACCACGCAGCACTGCCCGAACCGGTCTGACCGCGTCGTAACAGACAGTTTCGTTTTTGTTGTCGGTTCATTGAACTAACCCTGTCAGGGGGCATCTGTATATATATCAGACATGTGTTTGTGCAGGGTCTCCGGCCTGCACGCGTTCTTATGGGTGCACATGCCTGATTTAGCTGGTATGCGCTCGCTTCCGCTTCTCCTCTTCCCCTCCCTATGAAGCGGGCGTTTTAATGGGGCACCGATTGCATTGGTGCCCTTTTTTTCGTGCCTTGCCATGTGCATACGGGGCGTTGACCAAGTATGCGGCCTGCTGATCAAAAGTACGGGATGCTAAGCAGATGACGGGTAGTTGATTGCATTAGATGTACCGGCGGTTGCTTAGAGCAATTGCCGAATATCGCTGGCGATGTCATCCGCCGACGCGTCGCCCGGAATCAACACACGCACTTCCCCTTTTTTGTCGAATACATAGAACGATGCCGTGTGGTCCATGGTGTACTGCTCGGGAGTTGGCCCCGGCGCTTTCGCATAATAGGCCCGGAACGACTGCGCTGCCTTGTGCAGTTGCTCGGGTGAGCCCCTTAGCCCCGTAAAGCTGGGGTGGAACGCGTTGACGTAAGCCGTCAAGACGTCGGGTGTGTCGCGCTCGGGGTCGACGCTGATCAAAAACACTTGTACGTTGTCGGCTTCGTCACCAAGCAAGTGCATGGTTTGGGCAAGCTCGGCCAATGCGGTGGGGCATACATCCGGGCATTGTGTGAATCCGAAGAAAACGACGCTGACCTTTCCCTTGAAATCGTCGGGGGTACGTAATTTTCCGGTAGTATCCGGCATGGCCAATTCGGCGCCCAGGCCGGTGCCGCTGACATCCGACCCCTTAAATTCGACCGGCTCTGAAGAGCATGCGGCCAACAGGCCGACCATCAAACCAACAATGCTGAAATCAAACCACCGTGATACGCGCTTGAGCACAACAACGAAACCCTTATGTAGATAAAACCTGCTGTCGCTTTACAGTAGCTGCACCCAGTGGTCAAGCAACAGTGCGCCAAAAAGCAGCGCCAGGTAAACAATCGAGTAGCGGAAGAGCTGACGCGCCTGCTGATCGGAATAGTTGCGGTACAAACGCCATGCGTGCCCAACAAAAATTCCGCTGAGGATGACGGCGGCAGCCAGGTAGAACGCCCCGCTCATGCGTATGATAAACGGTAGCAACGTGGCGGCAAACAACACCACACTGTAAAGCAGGATATGCAGCCGCGTGAACGAGTTGCCGTGCGTGACGGGCAGCATGGGCAACCCTGACTTGTGGTAGTCGGTATCGCGGTACAGTGCAAGCGCCCAAAAGTGCGGGGGCGTCCAGATAAAGATGATCATGACCAGCAGCCATGCTTCGGCCGGGACAGCGTTGGCCACGGCGGCCCAGCCCAGTGCCGGTGGCATGGCCCCCGACAGGCCGCCAATAACAATGTTTTGCGGCGTACGCGGCTTAAGCACCATGGTGTAGATGATGGCGTAGCCTACGAAGGTGGCTAGCGTGAGCCACATCGTAAGTGGGTTAACCAACAGGTAAAGCGTCAGCATGCCCGTACCACCCAGCAAGGCCGACAGCATAAGCACTTGCGATGTACTGATGGTGCCGCTTGCAGTGGCCCGACGTGCGGTACGCAACATGCGGGCGTCTACTTCGCGCTCAATCAGGCAATTAATGGCAAAAGCGGCGGCGGCCATCATCCATATGCCGACGGTGGCGGCAAGTACAACGCCGGGGTCGGGCAGCCCGGGGCTGGCCAAAAACATACCAATAACGGCGCAGAATACCGCCAACTGGGTGACCCTTGGTTTGGTCAGCACCATGTATTGTTTCAACAATCCTGCCTGATAAGTTGTAATCGTTGTCATAGTGATACCTTGGATTGCGAAGCGTCGGACAGCCGGGCCAGCACGGTGATGCCGGCCAGCACCAGGCCGGCAGCCCCCCCATTATGCAGTACGGCTATCAGTAAAGGCCATTGAAAAAAGATGGTGGTTAACCCGGTGATCAGCTGCGCCACCAGCAGGCCTGCGATCAGCTTGGCGGGCCCCCTCAGGCCGGGTTCGTGGCGTAGTTTCCACGCCAGCATCCCCATATAAGCAAACACGATCAGGGCAAAGTTGCGGTGTACCCAGTGGATTGCCGTAAGCGCCTGTTGCGAGATAATTTCCCCGGTGGGCAATACCCCCAAGCCGCGCCACAGCGAAAAGCCCGACTGGAAGTCCATGGGAGGAAACCATTCGCCATGACACGTTGGGAAGTCCATGCAGGCAAGCGCCGCGTAATTCGTACTGACCCAACCGCCCAGTGCAATTTGTATAAACAACAACACCAGCCCCGCAATTACCCATGGCGTCCAGCGTGTTGCGGCAGTTGATAGCGGTGCATGGCGTTTTTCACGGGCGGCCAGCCATGTCATGAGGCTTAGCACCAGCATGCCACCCAACAAATGGGTGGTGACAATAATGGGCATTAGTTTCAAGGTGACCGTCCAGGCCCCGAAGGCGCCTTGAATGCATACTGCAATCAGGGTGACGACGGCCAGCGTGGCGCGGTGGCCTAATTCGCGGTGCCAACGCCACGCCATCCAGGCGATGGCGATAATAAGCAAGCCCAACGTGGCCCCCACATACCGGTGTGCCATTTCGATCCATGCCTTGAAGAAGCTGACGGGCCCGTATGGCATGACTTCCAGAGCCTGCCGTATTTGGTCGCTGGCGCCAATGGGCGACACCTTGCCGTAACAGCCGGGCCAGTCCGGACAGCCCAGGCCGGAATCGGTCAGGCGCACAAACGCGCCAAACATGATCAGGTCGAGCGTCAGAAACCAAGTCAGAAAGACCAGCCGCCGATAGCGTGCGCGAATGCGCTCTGCTGTGCTTGGCAAAGAGGCCTGGGTGGCGGTGCTAACGGGTAACGATCCTCTAAGCATATTCATGGGTGTCAGCCAATACGCGAGGCGCGCAACAGATGTCGGATGTCGTCGCGCACTTCGATGGGGTCGGCATCTTCTGGAAAGGCCATCATCAAATTGCCCAAGGGATCAATAATCCACATCGGGGCCTTAAGCGCCTTGTTTAATTGATCAGCGTTGTCCGCAGGCGCATCGGGGGCCAGAAAACGTGCCAGTTCGGCGGGGTTTGCCCGCAACATATAAGTGCCTTGATAGGCGTCGAGCAGCGTGTCGGATACGGTGGCGTCATCAAGAATAAACCACACGCGTTTCAGCCGTTTCACTTCTTTGCCCTGGCTGGCATGCGCGTTGCGCAGCACAAACAATTTACGTACGCAGGACTCGGGGCAGTCGGCATCATCGGCCGTAACCAGCAACCAGTCGCCCTTCAAGCTGTTCAGGTCAAATTGGGCACCCTGCAAATCGGTGAGTGGCAAGGCAGCGGCATCCGGCATGGGCCGCTGGGGCTGTATAAGGGTGCCGTAATTAGTAGTGCCGCTAGGGCGCAAGCCCAGCGACGGTACGTAATAGGCCAAAACAGCCAACACCACGGGGGCCAGGGCAATCAGTAAGACCAGAAACAGCGGCCACATGGACCGGCGGGTACCCCCTTGCGTGGGGGTAGCGGGCGCAAGACCATGGGCGGGGACATCATGGGTGGGGCTCACAGCATTTCCTTCTTTACGCGTCATCAGTAGCTTCCCTGGACGATGTGCGCCGAACGGCACGCCAGGCAATAAACAAGCAGGCACCGGCGGCAATGGCGCAAAACG
>JAJUIY010000153.1 GCA_029267415.1 Alcaligenaceae bacterium
CGGGCCGAATAGGTCCGGGCGTCGGGTTTAGACTTTGCCATTATTGCTCCTTGCACGGATTTGCACCCGGCTGCTCGGCATCGGATGCACCATTGGTCACCGCCGCCATGCTGTCCACCAGCGCCTGGGCGTCGTTGTCATCGTCTTGGCTAACTTTATTGCCACGCGAGAAAATGCCGTGCAGCGCCGCACCCACGGTAGCCAGTCCGGCCGCCATCAGGCCCACCTTCTTGGCCGATCCTTTCCAGAATTCCACCATGGGCGATACCTGCGGGTTTTCTGGCAACCCGGCATACAGCGACGGCTTGTCATTGTGTTGCAGCACATACATCACGTGTGTACCGCCCACGCCTTGCGGATCGTACAGACCGGCGTTTTCGTAACCGCGCTCTTTGAGGTCTTCCACACGCTCGGCGGCCAGCGCAGTCATGTCATCCTTGGTGCCGAAAGTAATCGCCTGGGTAGGACACGCCTTGGCGCACGCCGGGCCCTGGCCCACGGCAACACGGTCGGAGCACAAGGTGCATTTTGTGGCAACATGGGCCGTCTTGTGAATGCGGGGAATATCAAACGGACATCCCTTCACACAATATCCACAGCCAATGCAGTTTTCCGAAATGAAGTCGACGATGCCATTGGAGTACTGCACGATGGCACCGGGTGCCGGACACGCCTTCAGGCAGCCCGGGTCTTCACAGTGCATGCACCCATCTTTGCGGATCAACCACTCCAGGTTGCCGGTTTCCGGGTTGTCGTACTCGGTGAAACGCATCAACGTGAACATATCCGGCGTCAAATCGTGCGGGTTTTCGTATACCCCCACGTTCTCTTCCATTTCGGGCGTTGTATCGTTCCATTCGATACAGGCCGTCTGACACGCCTTGCAGCCAATGCACTTCGACACGTCAATCAGCTTGGCCACTTTGGTCAACTGGCGCGCGGGTTGCGGCACGCTGGCGGTGGCTGACGCCTGCACGACATCGGTGGACAGCAAGTTGGAAGCCATGGGCTGCACGGGCGGGTTTGACGCCGCCGTACGGGGTTCTTGAGCCAAGGGATGCGTCATGCTGTCAGCCTCCGGATATCGGCCTCGCTTGCCCGTTCAATATTGACAAGAAAGACCTTGGATTCGGGTGTGTCGATATTGGCGTCGCCCGCGAAAACCGTAAGGCTGTTGGCCCCAAAGCCTTTGCTGGCCGTGCCGGTAAAGCCCCAGTGAATGGGCACACCCACTACATGTACATCTTTGCCCTCGCACACCATCGGACGGATACGCTTGGTCACCAGCGCCTTGGCCCACACTTCGCCGCGCTTGTTCCACACGCGCACACGATCGCCCTTCTCAATACCGCGCAACGCAGCCAGTTCTTCGCTGATTTCGACAAAAAATTCCGGCTGCAGCACCGCGTTGACCTTGTTGTGCTTGGTCCACGTGTGGAAGTGCTCGGTAATACGGTAGGACGTGCCCACAAAGGGAAACTCGTCGTTGGTGCCCAGTTGCTCGACATCCTTCTGGAAGATGCGACCAGCGGGGTTGCCACGCAGGGCCTTGTTAAATGGATTTTGCACGGGACTTTCCCAGGGTTCGCTATGCGTGGGAAATGGCCCGTCAACCATGAAACGCCGGGCAAACAAGCGGGCCGTGCCCTCTTCGGTCATGATGAACGGCATCACCACATCGGGCTTGGCCGTGGGCGAGAAGTCGGGTACATCGAATCCCTCCCAGCGCTCTGTTGAGGCGTTCCATTCCATCAGCTTGCGGCTTGGATCCCAGGGCTTGCCCTGCAGGTCAGCCGAAGCACGGTTATACAGAATACGGCGGTTGGCCGGCCATGCCCACGTCCAGTTAAGGTAGGTACCGCGGCCGCCTTCGTCGTGGTTATCACGGCGGGCCATCATGTTGCCCTCTTCCGTCCACGAGCCGGAATAAATCCAGCAACCCGACATGGTCGAGCCGTCGGCGCGCAGCTCACCAAATCCGGCCACTTGTTCACCGGCACGGCGCAGCACCCGGCCCGGATCGTCCGGATCCGTTACATCACGCAGGGCGCGACCATTCATTTCACGCGCCAGTTCGGCGGGCGACGGTGCCTCGGGGTCGGCATAGTCCCAGCTCAGGTTCAGAACCGGCTCGGGACACACACCGCCTTCCTCGCGATACAAGGCCTGCACACGGCGGAAAATATTGGCCATGATCCAGGTGTCGTGGCGGGCCTCACCCGGCGGGGTGGCCGCCGTCCAGTGCCACTGCAGCCAGCGGCCCGAGTTAACCGTGGCGCCTTCGTCTTCCGCAAAGCACGTAGAAGGAAGCTCGATGACCTCCGTCATGATGTCCGCCGGCTTGACGTCGTTGTACACACCGTGGTTTTGCCAGAACGCGGCCGTTTCGGTTTCCAGCGGATCAATCGACACCAGCAACTTCAACTTGGAAAATGCTTCGGTCAGCTTGGTACGGTTGGGAAAGGCCATCAGGGGGTTGAAGCCCTGACAGAAGTACAGGTTCACCTTGCCCTCTTCCATCATTGAAACGGTACGCAAGATGTCGTAGTACGGTACATCCAGTTTGGGCAACCATTGATAGCCGTAGTCATTTTCCGGCGTGGCGGCATCACCCCACATGGCTTTCAGAAAGCTCACCATGAATTTGTCGGTGTGCTGCCAATAGCTGGTTTGACCCGGGAAAAGCGGCGCATTTTTGCGTGTGGACAAGTAGCTGTCCAGATCGTGCTCGTGGTCCTTGGGCAGCGTCAGGTAGCCCGGAATCATATTGGACAGCAAGCCGATATCCGTCAGGCCCTGAATGTTGGCATGCCCGCGCAGCGCGTTCACACCCCCGCCCGGCAGGCCGATATTGCCCAGAATCAACTGCAGCATGGCCATGCCACGGATGTTTTGTGCACCCTTGGAATGCTGGGTCCAGCCCAATGCGTACATCGCCGTCATCACCTTGTTGGTGGCAGCGGTTTCACCGATGAGCTCGCAAATCTCAAGGAAGCGGTCTTTCGGCGTGCCACACACGTTCTCGACAAACTCCGGTGTGTAGGCGTCCACATGCTCTTTCAGCAGACTCCACACGCAACGCGGGTGCGTCAGCGTGGGGTCAGTCAGAGGCTGGCCGTTATCGTCGAATTGGTATTCCCATTCGTCGCGATCGTAGGCACGGCGCGCTTCGTCATACCCGTTGAACAGACCGTCCTTCCAGCCGAAGCCGTCACGCACCAGATACGTGGCGTTGGTGTAGTGCTTCAGATATTCCCATTGCACCTTGTCATTAGCGATGCAATAGCGAATAACGCCCATCAGGAAGGAAATATCCGAACCCGGGCGTATGGGTGCGTAGTAATCAGAAACCGCAGCGGTACGCGTGAAGCGCGGATCCACCACAATCAGCTTGGCTTTATTGTGATGCTTGGCTTCGGTTACCCACTTGAAACCACAGGGGTGCGCCTCGGCCGCGTTACCGCCCATGACGATAACGAGGTCAGCGTTCTTGATGTCGGTCCAGGCGTTGGTCATTGCGCCACGGCCAAATGTCGGAGCCAAACTGGCTACCGTGGGGCCGTGTCAGACGCGTGCCTGGTTATCGAAGGGAAGAACACCCAGTGCGCGAACTGTTTTGTAGGTAAGCCAACCGTTTTCGTTGGTTCCGCCCGACGCCGCCAGAAAACCCATGCTGGTCCAGCGGTTGACGGTGTCGCCATTTTCATTTTTCTCAATGAAATTGGCGTCGCGGTCGTCCTTGATGTGACGCGCGATTTTATCCAGCGCGAAATCCCAGCTGACCTCTTGCCAGCGGTCCGAGCCAGGGGCCCGATAGCGCGGGACGCGCGTGCGGGTTTCGGCGTTGACGAACTCCTTCAGCGCCGACCCCTTAGGGCACAGGGTTCCTTTGTTGGTGGGATGGTCGGCATCACCCTCGACGTGAATCAGGCGAGCCTTTTGGCCGGCACTGACGTCGCCGTCAGAGTACATGATGATGCCGCACGCCACCGAACAATAGGTGCAAATACTGCGGGTTTCTGTGGTGGTGGCCAGCTTGAAGCGGCGAACCTGAGCCGCGACCTGGGCTTCGGCATCACCAAATCCAAGCGCAGACAACGACGTGGTTGCCACGCTGGCACCGGCAAGCTTAAGAAAGCCTCGCCGGGACAGGCTTGTCAAAGTTTTATCAGGCATACATGAACCGTTTTCGGCAGGCGGACCAAATTGCCGAAGCGGGAGAATGAAAAGGGAGGGTAACGCGAAAAAGGTGGCTGAGAGTGCGAAAGCAGAAGCTGCGAATGCAGAAAACAGACACGGCGCGAGCGGCACGCGTTACCAGACACGGCCAACCGTTACACAATATGGTCCAACAACGGCGGCCAGCACTATTTCAACATACCGCACATAAAGTCGCAAGTTGGTCCCGCCTTGTGCCCGTGCAAGGCGGGGCCGAAAACATCGACAACGGACAGGCGCAGCCAAAGCGCGCCACGTGGGCTACGGCGCGCGTTCAGCCGGGGGCGCGGACCTGCTATTGGCGGGTTTGTTTAGCCCTCGCTGGCCTGATCGAGCCGGGACAGGTCGCGGTCGGTCAGCGCCAGTTGCGACGAGCGGATCAGGCTGTCCAATTGCTGGATACGTGTAGCGCTGGCAATGGGTGCCGTCACGCCCGGACGCGCCATCAGCCACGCCAGGGCCACTTCGGCCGGTGTCGCGTTATGGGTTTCGGCCACCTCGTCCAACGCGTCCAGAATTTGCATGCCACGCGGGGTTAAATAGCGTTCAATGGCGCCGCCACGGGCGCTTTTCCCCAAGTCAGCGTCGGACCGGTACTTGCCGCTAAGAAAGCCGCTGGCCAAGCTGAAGTAGGTAACCACGCCCATGCCTTGCTGCATGGCCAGGTCGCGCAAGGGGCCATCGTAGCTGGCGCGGTCGTGCAGGTTGTATTCGGGTTGCAACACCCGGTAGCGCGGCAAACTATTGTTGTCGGCCGCTTTCAGGGCGGCGTCCAGCTGCTCGGCCGTATGGTTGGACGCGCCAATGGTGCGCACCTTGCCCGCACGGATCAGCTTGTCATACGCCTGCAAGGTTTCTTCTACCGGCACGTCGTTATCGTGAATATGCGAAAAGTACACATCGACGTAGTCCGTCTGAAGGCGACGCAGCGAGTTTTCGATGGACTGTTCGATCCATGACGCCGACAAGCCCTGGCCATCGGGCATCTCCATACCCACTTTGGTGAACAGCACGATGCGGTCGCGGTTTCCCCGCGATGCCAGCCATTGACCGATAATTGTTTCGGATTCACCGCCCTGGTTACCCGGCACCCAGGTGGAATACATATCGGCCGTGTCAATGGCGTTGAAGCCGGCATCAACAAAGCGGTCGAGCAATTCGAATGAGCGCTGTTTATCGGCCGTCCACCCAAACACGTTGCCGCCAAATACCAGCGGCGCAATGTGTATGCCTGTATTACCCAGTTCGCGTGTCGTCATGGTTTATCCTGAAAACAATGGTTAACGACATTAGCCTACATGGTTGGCCCCCGATTGCAAGTGGCCAGCCAGAGGGTTGCCCGTTAGCACGTGACTGGCCAAGGCGTCGCGCATTTGCACGTGGCAGGCACCATCATTAAACCTTGCCCTGGGCAACCCGCGGCATCATCAAGCCTGACCTTGCGCACCCCGCTACAATTTCATGTGTTTCCACCCACCATGCAACCTATAACACCTACATTCTGATGAGTGATACTGATTTGTCGTCCCACACCCCCATGATGCGTCAATACCTGACGTTGAAGGCACAGGCCGGATCACAC
>JAJUIY010000006.1 GCA_029267415.1 Alcaligenaceae bacterium
ACCAGTGCCATTTCTGAGAATGGACACCAGCAACGCACTGCCAGCTCTTCAATAATTTCGATTTTGTCGGCGCGCCGCAAGCACTCGGCGGCACAGCCGCCATAGGCACGTACGAGACCGCCTGTACCCAGTTTCACCCCGCCAAACCACCGGATCACCAAGACAACCACCTGATCGCACTGCTGGCCTTGAATCGCCTGCAGAATTGGCCGGCCCGCCGTGCCTGCCGGCTCACCATCATCAGAAAAGCGATAAGCGTCACCGATTTGGTATGCCCAACAGTTATGGGTGGCGTCGGGCACACTGTTCGTCTGGATGAAAGCCATGGCTTCCTCTGGCGTGCGCACCGGTTCGGCCAGCGCCAGAAACCGACTGCGTTTGATTGTTTCTTCCAGGCGCGCCGCTTTTTTCAACGTAAATACGGTCATTTCCTAAACAAGCAAAACTAGCTATGGGGATGCGCATGCTGGTGGTCGTGCTCGTCGAGCAATAAATACGCCATGCCTTCTTCGGTGGCGATGCCCACCTTACGTCCGACAGGTAACGTCGCTTTGGTGGGGACATGGCCATACGGCAAACCGGTGACCACCGGCACCCGCACAGTAGCACGTAGCCAGCGCACCACCGCCGGCAGGTCAAAGCCATTGTCCTGGCTACCCAGCTGGTATTCGGTGAAATGCCCTAGAACGATGGCGCTCTGGCGCTCCAAAATACCGGCGTGCCAAAGCTGGGTCAGCATACGCTCAACACGGTATGGGTGCTCGGCAATGTCTTCCAGAAACAATACCCCGCCCTGTACATCGGGCATGTAGGGAGTACCTACCAGCGACGCCACCAAGGCGAGATTCCCCCCCCACAGCACGCCGCGCGCATCCACCGCGTCGGCATCGGGCGCTTCGAAACTAAGTACCTGAAGTTCGCCACGCATGACTTCAACGAATAAGTCCGCAGTAAGTTCGTCCGGATTGTGCGTGCCGAAATCATGCAATGCACTGGGCCCCGAATAGCTGACGGCCCCCGTTTTGGCCAGCAACGCAAGATTGAAGGCGGTGAAATCGCTGTGTCCCACAAAGCGCTTGCCACTGGCCGCCACGGCATTCCAATCAATGTAGGGCAATATCCGGCTGAGCCCGTATCCGCCACGTGTGGCCATAACGATGGGTAACGGCTGGCGAATTGCACGCTGAATGGCGGCCACCCGCTGTTCGTCTGTGCCGGCAAAACGTTCGAATCGCGCTAGCGCTGAGCCATCGGTTTCCACCTTGAACCCGTGCGTCTGCAATCGATCGCGCGCTTGCGCAAGGGTGCCTGGATCGGCCACAAAGCCCGAGGGCGAAATCAGATAAATACCATCTGCCTGGTGCGATGAATGCGAACAAGCCGGTGCGTTGGCCGCAGCGTGGGCATGGGCTGAAGAAGAAAAATCAATCTGGTTCATGGTGACGATTGGTGGGTAATTCAACACCCATATAGTAATTGACAGCGCGGCTGACACACCCGACTGGCGGATAGCCAAACAGCGTAAAGCAATGGGCTTACGCTTTCTAGGGCATACCGGGGCCCCGGCATCGGCCCTATCATTTTTATCAAACAGCAAAAACAAACGTCCGGGGCGGGGCCAAATCCACGGATCCGGTGTGAACCGGACCAAGCAACGTGGCGGCAGCGGGCCGGCCACACCCATGCTCTGGGTCGGGGAGACAATAATGCCACATTACCACAGCGTCTGCGCCTGGCATCCGCGAGGTGAACGTGCATGAAACGTTTCGCTTCAGCCATGTTCACCACGTTGTCACTTACCGTTGTATCGGCGCACAGCGTCGCACAGCCAGCGCAGACCCAAAATGAGGCCGCGCTGGCGAGCGCACGCGCAGAGATCCTGGGACTGGAGCGTGCCGGCTTGCCCTGGCTGGCACTGCAAGCCGCTCAACGTAATCCCGGGGCGATCACCCCGCCCAAAATGCGGCAGCTGGAGGCCGATTACGCCGCTGAACTGACACGCTTGGCCGTGATCACGACACGTCAGGAATCAGAGCGATTCCGAATTGCCGATCGGGCCCTGGCCATGTACGACGACCTGATCGCTAAATGGACGCCTTTGGGTGCGCCTGCAGCAAGAGACGTGGCGCGCGTGCGTATCGACCGCCTTGAAGCCTTGCGGGCACGTAACCTGATGGCATCCGTAATCCACGAGTACCAAACCCTGCTACGCGACGGCATTGCCATACCCCCGTATGCCATGGCCCATGTGGCCGCCGCACATTTGCACCAGCGCCGGCCGGATGACGCTCGCCGTTTTTATGAGTTGGTCAATGACACCGACAATGACCTGCCTCCCGAAACCCGCCTCGACAACCAGATAGGCTTGTTTTATTCGTTGGTTGAATCGGAGCAGCATGACCAGGCACGGCGCGTAATTGAAGCGGCCGTGCATGAGCAACCGATCTGGCTTTACCGCAAGGGCAACCCCAACCGGGTAGGAAACCCCCTGCGACTACACGCCGAACACACCGAGGCGCTTTCCTACCTGTATGCCGACGACACCGTTGAAGCCGAAGAACGCCTTGCCCATATGGTCACGGCCGCGCCCAACAACGCCGGTTTGCGTGCATCAATGGCCGCTGTCTACAGAGAGCGCGACCAGCCCCGCCGCGCCGACACAGAACTGAAAATTGCGGAAACGCTGGAACCGCGTGCTATTGCCGTAGAGGCCGAGCAATTCCAGGTGGCCATGGACCTGGGACAGTGGGAGCACGCAGAAGCGCTGCTGGATGACCTGCAGCAGCGCACGCCCGAACACGCATTGACACTCAACGCAACACGCCGCTGGGCCAACCACAACAAGGCCGAGCTACAGGTGTCCGCCCAGGGTGGCCTGGTTTCAGATACTCCGGTGTCGGGCGAGAACGACCTGACGATGGAAACGGTTCTGTACTCGGCACCCATTAATTACAACTGGCGACCGTTTGCCGGGGTGGGATACGCCCAGGGTGACTTCGAAGAAGGGTCTACCCATTTCCGCTGGACGCGTGCCGGCGTTCAGTGGCAAGGCAAAGGCCTGACGGCTGAGATCGAAGGCTCGGCACAACGCTACGGCCACGGCACGCGCCCGGGTGCCCGGGCGGCTGCGTACTACGACCTGAACGACCACTGGCAAATCGGCGGCGAGGTGGCATGGCGCAGCATTGAGACGCCGGTGCGCGCGCTGCACCACAACATCAGCTCCAACAGCCTGACGGCATACACCCGTTGGCGTGCCAATGAACGGCGCGAGTGGTCATTGACCGCCACAGCTTCGCGTTTCAGCGATAGCAATAAACGGCTGAGTCTATTGTTGAGCGGTCGCGAACGGCTATATACCAGCCCGCACATCAAAGCGGATGCGCTGTTGGGCATCTATGCGTCGCGTAACAGCCAACGAGATGCGCCCTACTTCAACCCTCGGGCGGATATCGAAGTGCTGCCCGCCATTCGGGTGAGCCACATTTTGTACCGCCGTTATGAGCGACGTCTGGAACACGCGCTGACGCTGGGCGGTGGTATTTATGCCCAACGCGGCTATGGCAGCGGCGGCGTGGCCGCTGCCACATACGAAGTGCAGTACGACCACAACCGTGACATCAGCGTCGGCGCGTCGCTGACCGGTACAACGCGACCCTATGACGGAAACCGCGAACGGGAACTGCGTTTCATGCTTAACCTGAATATTCGCTTTTAGGAAACCACCATGAATGCCCTGTTGCGCTTTTTGTTGATCGTTCTGGTGAGTGTGGCGCAAAGTGTTGCCCTGACAGCGTGCGCCAAGGAGGACGTGGTGTTTGTACCACCGGCTGAACGCCCGCAACCGCTGTCCAGTCAGGAATGGCTCCCCAATAGAGTGCTTGCCCTGGCGTGGCACGACGTTGAGGATACAGATCCGGACCAGGCGTTTGTGAGCGTCAGAACCGATCACCTGATCAACCAGTTGGCGTGGTTGCGTGAAAACGACTATCAACCGGTATCGATTGATCAGATTATTCAGGCATCCGAAGGCAAGATCACCCTGCCTGACCGGGCAGTTCTGCTCACCTTTGACGATGGTTACAGCAGCTTTTACACGCGTGTTTTTCCGTTATTGAAAGCCTACCAATGGCCGGCCGTTCTGGCGCCCGTGGGCAAATGGCTGGACACCCCGGCCGATCAGCCCGTGCACTTCGGAGACCAGGAGGTGGAACGCTCGCGCTTTCTTACGTGGGAGCAGGTTCGCGAAATTTCACAATCCGGACTGGTCGAAATCGCATCGCATACCTACAACCTGCACCGTGGTGTGCGCGGCAACCCCCAAGGCAACGAACAACCCGCCACTGCCGCCCGTATTTATGATCCGCGCACCAATACGTACGAAAGCGAGGCCGACTTCCGTCGCCGTATTGAAGAGGACGTCCGAACCATTACGGCGCGGCTGAAATCCGCCACCGGCAAAACCCCACGAGTCTGGGTTTGGCCCTATGGCCGCGTGGACGGCACCACTTTGCAAATAGTGCAGGACAACGGCTATTCGATTGCCATGAAACTGGAAGACGGGCTGGTTCACGTCAACGACCTGATCAACATGCCGCGCGTGCTTATCGCCAATGACCCCTTGCTGGATGAATTCGCGCGCAGTGCAGTTTATATGGAGAACGTGACGCCGCTGCGTGTAATGCATATCGACCTGGATTATGTCTACGACGACGATCCTGAGCAAATGGAACGCAACTTGGGGCAGTTGGTGCAACGTGTGGCCGACATGCAGATCAATACCGTCTTCCTGCAGGCATTTGCGGATCCGCTGGGAGATGGCTTGGTACGTTCGCTGTACTTCCCCAATCGCCACTTGCCGGTACGCGCGGACTTGTTTAACCGGGCCGCGTGGCAACTGCGAACCCGTGCGTTTGTGCAAGTGTTTGCTTGGATGCCGGTGCTGGCCTTCGACCTGCCAGAAACGTTGCCGCGCGTCGAGCGCTGGTACCCGGACGCCAACACCCATGGCATCGACCCGGACCAATATACGCGCCTTTCGCCGTTTGATCCCGACGTCCGTCGCGTGATCACCGAGATCTATCAGGACCTGGCCCGCCACGCCTTGATCGATGGCGTCTTGTTTCACGACGACGCCATGATGACCGACTTTGAAGACGTGAGCCCGCCCGCAATGGCGGCTTACCGTGCAGCCGGCCTGCCGGACGACATCCGGCGCTTGCGTGATGATCCCGACACCATGCAGCAATGGACCCGCTTCAAGACCCGGTACCTGACCGACTTCACCAATGACCTTGCAGGAGAATTACGGGACATTCTGGGGCCACAGATTCAGACGGCACGCAATCTGTACGCGCAACCCATGATTAACCCGGACAGCGAGGCCTGGTTTGCGCAAAACCTGGACGATTTTTTAGAGAACTACGACTGGACCGCGCCCATGGCCATGCCATTCATGGAGGGCGTAAGCATGGCCGACTCCGGACAGTGGCTGGCCAACCTTGTCGACATTGTGCGCGAGCGGCCCGGTGCGCTGGACAAAACCGTCTTTGAAATCCAGGCACGCGACTGGGCCCAGACGGAATTCAACGACGAGGGGCACATCCCCGCGTCGGTGATGGCTTCCTGGCTGCGCCAGCTCCAGATGCATGGCGCCCGCCACCTGGGCTACTACCCCGATGACTTTGTGACCAACCAGCCCCGGATCGAAGTAATCCGGCCCGCCATTTCCAACGCATGGTATCCGCATCAATGATAGATCGACTGATTGCCTTTCTGATACTGAGCATTGCCCTTGGAGCACCGTTCGGGCTGGCTTTGGTCGCGACCAGCAACCTGCTGCTGAACTTTGTATTCTTTTACCCCTTGTTCATGTCGGTGATCTGGATGTCCGGCGGCTTGTGTTTCTGGCTTTTATGGGAGCGAAACTGGCCCTGGCGCGGTGACCCCCAGCCCTACCCAAACCACGGATTGGTGACAGTATTGATTCCGTGCCATAACGAAGCCCGCCATGTGGAACAAACAATCTTGGCGGCCTTGGCCCAAGATTACGCCGACATTGAAGTGATTGCCATCAATGACGGCTCGACCGACAACACCCGCGCGCTTTTTGACCGTCTTAGTAGCGAACACGATCGTCTGCGCATTATCCACCTTGTGCATAACCAGGGTAAGGCCATGGCCCTTCGTATGGGCGCCTTGGCGGCACGCAGCGAATATATCGTTTGCATTGACGGCGACGCCCTGTTGGCACCCGATGCGGTCCGGTATCTGACGGATTCGTTGGCCAGCCGCCCGGACATTGGCGCGGTTACGGGCAATCCACGTATTCGTACGCGTTCCACGTTGATCGGCCGGATTCAGGTGGGGGAGTTCTCATCCATTATTGGCCTGATCAAGCGCACCCAGGGCGTCTATGGACAGCTCTTCACCGTGTCCGGTGTCGTGACGGCCTTCCGGCGTCGCGCACTCGACGATGTCGATTACTGGAGCGTTGACATGATCACGGAAGACATCGACGTGACGTGGAAGCTCCAACGCAAAGAGTGGAAAGTACTGTTCGAGCCCCGTGCCCTGTGCTGGGTACTGATGCCAGAGACCTTGCGCGGCCTGTGGCGACAGCGGGTGCGCTGGGCCCAGGGCGGCGCTGAAGTGCTGCTGAAAAACTTTTCTACCATCTGGCGGCCCCGTTACCGGCACTTGTGGCTGTTGTTGATCGACTATTGCCTTTCCGTGGCATGGGCCTTCGCCTTGTTTCTGTCCATCGTGCTGTGGGCAATGGGCTATGTGGTGGAACTTCCCCCCGCGCTACAGGTTACTCGCGTATGGCCGCCCGCCTTTACCGGAATGGTACTGGCCATGGTGTGCCTGTTTCAATTCTCGGCAAGCGTGCTGATTGACCGCCGCTATGAAGCTGATCTGCCACGCGCCCTTTTCTGGGTGATTTGGTATCCGTTTGCCTACTGGCTGATCAATTTATTAACCACGCTGTACAGTTTCCCCAAAGTCATGGTGCGCGGACAGCGCAAGCGCGCACGCTGGACAAGCCCTGACAGGGGGATCGAGGAGCTGACATGATCATCACGACACGACGCCCGCCCCGCATCCTGCTTCTGGACATCTTGCTGACCGGCACCGCCTGGCTGGCCTTCGTCTACCTGTTTACCGACGGCGTTGTCTACATGCTGTCAGAACAAAGCAGCGCACCGTTGCCACTGCTGTATGGCCTGCAATTGAGTGAAACCGCCATCACGCTGGTGCTGTGCCTGGTGGTTAGCCTATTTAATGCCAGCGTTGTCTATATATGGGCTCGCTGGCGGCGTGCAACGGGCGAGGTACCCCAGACAGCCGCCATGCCAGATGCCCTGACCATGGACATGATGGCCGAACACTTCAGCCTTTCGCCCAACGCGCTTGGCCACGTCAGGGACAGTCGGGTTACGGTGGTTTACCACTCACCGTCCGGCGGTATCAGCCGACTTGAAACGGCAGGTAGCGACGCCGTCACGCACGACGTCGAAGAAGTAATCGACACCGGCTTCACGGCACAAGAATCCGAAGAGGCAGCCGGTGTCGGCATCACGACACACGAATCAGAAGAAACCGTTGTACTGGACACCGCACACGAGCTGGACGACGCGGTGGCCGCCCGATTGCGCGTAGCCTGACGCGCCACACCGACGACGGAGCACCTTGCTCCAAACAGCCTAGCCCGCAATTACTAGAACTTTACGCCATAAAGCGGGCCAGGCTTACGTCATGCGGCGCATGTATTTCGCGCCGGTGCTAATTACCATGAAAACGTAATAAGTGCTTAATAACGTTCGCTGCAAATGTAACAAGTGCGGCAACGCAAGACATCAAAATAACGGCCTGCAAAAGGCCAAAGCAATAAGAAGATCAGAGGGAGGAAGACGACATGTTGCCGGCTCGCGTACTGACGGCGCTATTTGTTGGCATGGCCCTTATGCCGGCGTATGTGTCCGCCCAAGAGTCAGGGAAGTCAATCACCCAGGCCGCCGCACGCAAGGCAGCGTCCAAGCCCTCGGCAACCGCACCCCGCGCTGCGGGCAGCACATCCAGCCGCACCACTGGCACATCGGGCGATGCCAGCGGTACCAATAATGACGCCAATGGCGCGCTGAATGGTTCCGGCAAAGCCTTGCAACAAGCCAAACGCGTCATTGAAGACCCGCTCACCGGGGTGGTGGTTAACCGCACCGTTACCGTGCAGGGCCATGACTTCTACCGATATTTCTCGGCCTGGTGGCGCGACATGGACGCGGAAGGCAGTTATTCCATTTCCATCCACGAGCGCCCCTCCGCGCGCTGGGGCAGCGAAGTCTGGGTGCAATTCCGCCGTGAGCGTGTCTTTCATATGTTTCTGCCCCCTGCCCGCTCGCGAACCAAAGAAATCAGTCGCCAGGCGGTAGAGATCGCCTGGGACAACATCACCCGAAACGAACTGCAACGGGCCATTTATCAAAGTGAGGACCTGGGTCCCGAGGAGATGTAAATGAGCAACTCACGCAAATTCATCAAAAAAGCCGCAGCTTTCAAAGGGACGACCGCTCTGGCCGTCTTGCTGGCGGTAGCCGGCCTGCCCGATGGACGTGCCAGCGCGAGCGAACTGGTGTACCACCCTTACAACCCATCGTTCGGCGGAAATCCGCTTAACGGATCCGTGCTGCTGAACTCGGCCTTGGCCACACGTAAACACAAAGCACCCGACATGGATTCGGATCGGTTGGGCATTGAAGACCAATCTCCCCTTGACCAGCTGAACGAGACTCTGGAAAGACTGATTGTGTCACGCATGGCCACGGCGGCAAGCTTTGCCATTCTTGACGAAGAAGGCAACTTTATTCCGGGCCAGCTAGAGACGCAGAACTTCATCATTACGGTGGCTGACATAGGCGGAGGCAAGCTGACCGTCACGACGTTCGACAAAACCACCGGCGCAACTACCACGGTTGAGGTCAGTTCATGAAAACAGCAACACCAAAACAACAACGTTCAACGTATCGCCGCAAACTGGCCGTTCTAAGTGCCGTATTGGCCAGCACAACTGTATTGGCATCGTGCACAGTGATGGAGCAGCCGGTTGAAGCCAGTTACAGCGCCCAGCTGACGCCGGCAACGCCGTCTACCCGCGACCTGGTTCAGCTGCCGCCGCCGCGCGGCAAAGTGGTGGCTGCCGTGTATGGGTTTCGGGACCAGACCGGCCAATACAAGCCTTCCCCCGACAGCTCTTTTTCGACGTCAGTAACCCAAGGGGCGGCCTCCATGCTGGTCAAAGCCTTGTCGGATTCCGGCTGGTATACGCCAGTTGAGCGTGAAAGCTTGCAAGAGCTGCTGACCGAGCGCCGCATTGTGCGTGCCCTGGACGGTTCGCAGCCCGAAGATGCGCCACCTATCCAGATCCCCGCCCTGATTCCGGCATCGGTGCTGATTGACGGCGGCATCATTTCGTACGAAAGCAACGTACGCACCGGCGGCGCGGGCGCGCGGTTTTTAGGGGTGGGCCTGTCTACGCTTTACCGCGTCGACCAAGTTACCGTAGCGCTGCGCTGTGTCGACATCCGCACCGGCCGGGTACTGCAAAACGTGTCAACCACGAAAACCATTTTCTCGTACGAGATTCGACCGAGCGTCTTCAAGTTTGTGAACTACAACGACTTGCTCGAAATTGAGGCCGGCATCACCCGTAATGAACCCGCGCAACTCAGCGTCAAAGAAGCGATTGACGCCGCTGTCATCCATTTGATTGTTCAGGGGCTGCGTGACGGCAACTGGCAACTGGCCAACGAGGACGACTGGCAAAACGAAACCATTCAAAACTATCTGAATGCCTCGTCAACCTGGGCGGTTCCGCCGCCTCCGCAGGCCGCCGCCAATCGTCCGGTTGGCCCCAACGCCTACAAAAATCAAGAAACCAGCCTGTAGCACTGAAACAAGAAACGAGAAAGCAACCCTTAGCGTTCGAAAACAGGGGCGCGGTGCCGGAGACCACCGCAACCCTGCTCTAAACCCAATGTCTCCAAACTGAGGAGAAATCAATGAAACTCACACTTTCCACAACTGCCCTGGGCCTTGCTCTTGCGTTTGGCTCGTCGGCTGTTCTGGCCGACTCCAGCGCGTCAGTCACCCAAACGGGCGACTGGAACAAGGCCGTGGTCGAACAAAGCAATAACAACGATGCTGATGCTGTAATCAGCGTCCTGGGCAGCTTCAACGACACCACCATCGAACAGCGCAACAACCGCGATGTGGAGGGCAACATCGATGTGACGTTCGGTTTTGGCAACACATCCGTCATCGTGACTGAATACGCGCGAGATTCCGACGCCAGCATCGAGCAATCGTTTGCGACCGGCAGCGATGCCACCATCGAGCAAAGGGGCAGCAGAGGTAAGCGCGACACCAACTACGCCTATGACCTGCACGCCAGCATCACCCAGACAGCAAGCTGGGGCGATGTGGCGTGGATCACCCAAACCGGTTCAGGCCAGGATGCCACCATCTTGCAAACCGGCAAAGGCAACGTCGCGGGTATTGAGCAAAGTGGCTCCGGCAAAGGCGGATCCAACGATGCCTACATCTCGCAGGCGGGCGCTTTCAACGATGCCTACATCAAGCAGAATGGCCGCAACCTTTCTGCCACCGTTGGCCAAACGGGTGCGCTTAACGTCGCTGTGGTGGATCAGCGTGGACGCAACTTGACTGCAACGGTTTCCCAAACCGGAACGGGCAACAATGCGTACGTCCATCAGCGTTAATCAACGTCTAAGCAGGTGACACCGGAACACGGCCGGTTGATGTAATCGGCCGTGTTTCCGAGCGACGGACATGATAACCACCCAACCGTCCACCCCGCACGAACGCTAAAGGAAGCCGAATGGACAACGATATCAATCTGCAAGTATGGCTGGAAACCACCACGGTGGCACAAGCCAGTGTCATCGTGCCGTATGTGCGCAGCGTCCAGGAAGGCGAACTGACATACGCAATAAAAATGGTGCAAGAGCGGGCGAACGGGCGTTCATCAATTGGACAATCCGGGCAGCTTTATCTTCAAGCAGAAACCCCAACCGCTTTGTCACGCCTGGCGATACGTCAAGTTCCGCAGGAAAATTGTCAAATTAACATTGTGCTGACCCGCCCTGCGCTACCTCCAAGACGATTTGATTTTGAGTGCCCTACGGAGATGTCAGGCTAGTAATTACCCGCATAAAAATGGACAAATTACCGTCATTTTCATGCGTGATGTTTCATTAAGTAGCAATTGTAGTAAATTGATTCTTATTCGATCTCGACACGCGTTACGATGGACTTTATTACGGCGGATAGCCATTCAGATTGCGTCAAACAGGCTATCCGGGCGACGGTCACACGCAAAAATAAGCTTATTACCTGTGTGATCACGTCAATTTGTAACGATGTCATAAATACCGTCTCGCCATGCCTGCAACGAGGGTATGGAGGGTCCCCTACCGAACCTGAAGTGATATCAGGAGTAAAAGATGACTGTAATCGTTATTATCGAACCCCACCCGGTGCTGCGTTTTGGTTTGGCTCAGCTTTTATCGGACACCCATCCCGACGCAACTATCGAGGGGTTCGACTACGATCACCTCAATAATAGCAACAGTCGCGACATCGAAGCCGAACTTGTTCTGTTGACGGTATCATCCAGTGGGCAATACCGCGCACAGCTCGACGCCGTCAAGCGTATCCATCGCCCCAGGGCCGTTCTTTTGCTGGCCGACCCGGACGAGATCACCCCTGCCATGTATAGCGCGCACGCTGTGGTGCGTGGCCTGGTCAAAAAAGACGCCACGCCCGAGCTGTTAAAAGCGTCAGTAAGGCTAGTGCTGGCTGGTGGCAGCTGCTTTCCGGTATACCGGCGCCCTGCCGGCGAGTCTCCGTTTCTGTCGTACGAACCGGTTAAATGGCCACCGGAAGCGGGCGCGTCAGAAAGCAAATCGCACCATACGGATGAAGCCAAACTACTTGGGCTTACCCCCCGTCAATACGAAGTATTAGTGCTTCTTGCCCGTGGCTACCCGCTGAAAACGGTGGGCAAACGGTTGAATATTTCGGTAGCGACCGCAAAAGCGCACACCGAAACGCTATACCAGCGGCTGGATGTGCATAACCGCAACGCTGCCGTCTACGCTGCGGTATCGCGCGGCGCAACGCTGGGTTTGCCCAATATTGCCGCGCCACGCAAACAGATCAGCGACGGTCCATGCTTGTAGGAAGGCCGGCCCTAGCCGGCCGGCCCTTACAGCAGACCCATTTGAAGGCGTGCTGATTCGCTGATCATTTCGCGGCTCCATGGTGGGTCCCACACCAGGTCGACGGCGACCTCATCGACACCGGGGATCGTCAGCAGCTTGCCGCGAGCTTCGTCGGCAATAAATGGCCCCATGCCGCACCCCGGAGCGGTCAGTGTCATGTCAACTTCAATGTTGAATGTCTCAGGGCCGGTCTCGATAACTTCGCAGCGGTAAACAAGCCCCAGGTTGACGATGTCCACGGGAATTTCAGGGTCGTAACACGTTGACAGCCGCTCCCAGGCCTCGTCCTGCACGTATTGTGCGGTAATGGGGCCTTCAGGACGCGTGTTTTCGACTTCTTCGGGTTCGTGGCCCAAGGCGTCGGCGTCTTGCCCGTCGACACGGTACAGGTTCCCGTCGACCATCACGGTATAGCTGCCGCCTAATTTCTGTGTAATCAGTGCCACGCAGCCGGCTTCAATGGTGACCGGCGCGCCATAGGGCACCGACACGGCAGGTATGTCGCGACTGACGACAACCTCTTCGCGTTCAAAACTCATGGCAGATACCTCGATTATTCCGTCTTGGCCGTTTCACCGGCCTGGGTAATAGCATTGTGCAATGTATGCCAGGCCAAGCTGGCACATTTGACCCGGACGGGGAACTCGCGCACGCCGGACAACACCTCTAATTTTCCAAAGTCGCGCCCCTCGGGGTGCGTTTCGGTAAGCATCAGGTGCATGTCGTTGAATAGCGCTTCGACCTCGGACAACGGCATGCCTTTTACCGCTTCCGTCATGAGCGAGGCCGACGCCGTGGAGATGGCACACCCCTGCCCGACGAAACTGATGTCTTCGACGCGATCGTCCTTGACCTTTACGAAGACAGTGAGCAGATCGCCACAAAGAGGATTATGCCCATCGGCCACGCGGTCGGCATCGTCCATCGGGTGAAAGTTACGCGGGTTGCGGTTGTGATCGAAAATGACTTCTTGATAAAGTTCGCGTAAATCTTGATTGCCCATCATGCGTGCTGTCCCGTCCCAAAAAGTTGCTGGGCTTTGCGCAGGCCGTTGACCAGCGCATCAATATCGTCCATAGAGTTATACAGAGCAAACGAGGCCCGCGCGGTACCCGGCAAGCCAAAGTGTGTCATAAGCGGCATGGCACAATGATGGCCGGCCCGGATAGCCACGCCCTCATTGTCCAGAATGGTGCCCAGGTCGTGCGGGTGGATACCCTCTACCACAAACGACAAAATGCCGGCCTTGTCCGCGGCCTCGCCAATAATACGTATGCCGGGCAGGGTGTTAACCTGTGCTGTGGCATAGTCGAGCAAGGCCTGCTCGTGCGCAGCAATGGCGTCAAGCCCGATGCCCTGTACATAGCGGATGGCGGCGTGCAAGCCAATGGCCCCGGCAATATTGGGCGTACCCGCCTCGAACTTCTGCGGAACCGGCGCATAGGTACTTTCTTCGAAGCTGACGGTGTGGATCATGTCGCCACCGCCCAGCCACGGCGGCATGGCATCGAGCAGGTCGTAACGACCATACAGAACGCCAGTGCCTGTTGGTCCGTACAGCTTGTGCCCCGAAAACACGTAAAAGTCACAGCCAAGGTCTTGCACATCCACCGGTGTATGTGCAACGGCCTGGGCGCCGTCAATCAGTACCTTGGCACCCGCCTGTTTGGCCAGGGCAATAATTTCACCAATGGGGTTGACGGTACCCAGCGCATTGGACACATGCACTACACCGACCAAGCGCGTACGCGGGCCCAACAGCGCCCGATACGCGTCCATGTCCAGCTCGCCGCGGTCGGTTACGGGCACCACCTTGATGACGGCGCCGGTCTGCCGTGCCACGAGCTGCCACGGCACAATATTGGAGTGGTGCTCCATGCCGGTGAGCAGAATCTCGTCGCCTTCTGACAAGTTGGCCAGGCCCCAGCTGTACGCCACCAGGTTAATGGCCTGGGTGGTGCCGCTGGTGAACACGATTTCTTCGACACGTTCCGCATTGATGAATGCTCGAACACCTTCACGGGCCTGGTCGTACATATCGGTGGCAACCTGCGACAACACGTGCACGCCACGATGGATGTTGGCGTTGGACTGGCTGTAGAAATCGGCCTCGGCCTGAATCACACAGGCCGGTTTCTGAGTGGTGGCGCCGTTATCAAGGTACACCAGCCGCCGACCACGCACCGGCCGCTGCAGCACCGGAAAATCGGTGCCGCGGTTTAGGAGAGGTGCCGATACCGACACGCAGGGTGCGTTCATCAGATATCCCCCAATACCGCGCCACCCGGCAAGCGCTCGCGAATCAGGCCGGTAACCCGATCACGCAGACCGGGCAGGCTGATGCGTTCGATTACTTCTGCCGCAAACGCGTACGTAAGCAGGTTATGGGCGTGCGTGTCGTCAAGACCCCGGGTACGCAGGTAGAACAAGGCGTCTTCGTCGATCTGCCCTACAGTGGCGCCATGTGCACACTGGACGTCATCGGCGTAGATTTCGAGTTCAGGGCGCGCATCGGAGCGTGCCATGCGTGACAACAGCAGGCTATCGCAGCGCTGGACGGCATCGGTGCCGTCAGCACCCGGGGCAACCCGGATACGCCCACCAAACACGCCGCGACCGGCGTCGGCCAGAATGCCACGATAGTATTCGCGGCTGACGCCATCGGGATGGGCGTGATCGATCAAGGTGTTGTGGTCGGCATGACGCCGCGCGTTCACGTAAAACAAACCGTTGAACAGCGTTTCGCAGTGTTTGCCGCCAAACTGGGTGCTGATGTCATTGCGGGCCAGCCGCGCCCCAAACGACATGGAATGCGAGTTGAATACGGATGCTTCGTCTTGCTTGGCATCAATAAAGGCCAGATGGTAGGCCTGCTCGTTTTCGACTTGCAGCTTCATGTGCGTAAGTGACGCATCGCGCGCAACCTGCGTACGCGTGACGGCATTGGTCAAGGTGGCCGCCGCGTCGGCGTCTGTGCCGGCGTCAGCACACAGATAGTGCTCGACGACGGTGGCACGTGCGCCTTGCTCGACCGAAATCAAGTTGCGGGGAAAAACCGCATTGCCATTGCCGACGGTGAAAAACACCAAATGAACGGGCTCAGAAAGGTCAACACCGCGTGCCACAGAAACAAAGCCGCCGTCACCGGCCAAGGCGGTATTGAGGGTGGCCGGAGCCGGTCCGTCTTCTTCCGTGCCTGTCAGTGCCTGCACCTGATCGCTGTGCGCGTCCAGCGCCTGCGATACGGGCATGACCACCGCGCCTTGCGGCAGCGCGCCAATGTCAGAAAGGCTTTCAACAAACCCGCCGTTAATGAATACCAGCCAGTGCCCCGCTTCACCGCGCCGCAAATCGGCAAGTTGCTCTTGCACGCTTTGCGTGTTGGCATCTGCCACGGCATCATTGAATTCTTGCTGTTGCAACAGCGCCAACGAGGTATGGCGCCAGCCGTCCTGTCGGCTGGTGGGCCATCCAACGGCACAAAAACGATCAATGGCCTGCTTGCGCAAGGCATCAAGCCACGGCGTGCCCGCACCCGGCAGAGTGGCGGCGCGTGCCTGGTAATACGTCATCCATGCATCGACACTGCTCATACAGCCGCTCCGGTTTGGGGTGCCTGTTCAGCTTCGAGCTGTTTGACCCAGCCGTAGCCACGCTCTTCGAGCTCGAGGGCGAGCTCACGACCGCCCGAACGTACAATACGCCCATCAGACAATACATGCACATGGTCGGGCACAATGTAATCGAGCAGACGCTGGTAATGTGTGATCACGATCAGGGCACGATCAGGCGAGCGGAGGCGGTTGACACCATCGGCCACCACGCGCAGTGCATCGATATCCAGACCCGAATCGGTTTCGTCAAGTACGGCCAAAGTGGGTTCAAGCAGCGACATTTGGAGAATTTCGTTGCGTTTTTTCTCGCCACCCGAGAAGCCTTCGTTGACCGAACGGTACAAGAACTCTTCCTTCATGCCCACGGCCTTCATTTCTTCTTTGGCACGCTTGAGGAAATCCATCGCGTCGAGTTCGTCGAGGCCGCGATGGCGACGTACCGCGTTGACGGCGGCGCGCAGAAAATACGCGTTGGACACGCCCGGGATTTCGATGGGGTATTGGAAGGCCATGAACAACCCGGCGCGGGCGCGCTCTTCAATGGGGAGCTCGAGCAAGTCGTGTCCCATGTAGGTAACGCTACCGCCGGTGACCTCGAAGGCCTCGCGCCCCGCCAACACTTGCGACAGGGTGCTTTTACCGGAGCCGTTGGGGCCCATGATGGCGTGAACCTCGCCCGCGTTTACCGTCAGGTTCAGGCCTTTCAAAATCTTCTTGTCTTCGACAGAAGCGTGCAAATCCTTAATTTCTAACATCGTCATTTCCGTGCTCTCCTTAGCCAACGCTGCCTTCCAGGCTGACACCAAGCAGCGCTTGAGCTTCGACAGCAAATTCCATGGGTAATTCTTTGAAAACTTCTTTGCAATAGCCGTTTACGATCATTGAGATTGCATCTTCGGCCGACACACCACGCTGCATGGCGTAGAACAATTGGTCTTCACCGATGCGCGAAGCCGTGGCTTCGTGTTCGACCTGAGCGGTCGGGTTTTGGACTTCCATGACCGGGAAGGTATGCGCTGCACACTTCTTGCCGATCAGCAGGGAATCACATTGAGTAAAGTTGCGTGCGTTTTCCGCCTTGGGGGTAATACGCACCAGGCCGCGGTAAGCATTGCTGCCCCGCCCGGCCGAAATACCTTTCGAGATAATGGTGCTGCTGGTATTGCGCCCGATGTGGATCATTTTGGTGCCGGTATCCGCTTGCTGACGGTGGTTGCTAAGCGCTACCGAGTAAAACTCACCAACAGAATCGTCGCCACGCAGCACCACACTGGGGTATTTCCACGTAATCGCCGAACCGGTTTCAACCTGTGTCCAGGAAATTTTGGAACGGGCTCCGCGGCATTCGCCACGCTTGGTGACAAAGTTGTAAATGCCGCCCACACCGTCTTTGTCGCCGGGGTACCAGTTTTGTACGGTGGAGTACTTGATGTTGGCGTCGTCCAGCGCGATCAGTTCAACCACCGCGGCATGCAGCTGGTTCTCGTCGCGCATCGGCGCCGTACAGCCCTCAAGATAGCTGACCGAGGCGCCCTCTTCGGCGATGATCAGCGTGCGCTCGAACTGACCCGTGTCGCGCGCGTTGATGCGGAAATAGGTAGACAGCTCCATGGGGCAGCGAACGCCCTTCGGGATGTACACAAACGAGCCATCCGAGAACACGGCCGAGTTGAGTGCGGCGTAGAAGTTATCGCTAGGCGGCACCACCGTACCCAGGTACTTTTTGACCAGCTCGGGATATTCACGCACGGCCTCGGAGAACGAGCAAAAGATGACGCCTACTTCTTCAAGCTGCTTGCGGAATGTTGTAGCGACCGAAACTGAGTCGAACACCGCATCGACCGCAACACCGGCAAGCCGTGCACGCTCGTGCAGGGGCACACCCAGCTTTTCGTAGGTGCGCAGCAGCTCAGGGTCGACCTCGTCGAGGC
The DNA here is from genome assembly GCA_029267415.1 of Alcaligenaceae bacterium. Lineage (GTDB taxonomy): Bacteria > Pseudomonadota > Gammaproteobacteria > Burkholderiales > Burkholderiaceae_B > JAJYRX01. The sequence goes on from JAJUIY010000006.1 coordinate 17,848, forward strand.
TTTTAGGGCCGTCGGCCTTGCTTTTAGGTGCCGAGTAGTAACGGATATCCTGGAAATCGATGGGCGGAAAATCGACGTGCGCCCATTCAGGGTGTTCCATGGTTAGCCACTGCCGATACGCGGCAAGACGCCACTCGAGCATGAATTCGGGCTCTTTTTTAATGGACGACAGAAACCGGATGGTGTCTTCGTTCAGCCCCTTCGGAATAGTGACGGACTCGATCTCGGTCTCGAAACCGGCGGTATATTCACGGTCGAGAAAGTTATCGATAGCATCATCTGGGTGCCCATCGGGCCGGACAATGGGCCGTGGGGACGCAGGTTTGACGGTTGGGCCTTTAACACCCGGACCCGGGGTAACCTTATCAGTAACCGTGTTCATTTATGTAGACTCCATGCCAAGGCTGCACGTTTGCATGCCTGACCCGACAGTGTTGGCACTTTTGCGGGATTTATGAAAGGTGATGGGCTCGTCGACCACAGGGCAAACCATATCTGCCACCGTGACACCTTCAAGCGTGCGGCGCACTATAGCGTTGATGCGCTCCCAGTTGGAGCGGATATGGCAATCCGCTTCGACGCTGCATACCCCCGGTGTCGACGTGCATTCGGTTAGCCCGAAGGGCTGGTCGTCGAGGGCATCGATGATCTGGGCGATGTTGATCTGGTTGGCTGGGCGTGCCAGGCTATAGCCACCGCGCGAGCCGCGGGTGCTGGTAACCAGCCCGTTTTGGCCCAGACTTTTCAGAACCTTGCTGACCGTGGCTGGGCCCAGGCCCAGTGCCGAGGCGAGTTCGGCCGCACTGATAACACGATCAGGCGTGCCGGCCATGTGGGTCAGTATAAGGGTGCCGTAGTCGATAATTTTGCTGATACGCAGCATGCGTTACAATGCCTTGTTTGCCGCTAGAAGTCATATAGTACCAATTTGGTCCTATATATGTCAATCGACGCGTTCGGCCTGCTGCATTGCCCACATCTGGGCATATCGGGCCCCTTGGCCAATTAGCTCGGCGTGGGTGCCACGCTCTACAATCCGGCCCTGCTCCAGCACAATAATCTGATCTGCATTCACAATGGTAGAAAGCCGGTGTGCGATGATCAAGGTACTGCGGTCGCGGGCAATCTGTTCCAGTTCCTCTTGTATGGCGCGCTCGGTCCGGGTGTCCAACGCACTGGTGGCCTCGTCCAACACCAAAATGGGCGGGTTCTTCAAAATAGTGCGCGCAATCGCCACGCGTTGCTTTTCGCCGCCCGACAACTTCAAGCCGCGCTCGCCCACCTGGGTCTCATAACCATCAGGCAAGCTAGCGACAAAGTCATGAATACGCGCTGCTTTTGCCGCCGCCACAATTTGCTCGTGGCTGGCCGACGGGTTTCCGTATGCGATGTTGTACAAAATGCTGTCGTTAAACAGCACGGTATCTTGCGGCACAATGCCAATATGGCGACGCAGGCTTTCTTGGGTCATGTCGCGCACATCAATGCCATTGATGCGTATGGCGCCTTGGGTGACGTCATAAAACCGAAACAACAGACGCGACAAGGTTGACTTGCCGGCACCGGACGATCCCACCACCGCCACCGTTTGCCCCGCCGGAATACTGAAACTGACACCATGCAAAATCTGCCGATTGGACACATACGAGAAATCGACATTATCAAACTGGATCGTCGCTTGGGCCGTATCCAGTTCGAGCGCGTCGGGTTTATCGGCCACTTCCTGGCCTTCCCGCATCAGTGAGAACATCCGCTCCATATCAGCCAGGGCATGCTTGATCTCCCGATATACGAAGCCCAGGAAGTTAAGGGGCGCATACAACTGGGTTAGATAAGCGGACACCAGCACGACGTCGCCCACGGTCATGGTTTGCCCCACAACCCGCGCCGCAGAAAGCCACAACAATATGGTGACGCCAACCGTGATAATGACGCCTTGCCCCACATTCAGGAAATTCAGGGACACCTGGTTTTTTACCGACGAATTGACCCACGCGGCCAGGTTATCGTCGTAGCGCTTAACTTCGTAGCGCTCGTTCCCGAAATACTTGACGGTTTCATAGTTGAGCATGGCGTCAATCGCCTTGCTGTTGGCCGCGCTGTCCAAGGTGTTCATCGTCCGCCGGTACACCATGCGCTTTTCAGTAACAACAAGCGTAAACGCGATGTAGGCGCCAATAGTGGCCAACGTGACGACGGCAAACGGCCAGTCGTAACGCCAGAACAAAATAATGGCCACCATGCTGATCTCGAGCAGCGTGGGCAAAATGTTGAACATCATGAAGTTCAACAAGAAGCCGATACCCTTGGTGCCGCGTTCAATATCACGGCTTAAACCCCCCGTCTGCCGTTGCATATGGAAACGCAACGACAACGACATCAAATGGTCGAACAACTGGGTGGCAATACGCCGGATCGACCCTTGAGTGACGCGGGCGAACAAGGCATCACGCAACTCGCCAAAAGCGCTGCTGGCGAAGCGCGCAAACCCGTAACCCAGCAAGGCGGCCACCGGCAGCACCATCACGCTTGCCGGTACACTTAACTGATCGATAACGTCCTTCAGGAAAAGCGGCATCACAACGCTGGCCACCTTGGCCAATACCAGACAGGCCATGGCAACACTGACCCGCCATTTGAACTGCCATACGTACGGCAATAACGTTTTGAGCGTGGCGAAATCCGTGCGCGGCTTAGGGGCTGTATCGGGTTGCGAAGCTTTCATGTAATCCCTTTTGATATGTGCGGGGCAAGTATACGCAATCGCGGCGCGTTAAAATTCAGCGTAGGTCACAAATGGGCATGGCCCTACAAATATCAGGTACCGCTCTACAATATAGCCCTGCGTTTTTGAAGCGGACCACTCACAGCTTAGGTATGACACACCATTCTTTTGACTATGCCGCCCACGTGCATGCCATCGCCCGTGGCGATCACCATGCATTTGTGGCGTTGTACCACCATGAGGTGCCCTTGCTGCTTGCGTTGGGCAAAAAACTGCTCGGACGCCGCCACGACGCGGAAGAATCCGTCAAAGACACTTTCGTTCTGATCTGGAAGCACGCCGAAAGCTGCGACACATCGCAACCCTCTGTACGCGCATGGATTTACAGCATATTCCGCCATCGCGTCATGATGACCTTGCGCCAGCCGGGCCGCATCGCACCAACGGGCGGCGCCTGGGTCGAGCACCTGCCCGACGCTGGCGAGGCAGGGGCCCACAAGCCGCTGTACCAAGCGCTGCAAGCCATGGATCGCGCGCAACGCCGGCCTGTCCTGCTTGCTTACTTTCATGGTTATAACTACCGCCAGATAGCGACCTTGCTGGAACAAACGGCCGATCAAGTTCGACGCCAGGTACGCCAAACCCTGCGCCAGCTTTCCAGGCAGCTGCCCCAATGATCAACCGCTCTAACCCGGCTTCCGAGCAAGATATACAGATTGCCCAATACCTGTTGGGGCTACTGGGCCCCGAAGAAAGCAGGCTGGTTCAAGATGCCCTGAACGGCGACCCTGCAGCGGCCCGACGCGCCTTGCAATGGGAAGCGGCGTTTCTTGATTTGATCGATGCCCTGCCCCCATGCCCGCCGCCCCGGCATCTGCTGAATCAAGTACTTGACACACTGGACCTTCCGCATCCGCTTGACGAGGAACCGAGCGAACCCGATAAGGCGCTGCCATCGGTCGCCGCACAGCCAGCACGAAGCCCGGCAGCGCCGGCACAAGTGGAACCTTCACCCCCATTGCGGGCAACGTCAGCACAACTGGAACCTTCACCCCCGCTGCGGGCAACGTCAGCACACCTCAAGCATTCATCGCCGTTGCAAGCAGGGTCCGCCCCGACCGCCAAAGCCCCCAAGTCCGAGCTTAAAACCTCCACACCTGAACTGGGCGCCTCCACGCCCGAGCCTAGACCATCCGATCATGCCCATGCAGCTCGACCCGAACACATGCCTCCGGAGACGCCCAAACCCAGGGCACTACGCCCCGACCCGGCACTTACCTCGCGCACCAAGTCGACACAGGCAAATGCCACGGCACACACGCCAACGCCGACCCCGGGGGTACGTGCCCGCTCAAAAAGCCGCATATACATGGGGGGCGCCGGAGTGGTGCTGGCCTCACTGGCCGTGCTGGCATTGGTAATGATGCCGCGCAGCCCCGCTGAACCGCCGGTTGTGGTGGTAGAAATTTCCCCAAAAAAGGGGGCCATACTTCAAGCGCCGGGGCAAAGCTCTACCCCGGGCTGGGTCGTTACTATAGATCCCGAAAATAATGTCAGTATGACGCCACAGGTGGTCACCGAAACACCGGCCGATACGTCGGTGCAGCTATGGACTTACAACAAAACGCAGCCCACGCCGCGCTCTTTAGGGCTGATCGATCCCAACCAGCTCGTTATCGTTCCGGCAGACGTGATGCGCGAGATTGGGGAGGACCAGTTTTTTGAGATGACGCTGGAGCCCTCCGGAGGTGCACCGGGAGCCGAGCCCACCGGGCCCGTGTTATTTATTGGCCGTGTCGTGACATTCGAGTAGATCGATGACGCTTTGCCACGGTACTGGCTAACCTTGTACGCCAGTGTCACTTTGGAAACCGGCGTCTTGAAGGGCCTTGGAAAGCATATCGCGTACGGCGGTCAGATCGCGGCGCAGTGTCTGGAACTCGGTCGGCGAAAGCCGAACCGCCGCGTCTTGGTCGTGTACGGTTTCATTGCCGCTGCTTAGCCGGTTACGGGCACCGGCAATCGTAAACCCTTCCTCGTACAACAGGTTTCGGATGCGGCGAATAAGCATGACTTCGTGATGCTGGTAATAGCGGCGATTTCCGCGCCGCTTTACCGGCTTGAGCTGGGTAAACTCTTGCTCCCAGTACCGCAGCACATGCGGTTTCACCTGACACAGTTCGCTGACCTCGCCAATGGTGAAGTAACGCTTGGCGGGAATGGGCGGAAGAGAAACGGAATCGTCACGAGTGGTCATAGGGGTTCGCACTAAGTGGATCAGTCGGTAACAGGACCGGCTTGTTCAACGGCCGCACGCAGTTTTTGGCTGGCGTGGAAGGTCACGACACGGCGCGCCGCGATGGGGATAACCTCGCCAGTTTTGGGGTTGCGCCCCGGACGCGCCGGTTTGTCCCGTACCTGAAAATTTCCAAAGCCGGATAACTTCACCTCGTCGCCGTTCGCCAACGATTCGCGGATTTCGTCGAAAAATGCATCGACAATATCTTTGGCCTCTCGCTTATTCAGGCCCACACGCTCAAAGAGCAGTTCGGCCAACTCGGCCTTCGTCAAAGTTCGATCGATATTCATTGAAATGAAAGCTCCTTAGGTGCGCAAACGGGCACCGTGGGTGTCGGCCAGCGCCTGCAGCAAACGCTCCATGCAGCGCTCGACCGTGGCGTCGTCGAGTGTGGCGTCCGGGCTTTGCAGCCAAAAGCGCAAGGCCATGCTTTTCTGTTCAGATTGTGCCGCTTTGTCGCGCCAGACGTCAAACAGATTGATATTTTTTACCAACGACAATTCGGTGTCGGAGTGGATTGCCTGGTGCAGGGTATCCAGCATGCTCTGGAATGATACCTCGACATCCACCCACACGGCCACATCGCGTATCACCACCGGTTGGCGTGACAGCGGTTGCGGGCTTGGCAAGTCGACATCGCTGATGGCGTCGACGTCAAGCTCGAACACCACGGGCGGCACGTTCAGGTCAAGCTCCTGGAGCCAGCGCGGGTGTATTTCCCCCAGCCAGCCCACCGTTTCACCGGCCAGCTCCAGACGTGCCGAGCGCCCCGGATGCAGGGCACAGTGGGCGTCTGGCACACAGCGCAGCTCGGCCGCCCGGCCGCCCAACAACAACTCGACATCCCGCTTGACGTCATAGAAATCGACGGGCCGGGCCGAAACGGCCCATTGCTCAGGTTGGGCCGGGCCCCAGGCAGCACCGGCAAGGCGGGTGGGTTGATCCACACCGGCCACAGTCAAATCGCCACCCTTAACCGTCGGTTGGCGCTTGAATACGCGACCAATCTCGAATACGCGCACACGCGTCTGACGATGGTGTGCATTGTGCTCGATATTATCCAGCAAACCGCCGATCAGGCTGGATCGCATCACGGCAAGCTGGCTGGCGATCGGATTAAGCAGTCGAATGGGGTCAGCATTGCCCGCTAAATTTGTTTCCCAGGCTTCGCGCACAAACGAAAAATTGATGACTTCCTGGTAGTCGAGTTCGGCCATGCGTGCCCGCAGGTCGTGGGCGCTGCGTCGACCCTCTGGCTGGACGCAGATATTAGCCGGTGCTACCGGCGGATTGGCCGGAATGCGCTCGTAACCGTAAACGCGTGCGACCTCTTCAATGAAATCTTCTTCGATTTCAAGATCAAAACGCCATGACGGCGGTGTCACGGTAAATACGCCGTCTTGAACGGTGAACACAAAGTCGAGACGTTTGAAGATATCAACAACTTCTTCTTCCGGGACGTCCACACCCAGTACCTTGTGGCAGCGGGCCAACCGTACAGAAACAGGCGCACGTACCGGCATGCTTGGCGCCTGGTCGTCAATGGGTCCCGCCTGTCCGCCACAAATTTCCAAGATAAGCCGTGTGGTGTATTCAAGATGCTCGACAATGCTCTGTGCATCCACCCCACGCTCGAAGCGATGGCTGGCCTCGGAGTTAAACTTGAATTGGCGCGCGCGCCCCATGATGGCCTCCGGCCACCAGAACGCGCCTTCCAGGTAAATATTGGTGGTGTCCAGCGTGACAGCGCTCGCGTCGCCGCCCATGATGCCGGCCAGGCTTTCAATACGTCCGCCACTGGCAATCACACCGTTATGGGTGTCGAGCGTGACGGTCTGGCCATTGAGCAGCTCGAGTGTTTCGCCCTTCTTGGCCCAGCGCACCTCAAGGCCGTCTTGCAGGGCATCCAGATCAAAAATGTGGGTAGGCCGCCCCAATTCGAGCATGACATAGTTGGAGATGTCGACCAGCACCGAAACGGGCCGCTGCCCCGCACGCAACAGACGCTGCACCATCCAGTCGGGGGTTGCCGCGCGGGCGTTCACGCCCCGAATGACGCGACCGGCAAATCGACCGCACAGGTCGGGCGCCTGAATGGCCACGGGCAGGATCTCGTCGATTTCCACGGGCACCGGCTGAAACGAAGGCAGGGTAAGCGGTGCACCCGTCAGGGCGGAAACCTCGCGTGCCACCCCATGTATAGACAGGCAATCACCGCGGTTGGGCGTAAGTTTGAGGGTAAAGCACACGTCATCCAACGCCAAGGCATCGCGAACAGACTGACCAGGCCGCAGTGTATCGGGCAGTACCATCAGGCCGTCGTGATCTTGCGAAATGCCCAATTCTTGCCCAGAGCACAGCATGCCAAACGACTCGACACCCCGCATTTTTGCTTTGCGGATCTTGAAATCGCCTGGCAGCACCGCGCCGATACGTGCCAAGGGCACTTTAATCCCCGGCGCCGCATTGGGTGCGCCGCAGACGATCTGCAGAAGGTCGTCCTCGCCATGCTGCACTTGGCACACACGCAAACGGTCGGCATCGGGATGGGGTTCGACCGAAACGATTTCGGCCACCACCACGCCGGAAAACTCCGGTGCTGCGGGCGCGGTTTCTTCAACCTCGAGCCCGGCCATGGTCAGCAAGTGCGCAAGCTCATCGGTATTCAGACCGGGATTAACAAAACTACGAAGCCAGGATTCAGGAAATTGCATGATGGGTTACCGCGCCTATTTGTTGAACTGTCGCAAGAAACGAAGATCGCCTTCGAAAAACTGGCGCAAGTCATTGACGCCATAGCGCAACATGGTGAGCCGCTCGAGGCCCGAACCAAAGGCAAAACCAATATAGCGTTCGGGATCGAGCCCAAAATTGCGCACCACCACCGGGTGCACCTGCCCTGCCCCGGAAATTTCGAGCCATTGGCCCTGATTGGGTCCGGAGGTGAACATCATGTCCACTTCGGCGGAAGGCTCGGTGAATGGAAAGAAAGATGGGCGAAAACGCACGACGAGGTCGTCGGATTCGAAGAACGCGCGCAGGAAATGGGTATAGACGCCCTTCAGGTCGGCAAACGAGATATCGTCGGCAATCCACAAGCCTTCGACTTGATGGAACATGGGCGAATGCGTGGCATCGCTGTCCACCCGGTAGGTACGCCCGGGCGCTATCACTTTGATGGGCGGTTTATGCATGCGCGCATAACGCACCTGCATGGGGCTGGTATGGGTACGCAACAACAGTGGCAGCCCCTGGGCATCATTCATGTCGACGTAAAACGTGTCTTGCATGGAACGCGCCGGGTGATTTTCGGGGTTGTTCAGGGCCGTGAAGTTTGTCCAGTCGTCTTCAATTTCAGGGCCGTCGGCCACATCGAAGCCCATGGATCGAAAAATTTGCTCGATACGCTGCCAGCTTTGGATTACCGGATGAATGCCCCCGGCGCCGCGCCCACGGCCGGGCAACGTGACATCAATTTTCTCGGCTTGCAGGCGCTGCTCGAGCGCTGCCTGCGCCAGCTGCGCCCGGCGATCATTCAGGAGCCCTTCGATTTGCTGCTTGATCTGGTTAATGCGGGCCCCTTCGCTTTTGCGTTGTTGGGGTTCCAGCTTGCCCAGACCTTTGAGCATGGCCGTAATTGAGCCCTGCTTGCCCAAGAACTTGGCTTTGGCGTTTTCAAGTGCTGCGACGTCAGCCGCCGCGGCAAAGCTGTCGCGCGCCTGACCAACCAGATCATCAACCGAAGAAGTCATTTATTGCTATTCCAAAATGGAAACGGAGCCCCTTGGAGCCCCGTTTCTTGCAATCACAAGTCGAATCGACGATTAAGCCGCCAATGCTGACTTGGCCTGGGCCACGACAGCGGCAAATCCGGCTTTATCGTTGACAGCCATGTCGGCCAGCACTTTGCGGTCGAGTTCGATCGACGCTTTTTTGGCACCGGCGATGAATGCGCTGTAGCTAATGCCTTGTTCGCGGCATGCCGCGTTGATGCGGGTGATCCACAATGCGCGGAACACACGCTTTTTGTTGCGACGGTCGCGATAGGCATATTGACCGGCCTTCATTACCGCCTGATTGGCTACGCGAAAGACCTTTCCGCGACGGCCGCGATAGCCCTTAGCCTGAGCGATGACTTTTTTATGACGTGCGCGGGCGTTTACACCCCGTTTTACTCGTGGCATGGTTCAGATCTCCTCAAGCGTAGGGCAACATAGCTTTGACGGCCGCAACATCGGCAGCGTGTACAGCGGTGGTGCCGCGCAGCTGACGTTTGTTTTTGGTCGTTTTCTTGGTAAGGATGTGGCGTTTGAACGCCTGACCCCGCTTGATCGATCCGCTGCCGCGAACCACGAAGCGCTTGGCAGCGCCGCGTTTGGATTTCATCTTGGACATGATTGAAAACTCTGATTTGATGACGACAAGGTGATTGCCAAACCAAAACGGCAATGCTTGCATAACCCGGCCATCACTTATTGGGCTTTTCCAAACGGTTTTACGCTGGAAAGCCCTTAATTATACGCTGTACTTTGCCATGCTGTCCATGGCGTGTACATAACACAGGCCAGCACCTGTATTGTCCATTCAAAGGGGCGATTCCGGCCACGCATCACGATAGTGCATGGCTTCAGCAAGGTGGCCCGGCCCGGGTGTCGCTTCGCCGTCCATATCGGCAAGGGTACGCGCAACCCGACGTATGCGATGAATGACCCGTGCCGACCAAGCCCAGCGGGCAATGCCTTGCTCCAGCAGTCGTTGCCCTGCCTGGTCCAGCTGGCAATAGCGATCCAGCTGCGAAGGGCTTAGCCGAGCATTAGGGCACCCCTGACGCTGCAGCTGGCGCTGCAGGCAGCGCTGCACGCGGGACCGAATGCTGGCCGAGGGCTCGCCCGCAGGCTGGGAAACCCAGTCGGGGCCGTTGGCAGGCAACCGGATGTGCAAGTCCACCCGGTCCAGAAACGGGCCACTGATTTTTGCACGATAGCGTGTCGTTTGATCGGGCGTACACGAACAATGGCGTTGTGAATGGCCTGCCCAGCCGCATGGACATGGGTTCATGGCCGCCACCAGCTGAAAATCCGAGGGGAACACCATGGTGCGCACCGCCCGGGCGATGGCCACTTGGCCAGTTTCCAGGGGTTCGCGCATCGATTCGATCACCGACCGCTTGAACTCGGGGAGTTCGTCCAGAAACAGGACACCACGATGCGCACGCGAAATCTCGCCCGGCTGAGGGTTAATGCCACCACCGATCAATGCTGGCACCGACGACGAATGATGCGGCGCACGAAACGGCGGCTGCAGGCCAAAGGCGTTGTTCCCGTCGCCGGCCAGGGCACCCAACGCGGCCACCTCAAGTGCCTGGCTATGCGCAAGCTCGGGCAGCAAGCCCGGCAACCGGTGCGCCAGCATACTTTTTCCCGTGCCCGGCGCACCCACCATCAGCAAGCTGTGTTTGCCAGACGCGGCGATCTCAAGAACTCGTCGAGCCGTACCCTGCCCGCGCACTTCCGACATGCAATACACGGGATCCTGACGTGGCGCGAGTGGCACCGGCACGGCCTCGGGCAGCATCTTCGCCGCGGAAAAGTGATCAACCACCTGCCGTAAGCTGCGCGCTGCCAAAATTTGCACCCCTGGCACATGCGCGGCCAGCCCGGCGCCTTGCTGCGGCAAGATCAGCGTTCGTACTGGGAGACTGCCCGCTACCCCCAGTGCTATGGCCAACGGAGCTCCTACCGGCATGACGGCCCCGGTCAAAGAAAGCTCACCGGCAAGCACATAATCGCGCACATCCAATGGCGAGGCATGCGGCGGGGCCACCTGACCGGAGGCCAGTAACACCCCCAAGGCAATGGGAAGGTCGAAACGGCCGGAGTCTTTGGGCAAATCGGCCGGCGCAAGATTGACGGTGATGCGTCCCGATGGGAATTCGAAACCGCTGCTCACAATTGCGGCACGCACCCGCTCCCGGCTTTCCCGTACGCCGGCGTCAGGCAAACCAACAATATGAAAGGCGGGCAACCCCGATCCGACGTGTACCTCAACGCGCACGGACGTGGTTTTAAGACCCGCCAGGGCCAGGCTGGCGAGAATGGCTAATGACATGATGACGCACGATCCGAAAAGGGTTCAGAATGCGCACCAGTATTGCACTACGGGGAATGCCCGGCAAAGAAAAGCGGGACCAAACTGCCCCGCTTGACGTGTTGTAGAACGCCTAAACCGGCACGTGAGCTACCACGACAGGATAGGATCAGACGCTTGGTTTTGCATCCGGCTTATTGGTTTCGGCCGGTTTAGCCTTGCTGCCAGTGGCATCCGTTGTCGCCGTTGTAGCGGAAGAATCTGATGTGGGCGGCGTTGCTGTTCCGGACGGTGCTGCACCGGTGGCAGATTCGCCACTTTTTGAAGTGGTATCAGCACTGCCGCCCGTGGTTGCCACCGCAACCTCGGCGTCCGGCCCATTATGGGCGCCTTCGAGCGCCTGGATGCGAAGTTCGAGGGCGGCCACCCGCTCAAACAAACGCTCGAGCAGCTCCTTTTGCACATCAAACTCTTCACGGGTAACCAGATCCAATTTCGAAAATGTCTGCGCCATCATGGCCCGGACATTACGCTCGATATCGGCGGCCGGACTTTTGGCGATCAGTTCGGAAATGTTACGTTGAAGGTCTTCCAGCCAGTCGTTACGCGAATTCATAATATGCTCCAAAAAGCCGAAGCCTCAGTGTAATCAAAAACCAATCTATGGGTGCGGGTAATCGACTGTGTCAATGCCAACCAGGCATTATCAAGCACATCGCATTACGCGGAGGACCGCAAGATTGAGCAAACCGGATGACACCAGATAGCACGCCCGAGCAGGCCCACGCACGCTTGCCGGCTTAATCCAGCGCTGACAAGTGAATACGTTCGGAGCGGTTAAGCGCGGACGCCACCGCTGCACGCAGGGCCGTAGAGTGCGCCCCGGTGATTTCCTTCTTGACGTCAAGCAGCTGCTGGGGGTGCATGGAGAAAGAGGTCAGGCCCAAGCCAAGCAGCAGCCGTGCCAATTCGGCGCTGCCCGCCATTTCACCGCACATGGCCACTGGAATGCCATAGCGCTCTCCGGCATTGATGACATTGGCTATCAGGCGCAGCACAGCCGGATGAAGTGGATCGTAAAGGTGTGCGACCTCGCCGTCGCCCCGATCGACGGCCAACGTATATTGAATCAAGTCGTTGGTGCCAATGGAAAGAAAGTCCAGTGTTTCGGCAAAAGGTTCTATGGCGATGGCGGTTGCCGGCGTTTCTACCATCGCCCCAAGCGACACATCGAACGCCGCGTCGTGCCCGTGCGCCATTAACTGCTCTTTGGCCGCTTGAAGGGCCTGACGCACCTCGTGTACCTCGTGTACATTGGTGAGCATGGGGATCAGTATGCGAATGTGCCCAAACCGCGAGGCACGCAGCAACGCGCGCAATTGCGTAACAAATACCTCGGGGTTAGCCAGGCAATATCGAATGGCCCGCAGGCCCAGTGCCGGATTGGTGGCCACCACGACATCCTCATCCAACCCCTTGTCGGCGCCGACGTCCAGCGTACGGATGGTAACAGGCCTGCCCTGCATAACGCGAACCACGTCGGCGTAGGCATTGAACTGTTCTTCTTCCGATGGCAATTCACGCCGGTTCATGAAGAGAAATTCGGTACGAAACAAGCCGATACCGTCTGCCCCGGCGTCAAGGGCCAGCCGGGCCTCGTCAGGCTGTTCAATATTGGCATGCAACTCTACCGCGACCCCGTCAATCGTGACGGCCGGCGCGTCACGCAGCCGGACCAGCTCTTGGCGCTCACGCAGAAAATCAGCCTGACGCTGTACGTATTCGTCAAGAATATATGGCGAGGGGTTAACCAGTACCGAACCTGTGAAACCATCTACCACCAGCATGTCACCATCGCGCACAAGCCCGCGGAAATGACCCAGACCGACCACCGCGGGCACATTCATGCTGCGCGCCACAATGGCAGTATGTGAGGCCGGCCCGCCCAGGTCGGTCAAGAATGCACTGAACCGACCGTCACGCAAGCGCAGCATGTCGGCCGGAGAAATATCGCGTGCCACAACAATGAGTGATTCGCCGCTGTCGGGTGTGTCCAGGTCGTGTATGGCTGATCCGCTGGTGCCGGACAATACGCGCAGCACCCGCTCGATCACTTGCCGGATATCGCTGCCGCGCTCACGCAGATAGTCGTCAGACATGATCGCAAACTGCTCTTCCAGCAGTTGCCCTTGCGTGGTGAGGGCCCATTCGGCGTTGTAATGTTGGTGAGTGATCAAGTCGCACACTTGGCCGATCAGTGTCGAATCGTCAAGCAGCAGGCTGTGCACCGTGAGCAGCGGCCCCAGCTCGCGGGGCGCATCGGCCGGCAACGTCTCGGCCAGGCGTCGTAACTCGTCACGCGCCGCAGCCATGGCGTTACGCAGGCGTTCGCATTCGGCGCTGACCGTCTCGGGAGAAATGCGATAGTGATCGACCTCGAGCGCGGTAACCCCCATCACCACGGCTTTGCCAATGGCATAGCCTTTCACAACGCCCTGCCCCTGCATGCAGAGCATGGGACCTGCGTGATACGTTTTTGTCTGTGTTGTTTTCGTCATGGTGGGAAACCTGCGCCGCGCACGCGCATATCAGACTATTCTGATTCGCCGAATTTACTGTCAAAAAGCGCCTGGATATCGGCCAGTGCCTGGTCGGCGTCATCCCCGGACGCATCGATACGTACCGTCACCCCAAGCCCTGCTGCCAACATCATTACGCCCATAATGCTTTTTGCATTGACGCGCTGTGCGCCCCGAGCGATGTGAATCTCACTGTTAAACGTGCTGGCCAGCTGCGTTAGCTTGGCCGCGGCACGGGCATGCAGACCCAGCTTGTTTGAAATGACAATATCGATGGATTTCATTTTAACTTCCGTAACTGTAAGCCCGGTATGGGTTACTCGTCGGTACTGTCCGAACCGACGATGCCGCGCAGAACCCGGGCTCGGACACTGGCACGCAATGATTCGGGATCAGCCACCGGATCGGTGAGGGCCTTCAGCACCATATAGAGATTGGCCCCGCTTAATATGGCAGCCGACACACCGTGTTTGCGCACACGCTGTACTGCCCTCTGCGCAATATTAAATGGAGTGGCCCCATACAAATCGCACAACACCAGGGCGCCCTGTGGGGTATAGCCCATCAACTGTTGCACCAACCCGTCGCAGACACGATCAATATCGGCGTCCGGCGCAATATCGACAACGTGCAAATGAGGGAGTTCGCCGCCCAGGACATGCCTTGCGCACTGGGCAAAGGCGTCGCCCAGGGGCTGGTGCATGACCAGGACGACCGGAACCATTCAGGCGGCCACGGCACGTTCGAGTGCCTCGACGAAAAACGCACCGACATCAAACCCGGTCTGTTCGGTGATCTCTACAAAGCATGTCGGACTGGTTACGTTAACCTCGGTCAGAAAATCGCCAATAACATCCAGCCCGACCAACAACAGCCCCCGCTGTGCAAGTACCGGCGCCAGTGACTCGGCAATTTCGCGATCACGCTCGGTAAGGGGTTGGGCAACACCACGACCGCCGGCGGCCAGATTACCGCGGGTTTCTCCCGCCAGCGGGATACGGGCGAGCGAGTACGGCACCGGCTTCCCGCCGATAACAAGGATGCGCTTGTCGCCGTTGACAATGTCGGGAATATAGCGCTGCGCCATGATGGTGCGCTGCCCATTATCGGTAAGCGTTTCGAGGATAGAGCCAAGGTTGGGGTCAGACGAGGTGACACGGAAAATACCCGTGCCGCCCATGCCGTCCAGCGGCTTGACGATGATATCGCCCTGTGCGGCGTGGAAACGACGCAGCCGCGCCATATTGCTGGTTACCACCGTGGGCGCCGTAAACTGGGCGAATTCAGTAATGGCCAGCTTTTCGGGATGGTTTCGTAACGCCGCACCGGCGTTGAACACACGCGCGCCCTGCGCTGCCGCATAATCGACCAAATGCGTGGCGTAAAAATACTCCATATCGAAGGGCGGATCTTTACGCATCAACACGGCGTCAAAGTGCTGCAAAGGCACGTCTTGAGGTTCGTCCCGTTGCACCCACCAATCGGGGCCGTGCAAGTCGGCCCCTTGGACCAGGTCGATGCCCGTAGCCTGGGTTTTGACAACACCCTGATCAATATAGATATCGCCTTGCAAGGTGACGCTAAGGGTGTGACCCCGGGCAACCAGCGATTGCATCATGGCAACCGACGTGTCCTTATAGGCCTGCAGCCCGGGCAATGGATCGATGACGAACAAAACGTGCATACAACACCTGCTGTAACCTGCCCCCGGCTGACGCCCCGCAAGACAGGCGGAGAAAAATGAAAACAGCGGCAGCCGGCAAAGGCGGCTACCGCTGCGTTAGCGACCGTTTACTTCTTCTTGGGCGCAAGCACCATCACCATTTGGCGCCCCTCAAGCTTGGGCATGGCTTCGACTTGCGCGAGATCTTCCATATCGTCCCGCACGCGTTCCAAAACACGCATGCCTAATTCTTGGTGTGCCATTTCGCGGCCACGGAAGCGAAGCGTCACCTTGGCCTTGTCGCCATCCTCAATAAACCGCCTGAGATTGCGCAGTTTGACTTTGTAATCACCCTCGTCGGTGCCAGGACGAAACTTGACTTCCTTGACCTGGATAACCTTTTGCCGTGCACGGGCTTCTTGTTGTCGTTTCTGTTCCTGATAGCGGAACTTGCCGTAATCCATCAGTCGGCAGACTGGCGGGTTGGCGTTAGGGGCAATTTCGACGAGATCTACTTCAAATTCTTCAGATTTCTGAAGGGCTTCGGCGATTTTTACAATGCCCAGCTGTTCGCCGTCCAGTCCAATGAGTCGTACCTCGGGGACACGAATCTCGCCGTTGATACGATGTGCTTTATCGGTTGCGATGTCAGAGACTCCTAAGTTGTTGATCAATTTGCCGCCCGCTAACCCGCGAGCGGCTCGGTGCCCTATGTGCGGGCATCAATTCGATTTTGCAGCAATGCGGCAAAATCTTCAATTCCGATGATGGCCTGGTCGCGGCCGCCACGTTCACGTACCGCCACTTGGCCACTTTCGCGTTCTTTTTCACCCACGACCAAAATGTACGGCACTTTTTGCATACTATGCTCACGAATTTTACGGTTGATCTTTTCAGCGCGCAAATCGGCCGTGACCCTAAAGCCACGCTCTTTCAGCTTGGCAGCCACCTCGGCGGCATAATCAGCGGTGCGTTCCGAGATAGAACACACCACGGCATGCTCGGGGGCGAGCCAGGCGGGCAGCGCACCGGCATAGTTCTCGATCAAGATTCCAATGAAGCGCTCGAACGATCCCAGGATGGCCCGATGCAGCATCACCGGCGTCCGGCGCTGGTCATTGGCGTCGACATATTCGGCACCCAGCCGTTCCGGCATGGAGAAATCGACCTGGATGGTACCGCATTGCCAGTGACGGCCAATGGCGTCTTTCAACGTGTATTCGATTTTAGGGCCATAAAACGCACCCTCGCCCGGCGAGACGTCATACTCGCAGCCGGTTTGCTCGAGGCTGTCGATCAGGGCTTGCTCGGCCTTGTCCCAGACCTCGTCGGACCCAATGCGCTTCTCGGGCCGTGTCGCCACCTTGTAGAGAATCTCGGTGAAACCGAAATCGCGGTAAACGCGCTGCAACAGCGCCGTAAAGGCCGCGCATTCGTCCTGAAGCTGGTCTTCAGTGCAGAAAATGTGTCCGTCATCTTGGGTAAAACCCCGGACCCGCATCATGCCGTGTAACGAACCCGAGGGTTCGTTGCGGTGGCACATACCAAATTCGCCATACCGGATCGGCAACTCACGGTACGAGTGCAAGCCGGCGTTGAAAATTTGAATGTGCCCCGGGCAGTTCATGGGTTTCACCCCATAGACACGGTTTTCGGACTCGGTCGTGAACATGTTTTCTGCATAGTTGTCCCAGTGGCCGGTTTTTTTCCATAGAGACAAATCCAGAATTTGTGGCGCCTTGACTTCTTGGTACCCGTTGTCTTGGTACACGGCGCGCATGTACTGCTCGACCTGCTGCCACACCACCCAGCCTTTGGGATGCCAAAACACCAGACCGGGAGCCTCGTCCTGGAAATGAAACAGACCTAGTTCGCGACCCAACTTGCGGTGATCGCGCTTCTCGGCCTCTTCCAGCATCGTCAGATAGGCCTTTTGCTCATCTTTGGTGGCCCAGGCCGTGCCGTAAATGCGCTGCAGCATTTCGTTGTTACTGTCGCCACGCCAGTACGCACCCGCCACCTTCATCAGCTTGAACACCTTGAGGTGGCCGGTGGAGGGCACGTGTGGCCCGCGGCACAGGTCGATGAAGTCGCCTTCGCGGTACAGTGTGATGGGTTCATTTTGCGGGATGGAAGCGATGATTTCCGCTTTGTATTGCTCGCCCTGCTGCTTGAAGAATTCGACCGCTTCGTCCCGATCCCACACCTCACGAGTGACAATTTCGTCCTTGCGAGCAAGTTCGGCCATTTTCTCTTCAATGGCTTTAAGGTCGTCGGGCGTGAACGGCCGGTGATAGGCAAAGTCGTAATAGAACCCGTTTTCGATGACCGGACCAATGGTTACCTGGGCGTCAGGAAAAAGCTCTTTGACCGCGTAGGCCATCAGGTGGGCGGTGGAATGGCGCAGTATTTCCAGACCGTCGGGATCTTTTGCCGTAACGATTTCAAGGTCAATATCGTCTTCAATGACATATGAGGTATCGACCAGGCGGGACGGTTGCTCGGCCCCCTTGGGCTTTACGCGCCCGGCCACCGCCGCACGCGCGAGACCGGCACCAATTGACTGGGCAACCTCATCAATGGTGACCGGGCCGGGAAATTCCCGTCTAGAACCGTCGGGCAACGTAACCTGAACCATAAATGCCATCCTGAACGCATAAAAAAACGCGGCCAAAGCCGCGTTTCGGGAATACTAATAGCCACTTATATGGCGAAACAGTACGCGGCGACTGTCAGAGACGCCAAGCCGTAGTTCGCGTAGTGTTTAGCCAAGCCATGTAATATGCAATGAGTAGCCGTTAATTTTAAATGAAGAATTCTGGTAGGCAGTACTGGATTCGAACCAGCGACCTCTACGATGTCAACGTAGCGCTCTAACCAACTGAGCTAACCGCCTGAAGACTTCTATTATAGAGCAATTAGAATTTAGTTGTCAAAGTGCGTCGCCGGTGTTTGCCAGCTGGTCGGCCTTGCGTACCGCACGAATGAATGCCCGGATTTTGTCGCCACTTTTAACCCCGGGTGCCGTTTCTACACCGCTGCTGACATCGACCGCATACGGCCTTACTTGGCGCAAGGTATTGGCCATCAGGGCGTCGTTAAGGCCGCCCGCCAAAATAACGGGCTGCGACTGCTCTGACGCAAGCACATCGGCCAGTAGCCCATGGTCAAATACTTCGCCACTGCCGCCATAGCCAGCGCTATAGGTGTCGAATAACCAACCGGCCGCATCCGGGTACTGCTGCGCTTCCGCAAGCACTTTTGCCGCGCTGTCCATACCCGGGCCGCCCATGCGAAACGCCCGCATGTAACGCCGCCCAAACTGCCGGCAGTAATCGGGCGTTTCGTCACCATGAAATTGCAGCACATCGGGTTGAACACGATCAATGACAGCCTGTACGTCGGTGGGCGCTGCATTGACGAACAAAGCGGCAACGCTGACGAAAGCGGGCACCTTATCACGCAGGGCACGGGCCTGCTCGATGGTGACGGCGCGTTTGCTGCCTGGATAAAACACCAGGCCAATGGCATCGGCCCCCGCCTGAACAGCCGCGTTGACGTCATCGACACGGGTGAGGCCACAAATTTTGACTCGGGTACGCATAACTTCCTGAATTAGTTGCTACCCCTATTGGAACACAGCGCCGCCATCGTCGCCCCACTCAGAGCCAAAGGTGTTGTCGGTACCAAACTGTATGGTGTCAGGGTCGACGGTCACGGCGTCATGTTTGTAGTGCATCACCATACCCGGAAACAGCATTACCGCTGCCACCATGGTGATCTGAATCACGATAAACGGCACCGAACCCCAGTAAATTTGCCCG
>JAJUIY010000083.1 GCA_029267415.1 Alcaligenaceae bacterium
GAAGGACATTATCAAGTAAAAGGCCTTCTTCGGACAGCCAGGCTTCAACCACCGCGCCCGCCTCTCGCTGGTTGGCAAAAACGAAATTGACATCCGGGTTATTGGCCTGCCCCGCTTCGAAGACAGGCATCTCGCGGCGACACGGTGGACACCCTGTGGCCCACAAGTTAATTACGGTGGGCTTACCGTGAAAGTCGTGCGTAGATATGGCGTCGCCAGACAAGGTTTGCATAGGAACCGAGGCCAGTACGGTTTGCTGCGGATGCCACAACACCAGTGCTGCATAGGCCATGCCCAACGCACTTGCGCCAGCCGCCAGGCTACCCAGCACCCCTTGGCGTGATGCAGCATGGCGCCAGAGCTTCAGCACGATTATGGCCACCCCGGCGGCCAAGCCGGCACCCAGCGCAAAACCGCCGTCCCTCAGGTCTAACATGCTTAGTGGCCGCTGCGCGTAAATTTGAAAATACTGCAATATAAAGACGGCCCGACCCACAAACAGGCACGTAAAAGCCGCTTGCCACACAATGGTTTCGACTCGAGTGCCGTGACGTCGATCCACCAGCCAGCCGGCCACCAGCATCACAACCAGGGTGATGGCCGCCAAAAACAGCGGAACAGAAAACGAAAGCGGACCCAAATTTATGGAAGCCATTCACTGAGCACAAAGGTCTGATCAAACAAAAACACCGTACCGGTGCAACTTGGAGCCAGCCTTTTAGATTACTACGAATTGCCCCGTTTTATGGGCGCCTCAAACGACGTAGATTCTAATCAGTGACGGCGCTTGAGACCCAACAGATTCAGAAGCAATGGAAAGTGAACCGGTCGGACGAACGCTGGCACAACAAAAAACCCCAAGAGCCGGCTACCACCGGCTTTTGGGGCATGCAGAAAACTGCGCTACGAACGGCTTATTCGGGTGCGCCCGCCATGATCCATTCGACAACGGTGGCCAGTTCGTCATCCGAAATGCCGGGGTTGGGCGGCATGGGAACAGGGCCCCAGACGCCGGAGCTTCCGTTGCGGATGTGTGCGGCGATGGTTTCCGCGGCGGCGTCGTCACCGGCGTATTTCTCGGCGACTTCACGGTAGGCAGGGCCAACCAGCTTGTTTTCGACTGCGTGACAGGCCAGGCAGGCGTTTTTGGTAAGGATCTGCTGAACTTCAGCGGGATCCGGTGCGGCCTGAACCAGGCCGGCGGCCATGGCCAGGGGGATACTGGCGGCGAGTTTCCAAAGTTTCATCGCGCACAACCTCCGTAATTGCGATTAATCAAACCATCAAGGGTGGTAAAGACTATACAGTAAGATTTGTAGCGTATATCTTATCCCTCTGGCCTTGATGACAAAACATGTTTCAGCACGTTAAACCGTCGTTAAATGCACATACTAAGTAGAACATATTTTTCAGGGAACCCATACTTATGAAACGAATTCTGATTCCGGTTGATGGTTCGGACGCGGCCCTGCGAGCTGTCAGGGTTATGGTTCAGGCTGTCATCGAACGCACCGAACGACCGGACGTGCACTTGGTCACTGTTCAACCGCCAATTCTTTCAGGCAATGTCACCCGTTTTTTTACTGAAGATGTGATCGAAAGCTACTATCAGGAGGAAGGCGAAAAAGCGCTTGTATCTGCGCGCCAGGTGTTGAACGACGCGGGTATTGATTTTCACGAAAAAATATTGGTCGGGCCCACAGCGCAAACCATTATTGAATATGCCGAAGAGCAAGATTGCGACCACATCGTAATGGGTACGCGCGGACTAGGGGCCGTTACCAGTATGGTGCTGGGGTCGGTTACCAATAAGGTGCTCAGTCTGACGCCTGTGCCAGTTACGCTGGTTCCCTGACGTCAGCCTGCGTTATAAGAGGTCGGCATCGGGGTTTAAACGGCCTGTCGTCGACGTGGCCTGCACATCAGTGGTATCGGCGGATGCGGCTTCCCGTGCGTTATGTGGTGCAGGGCCCGCTCCTGCGCCCGGTGTCGGCCCCGACGAACTGCTTAAAGCATCACCCCCGCCCATCAAGCTAGTCAGCAAATCTACGGGCACCGGAAACACCACTGTGGATGTCTTGTCACCTGCAACCTGGGTAAGCGTTTGCAGGTACCGAAGTTGTAGTGCCGATGGCTGGGTTGCCAGTATTTCTGCAGCCTCCATCAGCGCCTGTGCCGCCTGACGCTCCCCTTCGGCGTGGATCACTTTGGCGCGCCGCTCGCGTTCGGCTTCCGCTTGCCGTGCAATAGCCCGTACCATGGTTTCATTCAGATCGATGTGCTTGATCTCGACGGCGGTTACTTTGATTCCCCACGCGTCGGTCTGCACATCCAGAATGTGCTGAATATCGTTGTTCAATTTGTCGCGTTCAGAAAGCATCTCGTCAAGCTCGTGCTTGCCCAGAACGGCACGCAATGTTGTTTGTGCCAGCTGGCTGGTCGCATCCAGATAGCGCTCCACCTCGATAATCGCCTTGTCCGGTTCCATGACGCGGAAATAGATGACAGCATTGACCTTGACCGACACGTTATCGCGAGAAATCACGTCTTGACTAGGTACGTCCATGGTGACGATACGCAAGTCGACGCGAACCATTTGCTGAATGATCGGGATGACGAAGATAAGGCCTGGGCCTTTCACGCTGGTGTAGCGCCCCAAGGTAAAAATAACGCCGCGTTGGTATTCACGCAGTACTTTGATGGCGTTGACAACCACAAACAGCAACACCAGAACAACGACACTTAAACCGATATTAAAGCCGTACATCATGGCCCCCTCCTCTATTTAGTGGGCTCGACGTGCAGGGTCAACCCTTCTACCGCGGTTACTCTGATCCGATCACCCGGCGTCAAAGCCTTCGACGAAACAACGCGCCACTGCTCGCCACGTACTTGGGCATACACTACCACGCCTTCTTGATGCGTCACGACGCCGTTTAGGCCCACCATCGCATTGGCGCCTGTGGTTACCGTTTGCTTGCGTGATCGGGCGACCATGGTGCCGGCCAGCATCAGCAGCAAAGCGCTTGCCACGGCCAGGCCAATAATGAATGGCAGTGAAACGTCGTAACCTGGAATGCCGGTATCGGTTAGGAATAGTCCACCCAGCACAAAGGCAATAATGCCCCCCACCCCCAGTGCGCCGAAGCTTGGAAAGAACACTTCAGCAATCATAAGGATGGAACCGGCAAACACCAGCGCAACCCCTGCCCAGTTGACCGGCAGTAAATGGAAGGCATAAAGCCCCAACAGCAGGCAGATGAGACCGGCTACACCGGGTACGGCAAACCCCGGACTGGTCAGCTCGAAGAACAGGCCATAAATGCCTACCATCATCAGCACCAAGGCCAGCTGGGGGTTGGTTAATATGGACAAAAATTTAGTGCGCCACCCCGGTGGCTCAAGCTGAATAATGGCGTCAGCGGTGGCCAACGTTATCGTCTGAGTATCGGATATCTTCACCTCATAGCCGTCCAGTTGTGCCAACAAGTGTGTAAGGTCGCGTGCGATGAATTCGATCACCCCCTGTTCGAGGGCTTCAGTGGCCGACAGGCTTTTAGCCGTCAATACTGCCTGTTCGGCAAAATTCGCGTTACGGCCCCGAAGCTGTGCAAGGCTGCGTATATAGGCAGCAGCGTCGCTGGTAACTTTGCCAGCCATGACATCGCGCTCACCGCCAGGATCCGTGGCGGGGCCGGGCTCCGTGTCGTGGTCGGGCGATGCTGGCGTGTTGGGGGCTGGAGAGCGATCGGCTTCTTGGTCACCGGACGGCGCCGGATCGCGATCATTCTCGGAGGCTTGAGCAGGCCCGTCGCCGCTGTCAGAGCGGCTATCGGGTTCGTCACGGCGGGTTTCAGGGCCAGTGCCGGGACGTCGGCTGCCGGCATCCGGGTCGCGGGCTCCACCAATGCCCACCGCAACGGGCGACGCTGCGCCCAGGTTACTGGCCGGCGTCATGGCGGCAATGTGGCTGGCGTACAGAATGAAGGTGCCGGCGCTGGCGGCGCGCGCGCCACCGGGGCTAACAAAGGTGGCTATTGGTACCGGCGATGCCAAAATGCCCTGCACAATGGCCCGCATGGAGGGGTCTAGCCCGCCCGGCGTATCCATTTGAACCACAATAAGGGACGCGCCCTGATCGTGTGCCTGTTTGAAGCCTTTAAGAAGGTAGTCGGAGGTGGCGGGGCCAATGACACCCTGCACAGAAAACACGACCACGCGGTTAGCCTGGGCCGCCACCCCGCCGGTTACCAGCACAACGACGGAGGAAAGCACCAGCGCGATGCACAGCCAAACCTTAAGCCACGCTGACCGAACCATAAGACCCTCCGGGCGTATGCCTTGGCAGAGGACGTCACAGCGCAGTCAACATTTACACCACAATGCCGGTTGCCTGGCTGAGTGCGCGTTGCGAGTTAAGCGCCGGTCATGTTGGCAGGTACCACCCATTGGTCGTATTGCTCTGCCGTAAGATAACCCGAGGCCAGTGCGGCATCGCGCAGTGACAGCCCTTCTGCCTGAGCGTGTTTTGCAATTGCCGCCGCTTTATCGTAGCCGATATGCCGGTTCAACGCAGTAACGAGCATGAGGTTTTGGTTAAGGTTATGCTCGATACGATCATGCTTCGGCTCGATACCGACGGCACAATGTTCGTCGAAAGCCCGGCAAGCGTCGGACAGCAGTTCAATGCTTTCCAGCACATTGTGTACCATCACCGGTTTGTACACGTTCAGCTGGAAATTACCCTGCGTACCGGCAAAGGCAGTGGCGGCATCGTTGCCAAACACCTGGGCGCACACCATGGTAAGGGCTTCGCATTGGGTGGGATTGACCTTGCCCGGCATAATGGACGAGCCCGGTTCGTTTTCCGGTATAAACAGCTCGCCAATGCCACAGCGCGGGCCGCTGGCAAGCCAACGCACATCGTTTGCCATCTTCATTAAGCCGCCGGCCAGTGTACGTACCGCCGCTGACATATTGACCAACGCATCGTGAGCCGACAAGGCAAAGAATTTATTGGCGGCGCTCCGAAATGGCAAGCCGGTAATGGTGGCGATATGGCCGGCCGCCACTTCACCAAAGTTGGGGTGCGCATTTAAACCGGTACCCACCGCCGTGCCGCCAATGGCCAAATCGTATACGCCGGGGAGTGCCTGGCGCACGCTTTCGAGTCCGAAGTCAATTTGGGCAACCCAAGCGCCGATCTCTTGGCCAAGCGTAATGGGTGTGGCGTCTTGCAAGTGGGTGCGCCCCGATTTAACCACCCCACTGTATTCTTTGCTTTTGCGAGCCAGTGTTTCGCGCAACTGCCCTACCGAAGGTAGCAAAATGCGGTGCACCTGTTGGGCTACCGCAATATGCATGGCAGTGGGGAAGGTATCGTTGGACGACTGCCCCCTGTTTACATGGTCGTTGGGATGGACAGGGTTTTTGCTGCCGATTACGCCGCCGGCCAATTCAATAGCCCGATTGGCAATGACTTCGTTGGCGTTCATGTTGGATTGGGTGCCCGAACCCGTCTGAAACACCACCAACGGGAATTCGGTGTCCAGTTTGCCGTCTACTACTTCCTGTGCTGCCTGAATAATCAACTGGGCAATATCGTCCGGCAACTCGCCAAGCTCGGCATTGGCGCGGGCCGCCGCGAGCTTAAGAACGCCCAGGGCAGAAATCATGGGCGCCTGCCAGCGAAACCGGGAAACGCCAATCGGAAAATTATGGATGGAGCGCTGCGTTTGTGCGCCCCAATAGCGATTTGCCGGGACGGCAATGTCGCCCATGGAATCCGTTTCTATACGAGTTTCTGACATTTTTCGGCCTCCGTCAGGTGGAGAAACTGTTGTGCCCACGCGCGCGCGACATCGAGCATACGGTTGGCAAAGCCCCATTCGTTATCAAACCAAATGACCAAATTGGCAAACTCTGGCTCGCTGACTCGTGTTTGGCTGCCATCAATAATGGCCGAATGCGGGTTGTGGTTGAAATCAATCGATGCGTGCGGGTGATTGGAGTAGGCAATAAGCCCGGGGAAACGCTCGGTGGCGTCTACCAGCAAACGGTGCAGCTGATCTTCGGTAACCGGCTTCGCAAAATTGAGCATCAGGTCGATGGCCGAGACATTCACCACCGGCACGCGAATGGCCTTGGCCTGTACTTTGCCCTTTAGCCGCGGCATCAGGCGTTCGACCCCTTGCGCCAGGCCAGTGGCTACGGGCACGATCGATTGCATGGCCGAGCGTGTGCGGCGCAAATCGTGGTGATGATAGCCGTCTATCAGGGGCTGGTCGTTCATGACCGAATGCAGTGTGGTAAGAAACGCATGGCGGATCGACAGTGCCTGATCTAATACGTGCAAGATGGGCACCACCGCGTTAGTGGTGCACGACGCGTTGGAGACAATGGTTTCCGTGCCACTCAATGTGTTGTGATTGATGCCATACACAATGGTGCGGTCAACGGCATCGGCGCTTTGGCCCGGATGCGACAACAATATGCGGGGACAGCCGGCATCAATAAAGCGCTGAATATCGGCACGGGTACTGTATCGGCCCGAGCACTCCAGGACCATGTCCACATCCAGGGATTCCCAGTCGATCGCGTCGGGCGTCGTGGCGTGCAGCACGTCGATGCGCTGGTCGTTCACGATAAGGCTATTGGCACCTTGGGCGATGTGGCCTGGGAAGACACCGTGGGTGGAATCAAACCGCGTTAAATAAGCCATGCTGGCCAGGTCGGCCGGTTCATTGATGGCCACAACCTGTAATTGATCCTGTAGCCCGGCTTCGTAGAGGGCACGCAATACGCAGCGGCCAATTCGGCCATAACCATTAATAGCAAGACGGACGGGACGGTGCATGAAGGTGTGAACGCTCGATAAAGTAATGACGATGCTTTCACACAGTATAAAGAATCCCGGCCACCGTCGCCCGCCCAATGGTAGGCGCACGGTGGCGCTACAGCAGAAAAAACAGCTGTTTAGCCGCCCAGATAGGCCTTGCGGACGTCGTCGTTGATCAGCAAATTGGCCCCTGTATCGGCCAGCACCACTTTACCGTTCTCGAGCACATAACCCCGATCGGCGATTTGCAGTGCCTTGTGAGCGTTTTGCTCGACCAAAAATACCGTGACGCCTTCTTCGCGAATGGTTTTGATAATTTCGAAGATTTGCGCAATGATGAGCGGCGCCAGCCCCAAGGTGGGTTCGTCAAGTAGCAATAGCTTGGGTCGCGTCATAAGCGCACGGCCGATGGCCAGCATTTGCTGTTCGCCCCCCGACATGGTGCCGGCACGCTGGTTGGCACGCTCGCGTAGCCGCGGGAACAGTTCGAATACGTGTTCCACGCTTTGGGCGATTTCATCTTTTGTCAGAAAGAAACCGCCCATCTGCAGGTTTTCAAGTACGGTCATGTCGGGAAAAACCCGCCGGCCTTCGGGGGAAATAGCAATGCCCCGACGCATGATATCCGACGTGCTGCGGCGCGTGATTTCCTGGCCTTCAAACAGAATGGTGCCTGAGGTGGCCCGGGGATTTCCGCAGACGGTCATGAGCAGAGTGGTTTTGCCTGC
This sequence comes from Alcaligenaceae bacterium, assembly GCA_029267415.1. Taxonomy (GTDB): domain Bacteria; phylum Pseudomonadota; class Gammaproteobacteria; order Burkholderiales; family Burkholderiaceae_B; genus JAJYRX01. Next base: position 7,567 of record JAJUIY010000083.1, read on the forward strand.
GCCGTTGGCACCGATCAGGGTAACGATTTCCCCCTTTTTGACCTCGACAGACACGTCGTTAAGCGCTTCGATGGCGCCGTAATGCGTATGTACATTCTGGAGTTTCAACACTTATTCTTCCCCCAGATAAGCTTTAATCACCTGCGGGTCGTTGCGAACTTCGTCAGGCAATCCGGTCATAATGGCCTTGCCGTGTTCCATCACCATAATGCGGTCAGAAACCCCCATGACCAGGCTCATGTCGTGTTCGATCAGCAATACAGCGACGTCAAATTCGCGCCGGAGCTGGTCGATCATGAGCTGCAGGTTTCGCTTCTCTTGCGGGTTAAGGCCGGCGGCGGGTTCGTCTAGCATAAGAAGCCGGGGCTTGGTGATCATGCAACGCGCAATTTCAAGTTTGCGCTGGTGCCCGTAAGCCAGGTTACCGGCTTCGCGGTTGGCAAATTCGCGCATGTCCATAAAGTCGAGCCACTTGGCCGCTTCGTGCAGAGCTTCGCCTTCGGACTTGCGGTAGCCGGGCGTTTTAAGCAGGCCCTTCAGAAGGCCAGTTTCAATATGGCTGTGCTGGGCCACCAGCAGGTTTTCAAGCACCGTCAGTTTTTTGAACAGCCGCACGTTTTGGAAGGTGCGCACCAGCCCGTGCTGTGCCACCTTATGGCTGGGCAGTCCCGTAATATTGGTGCCGTCCATAACGATGCGCCCCGACGACGGCTTGTAAAAGCCACCTACGCAGTTGAATACCGTGGTTTTGCCGGCGCCGTTTGGCCCAATAATGGCGAAAACTTCATCGCGCCGCACGTTAAAGGCAACACTGTCTACCGCCAACAGACCGCCAAAGCGCATCGTCAGGTCAGACACTTCCAACAAAACACTCATGTAGCAAGCTCCGTCGTGGGACGCTTGACGGGCAACATACCCTGCGGACGCCACATCATCATCAATACCATGACCAGACCAAATATCAGCATTCGATATTCTGCGAACTCGCGCGCGATTTCAGGTACCACCGTGATCAGGATGGCCGCCAGAATCACCCCCACCTGTGACCCCATACCGCCCAGAACCACAATGGCCAGAATGAGCGCCGACTCGATAAAGGTGAAGGATTCGGGGTTGACCAAGCCCTGGCGTGCGGCGAAAAACGCGCCGCCAAACCCCGCAAACATGGCGCCAATGGTAAATGCGGACAGCTTGATATAGGTGGGGTTAAGCCCCAGCGACCGGCACGCGATTTCGTCTTCGCGCAAGGCCTCCCAGGCACGTCCGATCGGCATGCGGATAAGGCGGTTGGACACAAACAGGGTGATAAGTGCCAGGCACAGCGCCATCAAGTACAGATAGATGATGATGTCTTGGCTGGAGAAGTTCCATCCCACCAGTTCGTGAAAGGTGGTTTGCCCCTCTGGCGCACGGCGCGTCATGGGGTATCCAAACACTGTAGGCTTGGGGATGCCAGAAATGCCGTCTGGCCCGCCGGTGAAATCGTACAGGTTAATAAGCAGCAAGCGAATGATTTCACCAAAGCCAAGCGTGACAATGGCGAGATAATCACCGCGCAAGCGCAATACCGGGAAACCCAGTAAATAGCCAAATAGCGCCGCCATCGCGCCTGCAAGGGGCAGCGAAGGCCAAAAGCCCCACCCGGCCCAGTGGTACAGCAACGC
>JAJUIY010000265.1 GCA_029267415.1 Alcaligenaceae bacterium
GAGATGTCGCCCGCTTCGGCCTTTTCACGCACCAAGGCCATAATCTGTTCCTTGAACGAGTCGGTAAACTGCTCGGGCTGCCACGACGCGCTCATGTCGTCCACCAGTTGTTCGCCCATTTTTAGTTCTTTGGCCGTCAAGCCAACAGCCTTGCTGCCTTCGGGCGGGAGCTCAAGATCGTCCCACGGGCGCACCTCGTCGCCCCACCGCAGCAGGTTCAACACCAAAGCGGGGCCACAGCCCATGACGATGGCCAGGTGCTGCTTGGTCTGGATCACCACTTTGGCCACAGCCACCTTTTGCGTCTTCTTCAGCACTTCGCGCAGCAGGGCGTACACCTTTGCACCGCGCCCGATGGGCGACAGGTAGTACGGGCGATCCAGGTAAACAAACGGGATGTCGTCCAACGGTACAAACGCCTCTATTTCGACAGTCTGCGTGGTTTTAGGGTAGGCCGCCGAAATTTCGTCCTTGCTCAGCACCACATATTGGCCGTCTTCGTATTCGATGCCTTTCACGATGTTGCTGCTGGCCACTTCCTTGCCAGTGGTCTTATTGATGCGTTTGTAGCCCACGCGATCCATTGTGCGTTTGTCCAGCCAGTCAAAGTCCAGCGACTGACTCACCGTGGCCGAGTGCAGTGCCACCGGAATATGCACCAGCCCGAAGGAGATCGCGCCCTTCCACAGCGCCCGCTTGCTTGTTGTTGCCATGAGGCTGCTCCTGAAGTTGTCGGAGCGTGCCCGAAATGCACCGACATCAGAGGTGCAAGCAAATGTTGTACCCGTTATGGGACGCTGAATAATCTACTTCAGGAGGTTGAAACACCCGTGGGTATAAGCCAATCTTGTCAGAGCCATTGCGCCAATGTTATTCCACCAACAACAAGGCATCCAGATCAAGAATGGTGATGTTGCGTTGGCCAGTTTGTGAGATCCATCCGGCTTCTTCAAACTCGCCCAACCGGCGGCTGACGGTCTCGGGCGTGGTACCTAAAAATGAGGCCAGATGCCGGCGGCTCATGGGCAAAGAGATGCTGGCGCTGTTGGCGGCTTCCGACAGGTCGGCGAGGTACTGGGCCAAGCGGGCATTGATGGAGGCCGTTGCAATTGCCGTGGTTTGTTTTTCGCTGGTGTCCAGACGTCGCGAAAGTTCGGCCAGTACATGCAGGCTGATGTCGGGGTACTTAAGCAGCAGTTCACGCACGTCATGCTGATAAATTGTGCAGACCTCGGATACTTGCATGGCTTCGGCCCACGAATCGTGTGCGCTGGCTGTAAACAGCGCCAGTTCGCCGGCGAAGTCACCGGGTTTTAGAATGCGTACAAGCTGCTCTTTCCCCGTGTCGGACAGCCGATACACCTTCACGGCCCCGCGATGCACAATGAAAAGCTTGTCTGACGCGTCGCCCGCGCGGTGGATAAATTGTCCGCGCTCGAAAGTTCGCATGTCGGCCATGTCGGCGATGGCCGTCAACGCACTGGGCGGCAGGTGATTGAAAATCGGTACCTTAGCGACGCATAAGGTGGCGATGTGCGCGCCGTTATTGTCCGGCGCGCAGGTGTGCTGTTCGCAGCTCATGTGGGGCTTCCGTAAATAAGGGGTGTCGCCGTGGTTGCCGCCGTTTTGTTTTTGGCCCGGTAGCGGATTAATCGGACGGCGTTCAGCGTTACCAGTAAAACGCTCAGCTCATGGATGAGCATACCCGAGGCCAAGAATATTTTGCCCAGTAGTACCCCTGCAAGCAGCAGTACTACGGTACCCACGGCCAAGAAGGTATTTTGCTGCATATTGCGCACCGTTGCTTTGGCCAACGAGTACGCATGGGCAAATTGGTCAAGCCGGTCTGACATCAGCACGATATCGGCGGTTTCCATCGAAATGTCGGTGCCGCCAACCCCCATGGCCAGCCCGACATCCGCCTTGGCCAGTGCCGGCGCATCGTTAATGCCGTCACCCACCATCGCAACCTGGTAGCCCTGTTCCTTCAGTTTGTTGACCCACGTCACTTTATCTTGGGGCAGCAATTCGGCGTGGACGGCGTCCAGACCCAGCGTGTTACCCACCAATTGCGCAGTGTGTCGGTTGTCACCCGTCAACATGATGGCCTGCTTGACTCCCGCGCTGCGTAGCTGCTGAATGGCTGTTTTGGCCTCGGGCTTGATTTGGTCTGCAATGGAAATCACGCCCTCAAGCGTTCCGTCAATTGCAACCAGTACCGCCGTGTTTCCCGCCTTTTCCTGCTGCGTGGCATAGGCCTCGACCTCATCATTAAGGGCGACGCCTTCTTCAGCCATGAGTTTGCGGTTACCAATTGCCAGGGAGTGTCCGGCCACAGTGGCGGTTAAACCACCCCCCTTTATGATGGCGACGTCTTCCGGCGTGTCATCAAGCTCCAGACCACGCCTGCGGGCCTCGGTCACGATGGTTTGGCCAAGGTGATGCTCGGACAGCTTTTCGGCCTCGGCTACGAGGCGCAAGAAGGGCTCTTCATCCATGC
>JAJUIY010000148.1 GCA_029267415.1 Alcaligenaceae bacterium
ATAGCGGCCAGGGCCAATTCAATCAGCTAGAGCTGGTGTCTCCGTCGGTGCATGTAAAAGGGGGCGAGCCGGCGTCTCTAGATTTGGTCAATCGCCAGCTTGATGTGTTGTTGCACGTTACCCCGCAAGGGTCATCGGACAACTCGTCGTCCACGCGCGCAATTTTGAAGGATATTGCAATTCCAGTGCGGGTCACCGGGTCCTTCGATGATCCGGCCTATAAGGTGCAATGGCAAGAAGTGGGGCACCGCGCTGTGAAAGAAGCCATCCAGGAGGGGCTTTTGGATATACTTTCCGGGTCGTCGGGTCAAGGTGGTGGATCGCTGCTGCTTCCACTGCCCGACAAGTCTGAGGACGCTCGGCGCGATCCCTTGAAAAGTCTCGGAAACACCTTAAAAGGATTGCTTGGTCAATGACAAAAAATAGCGTTACCCCTTTGGCAGGAGGCAATGTGGTTTCCCATCCGGCAGCGGCCAATTACGATCGTCGCTGGCTGGTGGTTGATGGTTCGCATAATTGGATTTCCGATGCTGATCTGCTGTCGAAAATCAATGTGAGCATCCGCTTTGGGCACCTGGTTTTGCAGGCCGACGGTATGTTGCGACTTGACTTGCCTTTGGATGTGATTGAAGACGATGACAGCGTACGTTGCACTGTCAGTGTGGGCTCACAGCGTGTGGATGCGGTGGACGAAGGCGAGGTGGCCGCGGTATGGCTTACCGCGTGCCTGGGGCAAACGGCCCGTTTGGTGAAAGTTCACCCTGATGCTCCGCCGGTGCAATGGCCGGCAAACCCGTAAAACAACAATAAGTACAGCGCGGGCCGCAACGGCGGCCGCTGTAGCCTGCGATCAGGGCTTGCCGCGCTGTTTTGCACGCGCGATGGCGGTAGTGCCAGGTTTCGCGCTAAGACGCGGCCGCAGTCAGGCGGCGGTATTTTTCCATTAGCGCGGCCTGGTCTTCTGGGTGCTCTGGATCAGGAATAATGCATTCGACCGGGCAAAAAACCTGGCATTGCGGTTCGTTGAAGTGGCCGACGCATTCGGTGCATTTGGCCGGATCAATCACATAAATCTCCGGCCCCATAGAAATCGCACCATTGGGACATTGCGGTTCGCAAACGTCGCAGTTGATGCATTCGTCGGTAATGTAAAGGGCCATATCAGTGTGGGCTCAGGCTTCTTCAGACGTGTCGGTGCCGGCCGACGTAGTCTCGGGGTTTTTGGGCATGATCAACCCGGTGGGGTCTGCAATTTCACCGGCCCGAATTTTACGCGCCTTGGCATGCAGCCATCGTTCGACAGACGGAAATACAAATTTGCTGACGTCGCCGCCCAGCAGGGCGATTTCGCGCACGATGGTTCCTGAAATGAATTGATATTGGTCGGACGGTGTCATGAACAGCGTTTCGACTTCGGGCAGTAAATGCCGGTTCATGCCAGCCAGCTGAAACTCGTATTCGAAATCAGATACCGCGCGCAGTCCACGTACGATCACGCGCCCATCCTGCTCGCGTACAAAATCCTTCAGCAGTCCGCCGAAGCTCGCCACTGACACGTTGGGGTAATGGCCCAACACTTCGCGTGCAATTTCTACCCGTTCCTGGACAGTGAAAAAAGGCCGCTTGGCCCGGCTGTGGGCAACACCCACGACGACGTGGTCAAAAAGGCTGGCAGCGCGACGCACCAAATCTTCGTGACCGCGGGTCAGAGGGTCAAACGTACCAGGGTAGATGGCTGTGATCATATGAAAACATTCCAGGGTAATCGATCAATCTGTCACTTCGGAATTATTGTCCGTTTTTTGCAATGCATCAAATCCAAGCAGGTAAAAATGCACATGGCCGGCCTTGCTTTGCCGCAGTATGGTGAACGGCGGGGGCGGGTTTACCGCAGCCTCGCTTTCTACGTAGATCAGGCTGTCCGGCCCCAGTACCGGGGGTAACCGGCTCCACACGCGTGAAAGCAGGTCGTGCCCAAACGGGGGGTCTACCAGGACAAGGTCAAACGGTTGTGCTCGCATTCGTGACAACGCCTGGAACGCGTCGCCGGCGTGGATGCGGACATTGTCGGCCTTGAGCCGTTCGCGCATTTGCCGTAAACCCGCAACGGCTTGGATGTTGTATTCCACCATTTGAACATGTTCCACGCCTCGTGAGGCAGCTTCGAAGCCCAATGCCCCGGTGCCGGCAAAAAGATCCAGCACCCGGCGGCCCTCGAAATTGCCGGACCAGAAGTGATGCAGCCAGTTGAACAGCGTTTCGCGTACCCGATCGGGCGTTGGACGCAAGCCGTCAATATCCGGAACGGGAATGCGCGTGCGGCGGTACTCACCGCCTACAATACGGATAGTGTGCTTTTTCATCGATAGCGAAATTAAGTAGCGCCATGCGCGCCAAACTGTGCAGGGGGGCGGGTAGTGCAATAATCCATGCACGGCTGTGCCCGCCCCTGTCTATTACCGGATAGTGTAAAGCGTATGTTTAGTTTTTTTAAAAGAAAGAAGACGACGGCCGATCAGTCGCCCGAGTCGACGCCCCAACAGGACGCGGCAGAATCCGATGTTAGCGTCCCGGAGGGCGCCACGGACGACAACGCGCGTCAGCGGTCCGAAAGCCTGGCTGAAACGTCGGCTGACAAGGGGCCAGTAGCCAACGACGCGCCTGCTCGGCCGCAGCAAGAGGAACCGGATGTCGTCGAGCAGGTGCCAGCGGCACAAGTCCCGGGCGCGGACGAGGTTTCGGCGGCGCAGGAGACATCGCCGGAGCACGTCGCGCCAGCGGACGGTGCGCAGACTGAACTGTCGGCAGCTAACCAAGTGCCACCAGACTCGTCGCCAACGGCAGCAGTGGCCGCAGCGAGTGCAGTTGATGCAGAAGATACAACCAATGCAACCAAGACAACGGATGTAACCGCTGAGCATGCTGCCGACGCGTCACCCACGCCCACCAGCACCCAGGAAAGCAACGGCAAGCGCGGGTCGTGGTTTGCCCGGCTGAAGCGGGGGTTGTCGCGAACCGGCCAAAGTATCGGGGGCCTGTTTGTTGACGTCAAACTTGACGAAGACCTCTATGAAGAGCTGGAGACGGCACTGATTATGGCGGATGCTGGCATGGAAGCCACCACGTCGCTGCTGGAGGCCTTGCGTAACCGTGTCCGCAAAGATCGTTTGACGGATGCCATGCAGGCGCGCGCCGCCCTGCGAGAATTGATCACTGAACATCTCAAACCCTTGGAGAAAGAGTTTCCCCTGGGCTCGGCCAAGCCGCTGGTCATGATGATTGCGGGGGTCAACGGCGCCGGAAAAACCACCTCCATCGGCAAACTGGCCAACGCCTTCCAAGAGCGTGGTGCGCATGTGTTGCTGGCCGCGGGCGATACCTTCCGTGCCGCCGCGCGTGAGCAGCTGATGGAGTGGGGCAGCCGCAATAATGTGACCGTCATCGCGCAGGAAGGGGGCGACCCGGCAGCGGTGGCCTTTGACGCCGTCAATGCAGGGCGTGCCCGCAAAGCAGATGTTGTGATGGTCGATACCGCCGGTCGCCTGCCAACCCAGCTGCATCTGATGGAAGAGCTCAAGAAAATTCGGCGCGTTATCAATAAGGCCGAAGGCAGCGCGCCGCACGAGGTGCTATTGGTGGTAGATGGCAACAGCGGTCAGAACGTACTGGCACAGATACGCGCGTTCGACGCCGCCATTGGTCTGACCGGCCTGGTGGTTACCAAGCTGGATGGCACCGCCAAAGGGGGCATTCTGGCGGCGGTGGCGGCCGGTAGCCAAGGCGTCCGTCCGGTTCCGGTGTACTGGATTGGCGTGGGGGAAGGCATCCACGATCTTCAGCCATTCCGCGCGCACGAGTTTGCCGCTGCCCTGATTGGGGATAGCTCTGCCGAGGGCGCGGCTAACGCTTAAGGGTGATAACCCAGGCTGGCCGATACGGTGGCGGCGCATTGCCGCAACGCTCGGGCGGTTTCGCCGTCCGGGCTGGCATCAAACAGCGTACTGGGCCCCAAGCCTGTTATGGCCAGTGCGATGCTGCCCGAATGGTCAAAAACCGGTACGGACAACGCATCGATGCCTGGCAAGGGGTTGCCCAGCGCCTGCGCCAGGCCCCGCTTGCGCACGGTATCCAGGTGGGCCGCAAAGGCGTCGTGGTCCGGGTAAAGCGGGTGGCGGGTTGTTACCACAGCGGTATCGCCTGCTTCGCGCTGAATGTAGTGCTCGGCAACCTTAGGCGGCAACCAGGCGGCAAATACATGACCCGTTGCGGTGTGCAGCATGGACATCACCGTGCCTTTGCGCATATTGACGTGCACCGGGTAACTGGCCTCGGTAATGTGGATCATGGTGGGGCCGTGTGATCCCAGTACGGCAATAGCCAACGTGTGGCCGATTTGGCCGGCCAGCTGGTTAACATGGGGCACGGCAACGCGTACGGTGTCCAGGCGCTGCAGGCTGACCAGTCCCATCTGCAAGGCGAATGGCCCCAGCTCGTAAAAGCCCGTTGCGCTGTCTTGCTGCACCAAGCCCACCCGCACAAAGCTAACCAGGTAGGGGTGCGCCTTGGCCGAGGCCATACCGGCCCGCGCGGCAAGCTCACCCAAGGGCAGGGGCATGCGCGCCTCGACCAGTGCCGCCAACAGCGGAAACCCGGTTTCAACAGAACGGATGCCACGTCGCGCGCCGTCTGTGCCGTTTCGATTAGGGGGTGAGGCGAAGGTTGCGGGGGCTTGTTGTGTCATGGTTAGTTTGATGGCGACGGCGGGGTCCGGTACGCAGATCTACAGTCAAGTCAACGTACATTATCGTTCATCGCCGATTCGGGCGACAATGGTGTTATACAGACCGGTATACGGCGTTAAAATCAGTTTGTTCATCCATAAGGTTCAATAGTCAGTCATGCGTAACACCCTTGAAGCGTCTCCGGCGGCCGCAACCCACAGCGAAATCGCCAGCATCCCCGAAATTGTGGCCGAGCTTCGCGCCGGCCGCATGGTTATTTTGGTGGACGAAGAAGACCGCGAAAATGAAGGCGACCTGGTGATGGCGGCCGAATACGTCACGCCCGAAGCCATTAATTTCATGGTGACCCACGCGCGGGGGCTGGTGTGTCTGACCCTAACCGAAGACCGCTGCCGCCAACTTGAGCTGCCGCTGATGGCATCGCGCAACGGTACGCGCTTTGGCACCAACTTCACCGTCTCCATCGAAGCCGCCCAAGGGGTTGATACCGGCATTTCGGCGGCCGATCGCGCCCGCACCATTCAGGTGGCCGTCGCGCGTGATGCCAAGCCGTCCGATTTGGTGCAGCCGGGCCATATTTTCCCGGTGCAGGCCATGAAGGGCGGGGTATTGGTGCGAGCCGGCCATACCGAGGCCGGATGCGACCTTACCGAAATGGCCGGCCTTACACCGGCTGCTGTCATTTGCGAAATTCTGAAGCCCGACGGCACCATGGCGCGTTTGCCGGATCTTATCGAGTTTGCGCGCGAGCACGGCCTGAAAATCGGCACCATCGCCGACCTGATCCAGTACCGCAGCGAACACGAGTCCATGATCGAACGCCTGGGTGCCCGCGTCATGGAAACGCCGTGGGGGCCGTTTGAAAGCGTGGCCTACCGCGACTTGGCCTCTGGCGCGTTGCACCTGGCGCTGGTGCATGGCACAGTGTCGCCTGATGTCGAAACCTTGGTGCGCGTGCACGAGCCAGCCACCTTGCTCGATGTCTTGTTCTGCCAAGATACAAACCATAGCTGGAGCATTGGCGCCACCATGGAAGCCATCAAGGCCGCGCCATCGGGCGTGCTGGTGCTGCTTAATTGCCAGGGCTCTGCCGAGCAGTTGCTGGACAAAGTCCAGGCCTGGAATCACTCTGATCACGACCCGGCCAGTGCCGAGTTGGCAGGCCGTTACGATCTCCGCACCTACGGCATCGGCGCACAAATAATGCGCGATCTCAACGTCGGCAAAGCACGCTTGCTGGCGCGTCCCCGTAAAATGCCAAGTATGGCCGGTTTCTCCCTGA
>JAJUIY010000072.1 GCA_029267415.1 Alcaligenaceae bacterium
AAATGCGCGATCCCGGCCGCAACCCGCAGTACCGGCAAGAGTTGTTGGAGCAAGGCGGACGCATAATGGTGCCCTGCCTGCGGATTCAGGAAGAAGACGGCCAGGTACGCTGGATGTATGAGTCGTCAGATATTGTGGCGTGGCTGCGCCAACAGTTTGGTGATGCCACCACGGCCTGATCGGCGCACACCGCCCGGTTGAGCGGGCGGTGCTAATAAACATGCCAACGCTTTACTGCGACGGGTATTTGCTGGCAACGCCTTCAACGTAGTAGTTCATATTATTCAAACCCTCGTCGTCCAGCGCGCCGGTTTCAAGCCGCACGTTGCCTTCGTTATCGATAATGGGCGCTTCAAATGGCGAGAAGGTGCCGGCAATGATCTCGGCCTCTTTTTCTTTCACCAGGGCCACCACGTCCTCGGGCACCATGTCGCCAATGGCCTCAAGGCGCGCCATGCCGGCTTTCAGGCCGCCCCACACCGACGTACTTTCCCAGGTGCCATCAAGCACCGCTTGCGCCTGGCTGGTGAAGTAATCGCCCCAATGGTGCGTTACTGCGGCCAGCTGAGCGTCCGGGCCAAAACGCGACATGTCTGAGTGATAGGCCACGGCATACTTGCCTTCGTCTTGTGCCGCCTGCACTGCAGCGGTGGAGTCAGTATGGTGGGTCACGATATCGGCGCCCTGGCTCATAAGCGCCAAAGCGGCGTCACGCTCCCTGCCCGGATCAAACCAGGTGTTGGCCCAGATGACCCGCACCTCGGCGTCGGGATTGACGCTGCGCAGTCCGCGCGTGAAAGCGTTAATACCCTGCAGGACTTCAGGAATAGGAAACGCCCCCACATACCCGATGATGTTGGACTTTGTCATCTTGCCTGCAATCATGCCACCCAGGTAGCGTGCCTCGTAGAAGCGCGAGTTGGTGGTTGACACGTTATCGGCCGTTTTATAACCGGTGGAATGCACAAACTTGACGTCAGGGAACTGGCGAGCCACCTTGAGCGTCGGGTTCATATAACCAAACGAGGTCGTGAAAATCAGCTTGTTCCCCTGTTGTGCCAAGTCGCGAATAACGCGCTCGGCGTCAGCACCCTCGGGAACGGACTCAACATACTGGGTCACGACGCGGTCGCCCAACGCTTCTTCCATTTGCTTGCGGCCAATATCTTGCTGCCAGGTCCAGCCTGCTTCACCAATTGGGCTAACGTACACGAAACCGACTTTAAGCGGCTCTTCCGCACTGGCTACCGGTGACATGGCCACTGCCCCGCCGGCCAGCACCGCCGCAACAATAGTTCGAAGTGATTTGATTGTCATGATAAGACCCCCTCAGGTATTGGGATTAAAGTTTTTGCCCAGCGACGCAGGCATGTTCAGCCTGATCCAGTCAGCGTTACGCGAGATAAGAACCAGCACAAGTATGGTCGCCAAATAAGGAAGCATCGATAGCAACTGCGACGCCACAGGCACCCCCAATGCCTGCATATGATAGGTCAGGATCGTGATGCCCCCGAACAGGTAAGCGCCCAGCAACACCCTCAATGGACGCCACGTGGCAAATGTGGTGAGCGCCAAGGCAATCCAGCCACGCCCCGCCACCATGCCTTCAACCCACATCGGCGTATAGACCAGCGACATAAAGCCACCCGCCAGCCCGCAACACGCGCCGCCAAATAACAACGCGGCCAGCCGGATACGCCGCACACTGTAGCCCAGCGAGTGCGCCGAGGACGGCGACTCTCCGACAGCTCGCAAAATGAGGCCCGGCCGCGTGCGGTTAAGAAACCAAAAGATGGCCACACACAGTATCAGCGCTAAATACACCATGGGGTGGTGGCGGAAAAATGCCTGCCCCACAAATGGCAGGTCTTGCAAAAACGGAATACCAAAACGCGGGTTGGTTAACGTAGCGCCTACATAATCGATACCAATATACGCTGATGCACCCACGCCAAACAATGACAACGCCAAGCCGGTGGCCACTTGGTTTGCCCCCAGCCATACTGTTAGCCACGCAAAAAAAGCGGCCATCAACATGCCCGCCACGGCACCAGCCAAGAAGCCGGCCACGACGCTGCCGGTGTTGATCGCCACCGCAAAACCGGTAATGGCAGCGACCAGCATCATGCCTTCCGACCCCAGATTGATAACGCCGGATTTTTCGTTGATGAGCAAGCCCAACGCGGCCAGCATCAGCGGAGTACCCGCAATCATGGCCGATGCAATCAGCGGTGCCAGTGCATCCATTTACTTCCTCCACCGCAGCCGGTTGTAAATCAAAACGTCGCAGGCCAGCAGCGCAAACAGCAAAATCCCCTGGAATATGCCGGTGATGGCACTGGGCATCCCCAACCGCGTTTGCGAGAGCTCACCGCCAATATAAAACAGCGCCATCACAAAACTACTGAACACCACGCCAATCGGGTGCAAGCGTCCCACAAACGCCACAATAATGGCAGCAAACCCATAACCCGGCGAGATGGACGGCGTCAGTTGGCCGATGGGGCCCATGGCTTCACACGCCCCCGCCACGCCGGCCAGTGCACCAGACACCAGCATTGCCGTCCACAACGTGCGACGCGACGAAAAGCCCGCGTACCTTGCGGCCAGCGGCGCCAAGCCGCCTACCCGCAATTTGAAGCCCGGAAAACTGCGTGACAAATACGCCCACCCCAAAATACTGACCACAAATGCCAACACAATACCAATATGCAGCCGTGTTCCTGGCAGTACATTGGGCAACAGAAACCCGTCAGAGAACAGACGCGATTGCGGGAAACCAAAACCGTCCGGATCAATCAAGGGCCCGTGTACCAACCAGCTGAGCAACAGTTCTGCCACGTACACCAGCATCAGCGACACCAGTATTTCATTGGCGTTGAAGCGGTCTTTCAGGAACGCAACAATGGCGGCCCATGCCATCCCTCCCAACGCGCCTACCAACAGCGCGACGGCGATCAGCACCGCCCCGCCGGTATCGCCATCATCTAGATACAAGATGAAAGCACCGGCGGTGATGGCCCCCACCACCAGTTGGCCCTCGGCACCAATGTTGAACACATTGGCGCGGAAACACATGGACAGCCCCACCGCGATCAACAGCAACGGGGCCACCTTGACGCCCACTTCCGACCAGCCGCGTAAGTCTTTGATGGGTTCGTAAAAAAACACCCCCAGGCTGGCGATGGGATCTTTTCCAACGGCAGAAAACAGAATGACTCCGCATAACGCCGTTAGCAAAACCGCCAGCACCGGCGAAAACCAGGCCATCAACATTGAGGGCTGAGCACGGGGTTCAAGCCTGAGCATGGGCTGCCCCTTGTTGTTTCGCCGATGGCCAAAGCCCGCTCATCCACTGGCCAATCAGATCCAGACTGGCTTCCGACGTCCGTATTGCAGGAGACACAGCACCCTTCGCGATAACGACGAGCCGGTCCGAAATTTCGAACAGCTCGTCCAGTTCTTCAGATATCACCAACACCGCACAACCCGCTTCACGCAAGGCAACCAGCTCGGCGCGGATCTGCGCTGCGGCGCCCACATCCACCCCCCACGTTGGCTGAGCCACAATAAGAATACGAGGGCGGCGCACAACTTCACGGCCAATAATGTACTTTTGCAGATTACCGCCCGACAGACTGGAGGCGACGGCATCAACCCCGCCCGCTTTCACGTCAAACCGAGAAATAATGGAGGCGGCCAGCGAACGTATTGCCCCAAAGCGGACAAACCCCCGGTTTACCGTGGCCGAGGTCTGATGCGACAGCAATACGTTGTCGGCCAGTGACAGCTCGGGCACGGTGCCGCGCCCCAGACGTTCTTCCGGAACAAACCCAAAACCCTGCATGCGCCGCCATGCCGCCGAGCGGTGCCCAATGGCCTTCCCGTCCATCCACAACGCATCCCGGGCAACGCGAGGGTCTTCCCCCGAGAGCGCGCCCAGAAGCTCTTGCTGACCATTGCCAGATACCCCTGCCACGCCCAGAATTTCTCCGGCGTGGAGATCAAAGCTAATGTCGCACAGCTCGGTGGCAAAGGGATGCGCGCGGGGCAAATCAAGGTTTCGCGCCGACAGCACCACGGGACCCGGTTCGGTTCCGTGTTGAGACACTACCGGGGGCTCGGAGCCAATCATCATCCGGGACAAGCTGGCATCGGTCTGTTCTCGCGGATCGCATACACCCGTAACGCGACCGCTGCGCATGACGGTACAGGTGTGGCATAACGCACGGATCTCGTCGAGCTTATGGCTGATGTACAAAATGCTGCAGCCTTCGGCCGCCAGCTGCCGCAGTGTGTCAAATAACTTTTCTACCGCTTGTGGCGTCAAGACCGAGGTGGGTTCGTCCAGAATCAACAACTGCGGCTTGCCCAGCAGCGCCCGAACAATTTCCACCCGTTGGCATTCGCCCACGGACAGCGTATGCACATAACGTTTGGGGTCCAGTTCGAGCCCGTACTGCCGCGTGATCGCCACAATACGCGCATCAAGCTCGTCCATGCGCGTATCCGGCGGCAGGCCCAGGGCGATGTTTTCGGTAACGGTCAGGGTGTCGAATAAGGAAAAATGCTGGAACACCATGCCGATGCCGAGTTCGCGCGCCACGGCGGGACTGGAGATTTGCGCGCGCTGGCCGTTCCAGAACATCTCGCCGGAATCGGGATGGGTGACACCGTATATGATTTTCATCAGTGTTGATTTGCCGGCGCCGTTTTCACCCAACACAGCGTGGATTTCGCCCGGACGCACCACAAGGTCAACACCGTCATTCGCGACGACAGAGGGGTAGCGTTTAGTAATTTTTTTTAGGGCCAACCGTGCGGTCATGATTTACCCATCGACAACCAATGGAGCAGCGTTTGCAAACGCTGTGATTCAAAAATTCTAACCTTAAACAATTGGCGTCCCCGAAAGGGTAAACCCCTAACAATTGGAAACGGGCTATTCTACCCCGTTCGGAAGCGTCGTGGCATGGCGCGGCTCCTCCTATAGGCACGGCCATTGGCATGCGTGGTTTTGGGTTTATGGCATGCCATGGCTGTACCATCGGGCAGCGGCGAGTTGCTCGGCCTGATCGCTGGCGCGAAAAAACCGGCTGTCGCTAACTCGCCCCTGCCCGTTCCGGTATATTTTCAGATTGCGTGGGTTTTGAATCCGTGTTTACTCTTGCTTGCCACCAACTGAGCACGTCGTTTCGTCATCCGTACCCACATTTAGCAAGGGCAGCAACGCCGCCAAGGGCGTGGCGACGACGCCCAGCACAACGGCAGCGCCGGCACGGGCCGCAACGGGGCCTTTCTGCACGCCGACCTCCGGGTTCTTGAATGTACCGGCAACGTACAACGGTGACCGCAACGTAAAGATACGCAGGCTTTTGTTGTCGGGGTAGACATCAATATCCATTTCTTCGGTTGCCATGTTGACGGTGCCGGTTGCGGTCACTACGGCATCCTCGGTTTCCAGGATAAAGGTCTCTGTTTTGACCAGTCCGTCAGTGATGTCGAATTCGGCTGCCAGGCATTGTAGAACCACTTGCTCATCGCCAAATATTTTCACGAAAACCATATTGGCCACATTCAGGCCGGCCGCTTCCAACAAAAACTGGCTGACCGTGCCGCGGCTGACCACAGCGCTAAGTTGTCCGCTGGAATGAGTAAGCAGTTCGGCTACGGAGTCGCCCCGGCTTTTCAGGTTCGCGTTGCCATGCAAGGCCCCGAGTGCCGCGTCCATGCTTTCGACGCCGGGGAAGAGGCGGCTAAGCTGCAGCCCCCGCGCTTGTAACTGCAGGCTGGCACTAATGGGCGCCTCGTTGCCATCAAGCGACAAGACGGTTTCGAGCGTGCCGCCCGCCACCCCAAAATCCAGTGGGTCGAATTTGAGGATGCCATCTTCCAGCACCACATGGGTACGCACATCGTCCAGCGGCAAGCTGGCGTCGTTTTCGATACGTTTACCTTCGAAGTTGACCTCGGCGTCCATGATCTGCCACATATTGCGGTCCACTTCCTGCACCGGCAGGGCTTTGTCCTCCGGCTGCGCTTCGGCTCGGGTAATTTGCCCGGCGGCTTCGCCTTCGGTCTCGCCCTGCGCTTCGGCAGAGTCGTCTACGGCAACGGCTTCGTCAGCAGCATTATCTGACGCCGCATCATCGTCGGCAGACGCGTCGGCCGCGTCATCATCGGTCGTCCGTGCACCAATCAGGGGACCAAGGTCTTCAAAACGAAGCAAGTTGGAGGTCAAGTCGGCGGTCAGAAGCGGACGCGGGTCGCGTTGCTCGTAGATGGCGGTACCTTGCAGATCGCTGCCCCCGACGGTACCCGTGAAGTTTTCGTACACCCAGCGGTTGTTATCACCACCGCGTTCGCCTTTTAATAGTCCGGCGGTTTTGTATTCTGGGGTATTGGGCAGTGCAATGCCCAATATGGGATAGAGGTCAGCCATGGTGGGGCCAGACAATTCAAGCTGCATAGCAATGCCGGCCAGTTGCCGCGGCTGGGTGATGGTGCCTTCCGCCTTAAGCGTCGTGTCGCCCACACTAAGTAAACCTTCGATGGGAAACTCGCGGGTGTCATCTTGCAGGGCCAGCAGGCCGCCCATCTGCCCCTTGCCCTGGACGGCAACGCCAAAGTACTCGCCACTGGCTTCCCATTGGTTTTCGTAGGGGGACGAGTCGGAACCTGCGCTGGAAACGGCCAGCTGTACGTCCATTTCACGTGTCGGATCAATCACGCGCAAGGTGGCGTCGGTCAGCATCAGGCCATCGATCACAACCTGCCAGTCCGACGGCGCATCGGCGTTGTCCGGGGCTTCCGGATCAGAAAAAGTCCAGTTATTGGCCCCGTCGGCCCGGCGCTCAAGCGTGACGTAACCGTTTCGCATATCAACGGCGGCAAGCCGCACAACCTTGTCGTTCAGAGGAAAGAGGTCAAGGTGGACACGCAAAAATTCGGCAGACGCCAAGGCCGCATCGGAGGTCGCCCACTGCGCATTGCCCACCCGGATATCGTGCACCCGTAGAATCGGCATAGGAACATGGGCACGCCAATCGTCATAGCGCGCCACACGCTCCCAATCAAGGTAGAGTGCGCCCTGGACATCTACCGGCCGATTGATTGCACGGGATAGCTGCTGGCTGATCCAAGGGGCAGCGAAGTTCAAACTGACGGTTGAAAGCAGTATCACAGCAAGAATGCAAAGCAATACCGTACCCGCCAGCAACCACAAAAGCAGCTTGAGAAAGCGTGGCATGGCACTCCCTTTTTTGCCCACCCCGGGTATAGGGGCTAGCAAATGGTGCGCCTAGCGCCATTTACGATGTTTTACAGCAGTTCTTTGCGCAGGTCTTCCGGCGATTTCGGTGAAAGCAGCCCCGGTGCGACATCAAATACGGTTCGGGCGCCTTGCTCACCATTCTGATGCAGCCGATATGCGGCCCGTGCGTATGCCACTAGTACGCTGGAAGTAAATTCGGGGTTGCTGTTCAGTGCTAGCGAATACTCAATAACGTGCGTGGGGCCGTTACCGGTTTTCCCGCTGCGGATCACAAAACCGCCGTGCGGCATGGCAGAGTGATCGCGTTGCATGGTGTCTTCGTCGATGAAGTGTACGGTGGTGTCGTAGTCGGCAAAGTAATCGGGCATGGTGACAATGGCTTCCTTGACCTCGGCCGCGTCCGCACCCTCTTGCAGCACCACGAAACATTCGCGTTGATGACGCTCGCGTGTGGTCAGCTCCGGCAACTCTCCCTGGCGGACCCGTTCAATCGCTTCTTGTGACGGAATGGTGTATTGCACCGCCATTTTGACACCCGGCACGCGGCGTACTGCGTCGGAATGGCCTTGGCTAAGGCCTTTGCCCCAAAATGTGTAGGTTGCCCCTTCCGGCAGAATGGCTTCGCCGAACAGCCGATTAATGGAAAACAGACCGGGATCCCAACCCACGGAAATCAACGCGACTTTACCGCCGGCACGCGCTTGTTCATCGACGGCGGCAAAATATTCGGGGATACGCGCATGGGTGTCGAAGCTGTCGACGGTGCAAAAACGACGAGCCAGTGTGGGGCCTTGCTCGGGCAAATCGTTGCGGGAGCCGCCACACAAGATAAGCACATCAATGGCGCCGACGAAGGATTCGATCCGGTCCAAGGAATGCACGGGTATGGACGGATCAGCCAGCGTGACGGTTTCTGGGTCACGTCGTGTAAATACGCCAACGAGCCTCATGTCGGGGTTTTGCGTGATCGCGGCCTCGACGCCACGACCCAGGTTGCCATATCCCACAATACCGACTCTGATTTTTGAAGTCATCGTTGCACCCTGCTGGAAGTTCACAAAAAGGAAATTATTGTACTGCGCACATTTTTTAATGCATGTCGCATGTTTTGGAAGTACGTAAAAAAACGCCCCAAGCCGCTAGGACTGGGGCGTTGTCTACCGCTATGCCTTGATCAGGCGGTTGCAGCTACTTCGACCTGTTCCTGCTCCTCTTCATCTTCGGAGTTGCGGATCAGGTGATCAAAGGCGCTGAGCGCTGCCTTGGCACCTTCGCCGGCAGCAATAATGATCTGCTTGTACGGCGTTGTGGTGGCGTCACCTGCGGCGAATACGCCAGGTACCGAGGTTTGACCGCGTACATCGACTTCGATTTCGCCATATTTGGACAAGTCGACCGCACCCTTGAGCCACTCGGTGTTGGGCACCAGACCGATCTGAACAAAAACACCTTCCAGTTCGACCTTGTGCGTTTCGCCGGATACGCGATCGATATATTGCAAACCCGTTACCCGTGCGCCGTCACCATCGATTTGCGTGGTCTGGGCGTTGGTAATAATGGTGACGTTTGACAGGCTACGCAATTTACGCTGCAAGACTTCGTCAGCACGCAGGGCATCGCCAAACTCAATAAGTGTTACGTGCTCGACAAGCCCGGCCAGGTCAATGCCGGCTTCAACGCCGGAGTTACCGCCGCCGATAACCGCGACACGCTTGCCTTTAAACAGCGGGCCATCACAGTGCGGGCAGTACGCTACGCCCTTGTTGCGGTATTCTTGCTCGCCAGGCACGTTGATTTCGCGCCAGCGTGCGCCGGTAGCCAAAATAACGGTTTTACCTTTCACCGTAGCGCCGTTTTCAAGCTTGATTTCAATCATCTTGCCAGGCACCAGCTCGGTGGCCTTTTGCAAGTTCATGATGTCGACATCGTACTCGCGTACGTGCTCTTCCAATGCAGCTGCAAACTTGGGACCTTCCGTTTCTTTCACGGAAATGAAGTTTTCAATGCTCATGGTGTCCAGTACCTGCCCGCCAAAGCGTTCGGCAACAACGCCGGTGCGAATGCCTTTACGGGCTGCGTACACGGCTGCTGCAGCACCGGCGGGGCCACCGCCCACCACCAGCACGTCAAACGGCTCTTTCGCGCTGATTTCCTCAGCTTTGCGGGCGCTGGCACCGGTATCCAGCTTGGCAAGCAGAGCTTCTACGCTGGTGCGACCCTGGGTAAATACTTCGCCATTCAAAAACACGGTGGGCACCGACATTACCTCGCGGGCCTCGACCTCGTCCTGGAATAACGCGCCGTCAATCGACGTATGGCGGATGCGCGGATTGATAATCGATATCGTGTTGAGCGCCTGCACCGTATCCGGGCAGTTCTGACACGACAGCGAGAAAAACGTTTCGAATTCGTAATCGCCGGGCAGATCACGAATTTGCTGGATGACGTCTTCTTCAAGTTTGATCGGATGCCCGCCAACCTGCAGAAGCGCCAGCACCAGCGAGGTGAATTCGTGCCCCATCGGGATGCCGGCAAAGCCGACACTGATTTCTGTTCCGACCCGATTGATCGTAAATGAAGGTTTACGTTTGCTGTCGTCGGCGGTCTCGGTGTAGGTGACATTGCTGGACATCTTTTGGATTTCCTGCAGAAGACCGCGCAGCTCTTGAGACTTCGCGTCGTCACCCAAGTTGGCGACCAGCTCAATGGGCTGGACAACCATTTGCATGTATTGTTGAAGCTGGGCTTTGAGGTTTGCGTCTAACATAACGTTTATACCTTCCTGATAATTGAGCCGGAGTGGCCCGCACCGGCCGGCAGGCCGGCGCGGGACGTTTACCTGTAGCCTGCCGCAGCAGGCAGGGCATTAATGCTTAGATTTTGCCGACCAGGTCCAGCGAAGGCTTGAGAGTTTCTGCACCCTCTTCCCACTTGGCGGGGCAGACCTCGTCGGGGTTGGCAGCGATGTACTGGGCTGCCTTGACTTTACGCAGCAGCTCGGAAGCTTTGCGGCCGATACCGTTGTCATGAACTTCCATGACTTTGATCTGACCTTCAGGGTTGACCACGAACGTACCGCGCAGGGCTACACCTTCTTCCTCGATCAGCACCTCAAAGTTGCGTGCCAGTACGTGGGTGGGGTCAGCAATCATGGGGTAGTTGACCTTGCCGATGGCGGGCGACGAATCGTGCCATGCTTTGTGCGAGAAGTGGGTGTCAGTCGAAACGCTGTAGATTTCGACGCCCAGCTCCTGGAACTGCGGGTACAGGTCAGCCAAGTCTTCCAGTTCGGTGGGGCACACGAACGTAAAGTCGGCGGGGTAGAAAACAAAGACAGACCACTTGCCGGCGATCGTCTCGTCCGAGACCTCGACGAACTTGCCGTTGTGGTAAGCCGTTGCTTTAAAAGGTTTAACTTGCGTATTGATCAAGGACATAATGTTTCCTCTTTTGTGTTAATCGGTAGGTGTGAA
>JAJUIY010000005.1 GCA_029267415.1 Alcaligenaceae bacterium
GACCCACGCCTTCCCATCCCGAACAGAATCGTGAAACGCCTTTGCGCCGATGATAGTGGACGTACGTCTGTGAAAGTAGGTCATCGTCAGGCACTAACACCCAAAACCCCCGACGCACAACACGCGATCGGGGGTTTTTTTATGAACAAAACAAAAATAAAAGTAAAATGCCTCTACCGCCGCACCCAGAAAAGGGCTGCCGGGGCAGAAAACTGTTGAACGGAGGTGTTATGACCCAGGCCTACCAGCCGCAAAATGACGCGGGCCTTCCCTTAAGAAAAATTACGCACATTATTTATGCGCTGTTTGCGCTCGGTACGCTGAGCGCCGGGGTATTTGGCGTCGCGATTATTGCCGCCGTGGTGCTGGCTTACTTGAAGCGGGCGGATGCCGCGGGAACCGTCTATGCTGCGCATTTTGATTGGGTATTGTCCACCTTCTGGTGGGCTGTCCTGTGGTTCTTGCTCAGCGGGCTGGCAACCTTTATTTTTGTTGGTTGGATAACCGGGTTTGTGGCCATGGTTTGGCTGGTTTATCGGATTATCCGTGGTTGGCTTGCGTTGTTCGCTTTGCGTCCACCTACCTCTAATAGCTACTAATGGGTAGGCGGCGCTCAGGCCGATTACGGCATGGTTTGCAACGGGCCTCCCTGCGCACTCTCCCCGACGCCGCGCCCACATAGAAAGCATAAAAAAACGCTGTCAGTTGGCTGACAGCGTTTTTTGTTATTTCAAATGCGCACTGACTAGTTTTGTCAGCTCAAACATGGATACCTGGTCTTTTTTGAAGAGGGGCCGGAGCTTGTCGTCTGCGTTGATGTTGCGCCGGTTTTTGGGATCTTGCAGGTCGTGCTTTTTAATGTAGTCCCAGATTTTCTTGGTCACTTCCGTTCGGGGGATGGCATCCGGCCCGATGATGGCAGCGAGAGTGGGGCTTGGTGTCACCGGCTTCATGAATGCCGCGTTGGGTTTTCGAGCTGCGGTTTTTTTCGAGGTCGCCATAAAGCTGGGCTCCTTAGTGGTCAAATAAATTGTATTGAGCAGGATAACGCGAGAAACCACGCGGGCCAATAGGTGTTTCCGGTGGCAGGTGCTTCAATGGCGGGGTACTTCGCGTTCAGCACTATATATAACGCACTTTGCTGGCACGGTAAGTCAACTTTTGTCAGCATGCACTACACAGATCCCACTTTTGCAGCGCCCAAGCAACAGGAGAGACAACAAGAAGCCCAGCCGAGCTTCCGGACGCGCGCTAATCAAGAGGAGGGCAACTGTGCCGGCGGCGCTATACGAATGCCCTCGGGGACAAAAGTTCGAATGCCGTGGTCACCCCACGGACGAGCGGTGAGCCCCGCCCGAAGAGTAGCCGCCCAAGCAACTGATGCAGCTGGTTTGTTATTATGGCCGGCGAACCAAACACTATGAGCGACTATCGTGAGTACCGACGTACAGACTCTGACATTGATCCGTCCTGACGACTGGCACCTTCATGTGCGCGACGGACAGGTAATGCAGTCCGTGCTGCCGCATACTGCCCGGCAGTTTGGACGCGCCATCATTATGCCTAACTTGCAACCGCCGGTGGTCAGTACGGATCAGGCGTTGGCGTATCGTGACCGGATTCTGGCTGCGCTGGAAGGCACAGAAGGGCCGAAGGGCCCGTTCACCCCGTTGATGACGCTCTACCTTACGGATAACACGACGCCGGATGAAATTCGGCGTGCCAAGGCCTCCGGGGCGGTGTATGCCGTGAAGCTCTACCCGGCGGGCGCCACCACGAACTCGGATGCGGGGGTTACCGATTTGCTCGGAAAGTGCCGCGCGGTACTTGAAGTGATGCAGGAAGTGGGGATGCCGCTGCTGGTGCATGGTGAGGTGACCGATCCGGATGTCGATATCTTCGACCGGGAGGCAGTGTTCATTGATCGGGTGATGGTGCCACTACGCCATGATTTCCCCGAGCTAAAAGTGGTGTTCGAGCATTTGACGACCCGGGAAGGCGCACAATATGTCGAAACTGCAGACGGCCCCGTTGCGGCGACCATCACGGCACACCATTTGTTGTACAACCGTAATGCGCTGTTCATGGGTGGGGTGCGGCCGCATTATTATTGCCTGCCTGTCCTGAAGCGTGAAAAGCATCGGGAAGCGCTGCTGGCGGCGGCCACCGGTACATCGGGGCGTTTCTTTTTGGGCACCGACAGTGCTCCGCATGCCCGGCACGCCAAAGAGGCTGCATGTGGCTGCGCGGGGTGCTACACCGCCTTGCATGCGCTCGAGCTTTATGCGACGGCATTTGATTCGGTGGGCAAGCTGGATGCCCTTGAAGCCTTTGCCAGCCTGAACGGGCCGGGCTTTTATGGGTTAGAACCCAACGCTAACACCGTCACGTTAGAGCGCGCTGCCATGACCGTCCCGGCCGAATTGCCCTATGGGGACGAAACCATTGTGCCGCTGGCTGCTGGCGAAACGCTGGGTTGGCGCCAAGTGCAATAAGCCAGCGGGGCGCGGTCGCTCATCGCCATGCCTAGGCGCCGCGTTTGGCTTCCAGCTGCTCCCATCGCTCAAATATGGCTTCCAGCTCGTCGTCAATCTCTTGGTGGCGCCGATTCAGGTTTTCCACTTCCTCGGGTTGTTCACGATATAAGTCAGGGTCGGCCAGGCGTTCGGCCAGTTCGGCTTGCTCTTCCTCCAGTGCATGGATTTTGGCCGGGATCCCGTCGAGCTCTTTTTGCTCCCACGATGTGATGCGGCCCGGGCGATCGTTGCGTGCGCGGTTTTGGCCTCGTGACTGCGGCTCAGGTGCAGTGTCACCGTTTTTATGCTGCGCGTGGGTGTTGGCAGTGCTGCGTTGTTCTCGAGCAGTGTCTGTGCCTATGTTGGGCTCCGGAAGCCGTTGGGCCACCCAATCGTCGTACCCCCCAACATATTCCTGCCAATGGCCATCGCCTTGCGCCACAATGGTTTGGGTGACCACGTTGTTCAGAAATTCACGGTCGTGGCTTACCAGCAAGACGGTGCCGGAGTAGTCTTGCAGCAGCTCTTCCAGCAATTCCAGCGTTTCAATGTCGAGGTCGTTGGTGGGCTCGTCAAGTACCAGTACATTGGTGGGCCGAGCAAACATGCGCGCCAGCACCAGGCGCGCGCGCTCGCCGCCCGACAACGCCTTGACCGGTGACTGTGATCGGGCAGGCGGAAAAAGAAAGTCTTCAAGGTAGCTCATGACGTGCTTGCGCTGATCGCCAATCTCTACCCATTCGCTGCCGGGGTTGATGGTCTCTGCCAGCGTGGCTTCTTCATCCAGTTGTGCACGCATTTGGTCAAAGTAGCCGATGGTAAGTTGTGTGCCGTGGCGCACGGTGCCGCTGTTGGGCTGGAGTTCACCCAAAATAATTTTGAGCAACGTCGTCTTGCCCGAGCCGTTGGGCCCTACCAGGCCGATGCGGTCGCCCCGCATGATGGTGGTCGAGAAGTTGTGTATCAACGTTCGCTCGCCGTAGCCATGGGAGATATTTTCTAATTCGGCCACCAACTTGCCCGAGCGACGCCCTTCGGCCACCGCCAGTTTGACGTTACCCAGGCGTTCGCGGCGTTCGGCACGTTCGCGCCGCAGGCGCTCAAGACGGCGCACGCGACCTTCATTGCGTGTACGGCGTGCCTGCACCCCTTTACGAATCCACACCTCTTCCTGGGCTAAAAACTTGTCAGCCCGGGCATTTTCCAGTGCCTCGGCAGCCAGCCATTCGGCCTTTCGTTCTTGCCATTTGGTGTAATTGCCCGGGAAGCTCAGCAACCGACCGCGGTCCAATTCGACAATGCGGGTTGTGACGGTATCTAAAAAGCGCCGGTCGTGGGTAATAATGATGACACTGCAGCGGGCGTTATTGATCAAGTTTTCAAGCCAGATGATGCTATCGAAATCCAGATGGTTGGTGGGTTCGTCAAGCAGCAGCAGGTCGGGCTCGTCGATCAGGGCGTGGGCCAGTGCCACACGTTTTCGCATACCGCCCGACAGCCCTTCGATACGCGCCTCGGGGGACAGACCCAGTTGATCAATCAACATATTGGCACGCGCCGGACGTTGCCAATCTTCAGTGGCCAGGTAGTCGGCGCATAGAAAGTCGTAGACCGTTTGGCTGTTGTCGAGCACGGGTTCTTGTTCAACGGTGGCAACGCGAAGGCCGCCCGCGCGCTTGATTTCGCCCTCATCGGGTTCGATGCGTCCATCAAGTAATTTCAGCAGGGATGATTTGCCCGCGCCATTGCGCCCGATCAGCCCGATGCGTTCGTCGGTCTGTACGGTGAAGTCGGCGCCGTCCAGCAGGGCATGATGGCCAAAAGCAAGCCGAACGTTGCTTAGCGTAATCAGATTTGTCGCCATAGAGAAGAAAGGTAAGTGAAACAAAGAACTTGCCAAGGTCTCACGATATAATACCCGGGTGAGGCAAACCGGGTGATCGCGGCACCGCAAGGTGTCGAGGAAGGTCCGGACTCCATAGAGCAGGATAGCGGCTAACAGCCGTCCGTGGTGAACGCTTGCGCGGCCACCACGAGGAACAGGGCCACAGAGACGAGTCTGTGGCGTGGGCATGGTATCAAGCCATGCACCGGCACGGCCATCTCCGTGCTGTGTGTGCGCGTCAGCGTACACAACGCTGCAGGGTGAAACGCGGTAACCTCTATCCGGAGCAACATCAAATAGGCATGCGCCTGGCTTCGTGCCAACAGGGTGGCTCGCCCGAGCATGCGGGTAGATGGCTAGAGCGCGTCAGTAATGGCGTGCCCAGAGGAATGATCACCGGCCAGCGTCTGCTGGCTTACAGAATCCGGCCTACAGGTTTGCCTTGCCTTTTCCTATCGGTTGTACACCGTTCCGGACGTGCGCCCCGTCAGGCGTACACCCTCGTGGTTGTCCATCCTTCAGCCCGTTCAGTGTGCTTGCTGCTGGCCCTGCAGGGCCTTCACCGCGCCGGTGTTGAGTGTGTAACCGATGCCGAGCGCGACCAGCGTACATCCCTACGTCGTACTCCGGTCCCGGCACGGCTGCCGCTTCTGTAGCCAGCCTGTCAGGAATTGTAAATCTTGGCCGCTATAAATGTCGCCAGTCATTATAAAGCGCTTTCACATTGCTTCTCAATTTCTTGATTTAACGGGAATTTTTGTTTTGCGCGCGATTTTGTTGATCTTCTAAGTTGTTGCTTCTATTGAAAAAAACCGGTTTTTCCCCTTGACCTGCCTCGTGCCATGCCTTAGAGTGGAGAAAAGTAGGATTTTGTGCAAAAAAGTGGGGGAAGTTCCTTGTTTCAGGGCAGCAGTGCACTCACGCTGGATGCTAAAGGTCGGATTTCGATTCCGACCCGGCATCGTGACGCCCTGATTTCCCAGTCAGAAGGCCGTCTCACGCTTACCCGGCATCCGGATGGCTGCCTGTTGGTGTACCCCCGCGACGTCTGGGAAGAAAAGCGCGAACAAATTGCCGCGTTTCCCATGAGCGCACGTCCTCTGCAACGTTTATTGCTGGGTTATGCGCAAGATGTCGATATGGACGGTTCCGGCCGCATTCTTATTGCTCCCGAGTTGCGCCAGGCGGCGGGGCTGCAACGCGATGTCTTGCTGATGGGGTTGGTAAGCCACTTCGAGCTTTGGGACTCCGAACGCTGGGCCCAGCGCGAGGCCGAAGATCTTGCCAAGGGCATGTCCGAGTCCATGGAGAACTTTTCTTTCTGAATGTGCGTATGGAATATGTGCATCGTCCCGTATTGCCCGAGGCCACCATCAGCGCGTTGCTCGATGCAGGCTTCACTGCCAAAGGCGGCAAGTTGCGCGCGGATGCCACCGACGCCGGCTTACGCACGGGCATTTTTGTGGACGGCACATTTGGGCGTGGCGGGCACAGCAGTTTGCTGCTCAAGCGATTGGCATCTGACGCACGCCTGATTGCGTTCGACAAGGATCCCGAAGCCATTCAGGTCGCCCGGCAGTTAGAGAGGGACGACCCACGGGTTATTGCCGTGCATGCGGGCTTCGCCACACTTGAAGAACAGCTGGCTCGCCTGGGTATTGAACAAATTGACGGAATCATGCTGGATCTGGGTATTTCATCGCCGCAGATCGACGATGCCAGCCGCGGGTTCTCATTCATGCGTGATGGCCCCCTGGACATGCGCATGGATACAAGCAGCGGCATCACTGCCGCACAGTGGCTGGCAACGGTCAGCGTTGAAGAATTAAAGGAGGTCATAGCACGCTATGGCGAAGAACGGTTTGCTTTCAAGATTGCAAAGGCGATTGTTTCTGGCCGCGAATCCCGACCGTTGCGTACCACGCGGGATCTCGCCGAGCTCGTCGCCGGTGTCGTCCGCACGCGCGAAAAGGGTCAACACCCGGCCACCCGCACCTTTCAGGCTATACGGATTCACCTCAACCAGGAGCTCCAGGAATTGGCGCACGCCCTCGCGGCAATTCTAAGGTCGCTGGCGCCCGGTGGGCGTTTGGCCATTATCAGTTTTCATTCGCTTGAAGACCGCATGGTGAAGCAGTGTATTGCTGCCGCCGCGCGGCCTTCGGCGGCGTTGGCGCATTTGCCGATTCCTGAAAAGGATATGCCGCCGGCGGTATTGAAGTCGTTGGGGCGGGTCATTCCCGATGAGACCGAAATCGCCGAAAACCCGCGCGCCCGCTCGGCGGTGTTGCGTGTTGCGCAGCGTACGGATGCGCCGCTGCCAGAGGATCAGGGTGCGTCGTTTGTGCGTGCCATGGGGCTGCTGCGGTTTTCCGCACAGACGCCTCACGGTCGGGGAGGGCGCTAATGGTTCGTGTTTGCCTTGCCCTCGCCGCCCTGTTAATGATTTCGGCTTTTTTTCTGGTAACTGCCCGGTTTCAGTCACGCCTGCTTTATACCCAGCTTGACCGCCTCGAAGATCAATCGCGTCAACTGGACACGGACTGGCGTCGCCTGCAACTTGAACGAGCCGAGCTGGCACGCCAGGCACGCATCGACAATATCGCGCGCAACGAGCTGAATATGCTGAGCGGCTCGCCCGAACGCACCATTTATATCCGGGTTCCTGGGTTGGCGCTTGACGAAGGCGTGCCGCCGGGAGGGCAGCCATGAACGTGCGCTTTCATGACAACCCGGTGCTAAGCCCCCAAATGCCAATGTGGCGGTCCCGCCTTGTGCTGATCTTGCTGATGCTGGCATTTGTGGCGCTGGCAGCCAAGGCCCTGCACGTGCAGGGCCTTTCCACTGAGTTTTTGCAGCGTCAAGGCGAGCGCCGCTATGAGCGCACGCTGGTGCTGCCCGCCACCCGCGGGAAAATCTTCGACCGCACCGGCAATGTGGTGCTGGCATCCAGTGTTCCGGCCCGTGCAATCTGGGCCATTCCCGAAGACGCCCGCAACGCGACGCCCGAACAACTGGAGGCGCTGGCGACTGCGCTGGGTATGTCGGTGAAAGACGTTGAACGCAGGCTGGTTGATCTGGACAAAAGTTTCGTCTACATCAAGCGGCAAGTCGACCTGGACACAGCGGACACCATCCGGTCCTTGCGTATCCCGGGTATTCACCAGCAACCCGAAATGCGGCGCTTTTACCCTGAGGCTGAAATGACGGCCCACATATTGGGCTTTACCAATATTGAAGATGAGGGGCTTGAAGGTGTTGAGCTGGCGTTCGATGCTGCACTTTCTGGAACGCCAGGGTCGCGCCGTGTGATTCGTGACCGGTTGGGGCGCGTCGTAGAAGACGTACAGGCCGTGATTCCACCCACGCATGGCCAAGACCTGCATTTGTCGATTGATGCCGGTATTCAATTCGAACTTTATACCGCGCTCGAACAGGCGATGGCCGAGCATAACGCCACGGCCGCCGCCGGCGTGGTGCTGGACGTGCAAACCGGTGAGATTCTGGCACTGGCCAATACACCGTCCTACGACCCCAACAACCGTGACGCCCGGCGCGGACCGGCACTGCGCAATCGCGCGGTCACGGACACGTTTGAGCCCGGCTCAATCATGAAGCCTTTTACTGTAGGGCTCGGGCTCGACATGGGGCGCATCGGCATCACCACCACGTTTGACACGGGAAATGGCACATATCGCTATCAAGGTGCGACAATATCGGATGTCAGCCGAAATGGGGTGATTGCCGTCTCTGATGTATTGCGTCGTTCCAGCAATATTGCGATGGCTCAGATCTCCGAGCGTCTGACGTCCGAAGAAATGTGGAATCATTTCAACGAACTCGGCTTCGGCCGTCCGCCCCAGGCAAATTACCCCGGGGTGGCTTCGGGACGCTTGCGTCCCTGGGAACGCTGGCGTCCTATCGAGCGGGCCACCATGGCCTACGGATATGGCCTGTCGGCGTCCCTATTGCAGATCGCTCACGCCTATACCGCGTTCGCCCGAGATGGCGATATGGTTTCTCTGACTCTCCTTAAACGCGAGGGTCATCCAACCAGTGTTCAGGCCTACAGCCCCGCCGTGGCGCGCGAAGTGCGCAACATGCTTGAGGCGGCGGCCGGTCCTGATGGTGCAAAGCTGGCGTCTGTTCAGGGGTACCGTGTTGCCGGTAAAAGCGGCACGGCACGAAAAATTGTTGATGGTAAGTACAGCAAATCGCTGTATCGCAGCTCGTTTGTCGGGTTTGCGCCGGTGTCCGATCCGCGCATTGTGGTGGCAATCATGATTGATGAGCCCAAAGGCGGGGCGTATTACGGTGGACGCGTGGCGGCACCTGTTTTCTCCGAAGTTGTCGGCAAAAGTTTGCGTCGTCTGGGTGTGCAGCCTGACGCGCCGTTCGAATCGCTGGTGGCAATCGGTACGGGCGGAGAGGATGCACAATGACCGCATATGACATCATTGCATGGTTGGGTCGGCACGTGGAGCGCACGGCCCACCTTTGTTTGGATTCGCGCCAGGTAAGCCCTGGCGATGTGTTTTTCGCCTGCCATGGCAGGGCGACGGATGGTCGCGACTATATTGACGACGCTTTGGCCAGGGGCGCTGTGGCTGTTGTCGTGGATGCAGGGGGCGAGCCCCTGGACATTAGCGTTCCCTGGGTGGCGGTTCGGCGCTTGCGCGAAGTGTTGGGCCAAGTGGCGCACCATTGGTATCGCGAGCCTTCGCATGCCTTGTCCGTGGTGGCTATTACTGGCACAAATGGCAAGACCACCTGCGTCAACTGGGTGGCCGATGCCCTTAATTCTGAAGGGGTTCCGTGCGGAAGCGTGGGGACGCTGGGCGTGGTTCGGCCAGATGGGCGCAACCTGGGCGGTGCCCTTACAACGCCGGATGTGCTGACCATGCACCGCAGCCTCGCCGCCTTGCGCGACGCCGGCGCTGCCGTGGTGGCAATTGAGGCCTCTTCTATTGGTATTGAGCAGGGCCGTCTTGACCACGTCAAGATTGAAATCGCGGCCTTTACCAATCTGACCCACGACCATCTCGACTACCACGACACTCTGGAAAACTACAAGGCGGCCAAATTCCGTCTGTTTACCTGGCCTCGTTTAGGGGCGGCCGTCATTAACATTGACGATCCGGTAGGTGCGGAACTGATGTCGGCGACGTCGTTGTCCCGACCGGTGGGCTACTCGATGAACCCCGATGCGAAGGCTGACGTTCAGGCATCCGATGTGCACCCTGCCGGTTATGGGCTGGTGTTTAACTTGGCCACCGCCCGTGGGCGCGCACAAGTGCTGACCCGTCTGGTCGGCCTGCATAACGTGTCCAACTTGCTGTTGGTGGCGGGTGTGCTGGGCCAACTGGGCTGGGGCATGGCCCGGACGGTGCGTGCCTTGGCCGCCTTGCGCGCGGTGGATGGTCGTCTGCAGGTGGTAGACGCGGGTGCCGAAGGCGAGAGCAAGTCGCTGCCCATGGTGGTGGTGGATTATGCGCATACCCCTGACGCCTTGGAGCGCGCTTTGCAAGCATTGGCCGATACGGCACGGGCACGGGGTGGTCGCATCACCTGTGTGTTTGGTTGCGGCGGCGCGCGTGACACCTCCAAGCGTCCGGTCATGGGCGATATTGCCGCGCGCCATGCCGATCGCGTCATTCTGACGAACGACAACCCACGCAACGAAGATCCCGTTGATATTGTGTCGCAAATCGCTGCTGGCATGCCCGGCAGCCCCGAAGTGATCCTGGACCGCGCGCACGCCATTCTGACCGCCGTCTGGTCGGCGGACGAGAAGGATGTTGTGCTGTTGGCCGGAAAGGGACACGAGACATGGCAAGAGTTTGCTGACCATCGTGTGCCGTTTGATGATCGCGAATGGGCGGGCCTGGCCTTGCGCTGGTTGCGCGGTGTGTCGTTGTCTACCGATACACGCACGATCGCGGCTGGCGACGTGTTTCTGGCGCTTGGCGGTGACAATTTTGATGGACATGACTATTTGGACGTTGCAGACGACGCCGGTGCCAGTGCTGCCATTGTTGCGCAACGCCGGGCGGATGTACCGCTGCGGCAATATGTGGTGGGCGACACCCGGCGCGCGCTTGCGAAGCTTGCGACGGTGTGGCGGCGCTTGCGGGACGTACCGCTAATTGGCGTTACCGGCAGCAACGGCAAAACCACAACAAAAGAAATGATTGCGTCCATCTTGCGCTCCTGGCTTGGCGACGAGGCCGTGCTGGCGACGCGGGGGAACCTGAACAATGATCTTGGCGTGCCGCTTACGGTTTTGCGCCTGAATGCTGCTCACCAGGCCGCCGTGGTCGAAATGGGCATGAACCGCCCGGGCGAGATCCGTGTGCTGGCCGATATTGCCCAGCCTACCGTGGGGCTGGTAAACAATGCACAGCGCGAGCACCAGGAATTCATGCATACGGTCGAGGCCGTCGCGCGCGAGAACGGCTCGGTGCTGACCAGCCTGCGCGGCGATGGGGTGGCCGTGTTTCCGGGTGACGACCCCTACACCGCACTGTGGACCGAGATGGCTGCGGGGCGCCGCGTTTTGCGCTTTGGGTTTGATGCGGCGTTTGAGGTGCATGCCGGGCAAATACACGTGCAGCCCACCGAAACGGCGTTTGAGCTGCATACCGCCGGCGGCTCTGGTCCGGTTCTGCTGCAAGCCCAAGGCTTGCATAACCTGCGTAATGCTCTAGCGGCGGCGGCGTGTGCGGTTGCGATCGGCGTTCCGTTTGCCAGCATCGTGCGTGGGTTGGAGGCCTTCAATCCGGTTGATGGTCGCCTGCGTTCGCGCATGATGACGGGTGGCATGCAGTTGATTGACGACACGTACAATGCCAACCCGGATTCTGTGCGTGCCGCTATCGATGTGCTGGCCCCGCTTCCCGGTAATACCGTACTGGTGCTGGGCGACATGGGCGAAGTGGGTGATAAATCCGATGACGTTCATGCCGAAGTGGGGGCGTACGCGCGTGAGCAGGGGATTTCTGCGTTGCTGTCGCTCGGTACGGCGTCCGCGCATGCGGCGCAGGCCTTCGGTGAGGGCGCGCAGGCGTTTGATGAGCTGGACGCACTGCTTAAGCATTTGGTCACGTTGTTGCCGGCGCATGTGCTGGTGAAGGGGTCGCGCAGTTCGCGCATGGAGCGTGTGCTGGATGGGCTCGACGGCTATCTCGAGACCGGCTCGGAGGGAGACCATCGTGCTACTTGAACTATCACGCTGGCTGGCCGAGCACTACATCCGCGCGTTCAGCGTTGTCGAATACATTACCTTTCGTGCCGTCTTGGCTTCGGCAACGGCAATGGTGATCGGCCTGTTCTCCGGGCCGTGGGTTATTCGCAAACTGACCGAACTCAAAATCGGCCAGGCCGTGCGCAGCTATGGCCCGCAGTCGCATCTGGAAAAAACCGGTACCCCCACCATGGGAGGGGTGTTGATCCTGATTGGCATCGGGGTCAGTACCCTCTTGTGGGCCGACTGGACCAACCGTTTTGTGTGGGTCGTGCTGCTCGTTACCTTCGGATTTGGCTGGATTGGCTGGGCAGACGACTATCGCAAAGTGGTCTACCGCGATCCCGAAGGCATGTCGGCACGCAAGAAGTTCTTCTGGCAGGCACTGATCGGCCTGGTTGCCGCGGTGTATTTAAGCTTTGCCGTATCGGCGCCGGCCAATGCCGAACTTTGGCCTTTGTTCAAGCAGTGGGTGTTAAGTGGCTTCACCATGCCTTTGCCCACACGAGCCGACCTTATCGTTCCGTTTTTTAAGTCGGTCAGCTACCCGCTGGGCGTGTTTGGCTTTGTGATTCTTACCTGGCTGGTCATTGTGGGGTCCAGCAATGCGGTCAACCTGACCGACGGTCTGGACGGCCTGGCCATCATGCCCACGGTCATGGTGGGCAGCGCCCTGGGCATTTTCGCTTATGTGGTGGGGCGCGTCGACTATTCCAAATATTTGTTGTTTCCCTATATCCCGGGCGCATCGGAGCTCATGGTGGTGTGTGCCGCCATTGCCGGGGCCGGGCTGGCGTTTTTGTGGTTCAACGCCTACCCCGCGCAGGTGTTCATGGGGGATGTCGGCGCCCTGGCATTGGGCGGCGCACTCGGTACCATCGCGGTGGTGGTGCGCCAGGAAATTGTGCTTTTCATTATGGGCGGCGTCTTCGTCGTGGAGACCATCTCGGTGATGGTTCAGGTGCTGTGGTTCAAATACACAAAAAAACGTTATGGCGAGGGGCGACGGATTTTCCGCATGGCGCCCTTGCATCACCATTTTGAAGTGACCGGCTGGAAAGAAACGCAAGTCGTCGTGCGTTTCTGGATTATTACGATGATGCTTGTATTGGTGGGTCTGGCGAGTCTGAAGCTGCGATGATGGCGTATACATTTCCTTCCGTGAAGCGTGATGGCATTACCCTGATTGTCGGATTAGGGGAAACCGGTGTGGCCGCCGCCAAATGGTGTGCGCGTCATGGCGCGCGCCTGCGGGTTCTGGATACGCGCACGCAACCTGCCGGCCTGGCGGGGCTGCGTGCCGTTGTGGATGACGACGTGCTGGAGCTTCGCCTAGGGGCCGAAGCGTTGTCACCCGACGCGCTGGAAGGTGTGCATACTTTGGTGCTTAGCCCCGGGCTGTCCCCCATTGACCCGGCGGTGCGCGCCCTGCTTGACGCGGCCCACGCCGCCGGGCTTGAGGTGGTGGGTGAAATTGAGCTGTTTGCCCGCGCCCTGAATGATATGCGTGACCAAGGCTACGTGCCGAAGGTGCTTGCCGTAACGGGCACCAATGGAAAAACCACGGTGACCGCCATGGCACGCCAACTGGCACAGGCCAGCGGCTTTTCTGCGGTGGCGGCGGGTAACATTAGCCCCGCGGCGTTGGGGGCGCTGGCGACCGCCCTGGACGACAATGCCTTGCCCGATGTTTGGGTGATCGAACTCTCCAGCTTCCAGCTCACCACTACTCGTAGCCTTCACGCAGCCGCTGCGGTGGTGTTGAATATCTCGCCCGACCACCTCGATTGGCACGGGTCGCTAGATGCCTATGTGCAGGCGAAGTCTGGCGTGCTTTCTCAGGCCATGGTGAAAATTGTCAACCGCGACGACGCCATCGTGCGTGGAATGGTCAATGGCTTGGCAGATATCGACGTGCGCTCCTTCGGCAGCGATGCCCCCAGCTTTGCGGGCGACCTGGGGCTTGAAGTACACCACGAGATGGCGTGGGTATGTGCCGCCACTGACCGTGCCCTTGCGGACGCGTCGAGGGCGGTCAGTTCGCGCAAAGGTGCGCCCTCTTTATCAGAACGTGCGGCCGGTGAGCGGCGTCGCTTGATGCCGGCCGATGCCCTGCGTGTGCGTGGTACGCATAACGTGCTGAACGCCCAAGCCGCACTGGCCCTGGTGTCCGCCTTGGGTACGGGCTGGGCCCCCATGCTGCATGCCCTGCATGATTACCGCGGTGAACCCCATCGGATGGAGTTTGTCCGCACCATTGCCGGGGTCGATTTTATCAATGACAGCAAGGGCACCAATGTTGGCGCAACGGTCGCTGCCCTGAATGGTCTTGAGCAGCCTCTGGTTCTGATTGCCGGCGGCCTGGCAAAAGGGCAAGACTTCAGCGCACTTGCCGGCGCCGCAGCGGGCCGCGTGCGCCGCGCGGTGCTGATGGGACGTGATGCCCCTGAATTGGCTGCGCCACTGAGCGAGGCCGGGGTGACGTGCGACGTTGCCGGCGCCATGGCCGAGGCTGTTGGTAAGGCGTTTGACGCTGCGCAACCGGGTGATGTGGTGTTGTTGTCGCCCGCGTGCGCAAGTATGGACATGTTCGATAGCTATGTGCACCGCGGCCGTTGTTTTGTGGACGCAGTCAGCGAACTGGCGCTTGACCAGGGGGAGGTGGCATGAGTCTGTTCGGCGACCTGACCTCGGGAGTGAACGCGGTGCGGCCCGGCCGCACCAGCATGCCGGGCGTGGATGTGGCCTTGCTGGTTACCGTGACCACGCTGGTGCTGTTTGGCCTGCTGATGGTGTATTCCGCCTCGATCGCATTGGCCGACGGCCCGCGTTATGCCAACTATGGCCGCTATTATTTTGTGCTGCGCCACGGCGTATTCATTGTGATGGGAACGGTGGCCGCCTTGTGTGTCGCCAGCATCCCCATGAAGGTCTGGCAGAAAGCGGCGGTTCCGCTGTTTTTCGTATGCCTGTTCTTGCTGCTGATTGTTCTTGTCCCGGGAATTGGACGCGAGGTTAACGGTGCACGCCGCTGGTTGCCGTTGGGGCCAGTCAACTTCCAGCCGTCGGAGCTCATGAAAGTAGCCATGGTGCTGTATGCGGCCGACTACACGGTGCGCAAGCAGGAATATATGCAGCGATTCTGGCGTGGCTTTGCACCCATGGCGTGCATTCTGCTGGCAGTGGGCGCCACACTGTTGCTCGAGCCCGATTTGGGCGCGTTCATGGTCATTGTCGCCATCGCCATGGGGATTTTGTTCATCGGCGGGCTTAACGGCAAACTCTTTTCCGGCTTGTTGCTACTTCTGTTCAGCAGTTTTCTGTTGCTGATTTGGGCGTCTCCCTGGCGGCGCGAGCGCCTCTTTGTATACCTGGATCCCTGGAACCCCGATAACGCCTATGGCAGTGCCTATCAGTTGTCGCACTCCTTGATCGCACTGGGGCGTGGCGAATGGTTTGGTGTGGGCTTGGGGGCCAGCATTGAAAAGCTGCATTATCTGCCCGAAGCACATACGGACTTTATTGTGGCCGTCATCGGCGAAGAGCTGGGCTTTTTGGGTTTGATGTGCCTGCTGAGTCTGTTTGTATTCCTTATTTGGCGGGGCTTTGAAATTGGTCGTCAGGCCTTTGCGATGGAGCGGGTGTTCAACGGCTTGGTTGCCCAAGGTGTGGTCATGTGGTTTGGGGTGCAGGCCTTTATCAATATTGGCGTATGCCTGGGGTTGTTGCCCACCAAGGGGCTTACCTTGCCCATGATCAGCTATGGCGGAACCGGCATTGTGATGAACCTGGTGGCCATCGCCTTGTTGCTGCGGGTCGATCATGAGAACCGCAACATGATGCGCGGGAGGCGGACATGACGACACCCACGCTTCTGGTCATGGCGGGCGGCACGGGCGGGCACATCATGCCGGGCTTGGCCGTGGCGCAGGAACTGAAACGACGCGGCTGGAACATCGCGTGGTTAGGCAATCCCGAGCGAATGGAAGGGCACTTGGTTCCGTCTTACGGGTTCGAGCTGCACGCGTTGGATTTCGGCGGGGTGCGTGGCAAAGGCCCGTTGGCCTTGCTCAAATTACCGTTTGCCTTGCTGCGCGCCGGTTGGCAGGCGCATCGTATCTTCCGTCGGGTGCGTCCTGACGTCGTGCTGGGCATGGGAGGCTATGTGGCCTTCCCGGGTGGGCTGGTCAGCCGCTTGCACCGTGTGCCGCTGGTTATCCACGAGCAAAACGCCGTGGCCGGAACTGCCAACCGCTGGCTGGCGCGCATGGCCGACAAAGTCATGACTGGCTTTCCGGGTGCGCTGCCCGGGGCTGTGGTGGTGGGTAACCCGGTACGTGCAGATATTGCGCACTTGGCGCAACCGGAAGCCCGCTATGGCGCCCGCGAAGGCCGCTTGCGCGTGCTGGTGCTGGGTGGAAGCCTGGGCGCGTTGCCATTGAATACCACGGTGCCGTTGGGCATGAAGCAACTTCCCGAAAACCAGCGTCCGGAGATTTGGCATCAGTCCGGTGAGCAGCATCTGGATACGTTGCGCACGGCATACGCCAATGCCGGGGTCGACGCCCGGTGTGTGGCATTTATCGACGACATGGCGCAGGCGTTGGCGTGGGCCGATTTAGTGATTTGCCGCGCCGGGGCGATGACGGTATCTGAAATTGCCGCTGCGGGTGTTGCGGCGTTGTTTGTGCCCTTGCCGCATGCCATCGATGACCATCAAACCGCGAATGCCCGTTTCCTTTCCGAGTGCGATGGCGCCTGGTTGCAGCCGCAAGCCGGGTTCACGCCCGAGTGGCTGGCGCAGTGGCTGTCGGAACGTGAGCGCGACGAACTGGCGCGTGTGGGCCAACATGCCTGGCAGCACGCACGCCCCGAGGCTACAGAACATATCGCGGACGCCTGCGTTCAGGCGGCCGGGAGAGCATCATGAAGCATCGCATTACCAGTATTCATTTTGTCGGCATCGGCGGCTCCGGGATGAGCGGCATTGCCGAGGTGTTGTTGAACCTGGGTTACTCCATCAGCGGGTCGGATATTCAGGATAGTCCTGTCACGCGACGGTTGGCCGGGCTGGGGGCGCGCATCACCATCGGTCATCATGCCGACAACGTCAAGGGCGTGGGGGCGATTGTGACATCAACGGCGGTGTCAGCCGATAACCCCGAAGTGATCGCGGCGCGTGCGGCCCGCATCCCGGTGGTGCCGCGCGCGCTCATGCTGACCGAGTTGATGCGCTTGAAGCGGGGCATTGCGGTGGCTGGCACCCACGGCAAGACAACCACCACGAGCTTGGTGGCCAGTGTGTTGGCCGCCGGCGAGCTGGACCCCACGTTTGTGATCGGGGGCCGGCTAAATTCGGCGGGCGCCAATGCTCGCTTGGGCGACGGTGACTTCATTGTGGTGGAAGCCGACGAATCGGATGCGTCGTTTTTGAACTTGCTTCCGGTAATGGCCATTATCACCAACATTGGCGCCGACCACATGGACACCTACGGCCATGACGTGGCCCGGCTGAAAAGTGCATTCATCGAGTTCACACACCGGTTGCCGTTCTACGGCAGCGCCATCCTGTGCAGCGACGATGCCAATGTGCGGGAGATCATGCCTTTCGTGTCACGGCCCATTACCTCGTACGGCATCGATACCGACGCCCAGGTGCGCGCTGTGAACGTACGCCCCGATGGCACACAAATGCTGTTCGATGTCGAACGCCAGGGGGCGACCGGTGACCTGCCACTGCTGTCGATCAGGCTGAACCTGCCAGGTCGCCACAACGTGTTGAATGCCTTGGCGGCGATCGCGGTGGCCACCGAACTGGGCGTGCGTGACGAGGCCATCGCTGAGGCCCTGCGCAATTTCACCGGTGTGGGGCGGCGCTTCAGCGTGGTGGGGGATTTCAACGTGCCGGCGGCTCGAGGTGGCGGCCGCTTCACCGTGGTGGACGACTATGCGCACCACCCTGAAGAGATGGAAGCCACGCTGGCCGCAGCACGGGGCGCCTGGCCCGATCGCCGTATTGTGCTGGCATTTCAGCCGCACCGCTATACCCGCACCCGGGATTGCTTTGAGGACTTTGTGCGGGTGCTGAGTCAGGCGGATGCCGTGCTGCTGACCGACGTGTTTGCCGCCGGCGAAGCACCGCTGATTGCTGCAGATGGGCGGGCCTTGTCGCGTGCGTTGCGGGTGGCCGGCCGCGTGGAGCCAATTTTTATCGAGAATGTTGAAGAGTTGCCACAAGCGATTGCGGATTTTGTGATGGATGGGGATGTCGTGCTGATTATGGGGGCCGGCTCGGTTAGCCGGGTACCGGCAAAGCTGGGAGACGTGCTATGACGACGGATTTTGGCCGGGTGGGCGTGTTGTATGGCGGGCGTTCTGCCGAACGAGAAGTGTCGTTGATGTCCGGACAAGGGGTTTGCGATGCCTTGCGCAGTGTTGGCGTAGATGCGCATCTGTTTGATACCGGCCAACAAGACTTGACGGAACTGGCGCAAGCAGGCTTTGACCGCGTCTTTATTGCCCTTCACGGGCGCTATGGCGAAGACGGCACCGTACAGGGCGCGCTGGAGTTGCTGGGGTTGCCCTACACGGGCAGCGGGCCGCTGGCTTCCAGCTTGGCCATGGACAAACTCATGACCAAGAAGATCTGGCTGCAAGAAGGGTTGCCAACACCGCCGTATCACGTGTTGCGCCAAGACAGCGACACGGCAGCCGTCATTGATGCGTTGGGCTTGCCCTTGATTGTAAAGCCACCCCACGAAGGGTCCACGCTGGGGCTGACCCGTGTTGAGAAGGCGGACCAGCTGCCGGGCGCCTACGCGCTGGCCGCAAAATTCGACGCAACGGTGATGGCCGAGATGTTCATTGACGGCCGAGAATTGACTGTGCCGGTACTGGGGAGAGGCGCCCATGCGCGGGCCCTGCCTGTTATTGAAATTCAGGCGCCGGGCGGGAATTACGACTACGAACATAAATATCTTTCGGACGCCACCCAGTATGTCTGCCCCGCGCAGCTTGATGCCTGGCTTACCGAGCAAATCCAGCAGCTTGCCGTCCAGGCCTATGTAGCGCTGGGCTGCGAAGGTTGGGGGCGCGCCGACTTCATGCTGGACAAGGGCGGCCGGCCCTGGCTGCTTGAAATGAACACCTCGCCGGGCATGACCAGTCATTCGCTGGTACCCATGAGCGCGAAGGCCGCCGGTATGGATTACGCGCAATTGTGTCTGACCATCTTGTCTGAGGCGTCCTGCAAAGTGCAGGCGACCACGACATCAAGGAGCTAATCCGTGTTCAGCGACGCCCGTCTAACCAATCTGATTGCCAACACCCTGATGCTGCTGTCCGTCGTCGCATTGGTGGTGGGTGCGATCGTTTGGGTGGCGAAGCGTCCGTATTTTGCGATCGAGCGTGTGGATATTGAGCCCTTGGGTGCCCCAATGCTT
Source organism: Alcaligenaceae bacterium (assembly GCA_029267415.1). GTDB lineage: Bacteria > Pseudomonadota > Gammaproteobacteria > Burkholderiales > Burkholderiaceae_B > JAJYRX01. The sequence continues at coordinate 19,087 of JAJUIY010000005.1, forward strand.
GAGTATGTGTCGCCGGCCACGGTGCGGGCTACCATTGCCGGCCGCCTTGCAGGGAACTTCTTTTTCACCGATCTGGATAAGGTGCGCGAACTGATGGAAAGCGTCCCCTGGGTGCGCAAGGCGCAAGTGAAACGTGTGTGGCCCAACACGCTGCGCGTGGCATTTGAAGAGCAGCAACCCCTGGCGTTCTGGAATCAGGACGAGATGATCAACACCTGGGGCGAATCCTTCAGTGCAAACCAGGGCGAGCTGTCCGACAACGTGGTCTTGCCGCAGCTGAATGGTCCCGACGCCTCCGAGCGACTTGTGGTGCAGCGCTACGCCGAAATTGCGCGCTGGTTTGCCCCGCTTGACCTGCGTGTGCAGGAAGTGACGCTGAGCCCGCGTTACGCGTGGGAAGTCACCCTGTCCAACGGGCTGCGCCTTGAGCTTGGCCGCGACCCGGCAGCGGACGTGGCCGACCCGCACGGACGCTCCGGAGCACTTCCCTTCGCTGAGCGCATTGAACGTTTTGTGCAGGCTTGGCCTGTGTTGTTAAGCCGCCTTGACGGGCGTACCCCCGGCAGTGCCGATTTACGTTATCCCAACGGGTTTTCGATCACGTTGGCCCCTGTTTCAAATACGTCTGAGAATTAAAACACCATGACTCGTGATATCAAGGATTTGATCGTTGCGCTGGATATCGGCACTAGCAAAGTGGTTGCTGTGGTGGCCGAGATCCTGCCTGGCGGGCGCTTCGAAGTGCTGGGGTTGGGCCAGCACGAATCGCAGGGCATGCGCAAAGGTGTGGTGGTCAACATTGAAACGACCGTCAATTCGATCCAGCGCGCCCTTGAAGAAGCCGAGCTGATGGCCGACTGCAAAATCCGCGAAGTGTATGCAGGCATTGCCGGCAGCCATATCAGCAGTTTCAACTCCAGCGGCATGGTTGCCGTGAAAGATAAAGAGGTGACAGCCACGGATGTGGCGCGCGTCATCGAGACCGCCAAGGCCGTCAACATTCCCACCGACCAGCAGGTGCTGCACGTTCTGACGCAGGAATTCATTGTGGATTCGCAGGAAGACATCCGCGAGCCCATTGGCATGAGCGGGCTGCGCCTGGAGGTGCGGGTACATATCGTGACGGGGGCGGTCAGCGCCGCCCAGAACATCGTCAAGTGTGTGCGTCGCTGCGGCTTGGAGGTCCAGGACCTTATTCTCCAGCCGTTGGCCTCCAGTCTGGCGTGCCTGACCTCTGATGAAAAAGAATTGGGGGTGGTGTTGGTTGATATTGGTGGCGGCACGACCGATGTGGCCATCTATACCGGCGGTGCCATCCGGCACACCGCCGTGGTGCCCATTGCAGGCGACCAGATCACCAGCGATATCGCGGCAATGTTGCGCACGCCGACGCCCGATGCGGAAGAAATCAAATTACGTTACGGGATTGCCAAGCAAGTGCTGGCCGACCCGGAAGAGCAAATTGAGGTGCCTGGTCTGGGTGACCGGCCCAATCGCAAGGTGAAGCGCCAGGCATTGGGGGCCGTGATTGAGCCGCGTGTTGAAGAGCTCTTCGCATTTGTACAACAAATTATCCACGACTCAGGCTACGAAGACTTGTTGGCCTCGGGGGTCGTGCTGACGGGCGGTACGGCGCTGATGCCGGGCATTGTCGAGCTGGCAGAAGATGTTTTTTTGAAGCCAGTCAGGGTGGCAGTGCCGGTGTACGAGGGCAGCTTGGCCGACGTGATGCACAACCCGCGCTTTTCGACCGTGATGGGCTTGCTGGAAGAGGCCCGCTTGCAACGCGCGCGAGGACACAAAGTGGCCCAGCAGAAGGGCAGCTTCAAGACTCTGCTGGCACGCATGAAGGAGTGGTTTATGAATTAAGGCTGAAAGGCCTTGATGGGCAGGCGCCATAAGCCTGCTTCCGGAGGCGTTCACGTCATGTGCGGAGCATCACGCCCGGCATCTGATCTGAACGTATCAGGAGAACAAGAGGTGAAAGGGGAAACTTTTAATTATTGCTTTACATGATCTGTGAGGGAATCAATCATGATGAACTTTGAAATGTTAGATAACAGCAACGTCAGCGGCACCATCATCAAAGTGGTTGGTGTTGGAGGAGCAGGTGGGAACGCTGTGGCACATATGATCAATTCAGGTGTCAGCGGTGTTGAGTTCATCTGCGCCAACACTGATTCGCAGGCATTGGCCGCCAGCGATGCACACATCCAGATCCGTCTGGGTAACACGGGCCTGGGCGCGGGTGCAAAGCCGGAACAGGGGCGGGCCGCCGCTGAATCGGCACGTGAAGAGATCCGGTCAGCCCTTAGTGGTGCCAACATGGTGTTTGTCACGGCCGGCATGGGGGGCGGCACGGGTACCGGCGCCGGACCCGTCGTGGCGGAAGTGGCCAAGGAACTGGGTATTCTGACCGTCGGTGTCGTAACCAAGCCCTTCGAGTTTGAAGGCAACAAACGCATGCGCATGGCTGAAGAAGGTATTGCCGAGCTGTCCAAGCATGTGCACTCGCTCATCGTTGTTCTGAACGAAAATCTGTACGATCTGATGGACGAGGACGCCACCCAGGAAGATTGTTTCAAGGCGGCCGACGATGTGCTGCACAACGCTTGCGCAGGTATTGCCGAAATCATCAACGTGGAAGGTAACGTCAACGTTGACTTCGAAGACGTGAAGACCATTATGGGTGAGCCTGGTCAGGCCATGATGGGAACGTCGATGGCGTCGGGTCCCAACCGTGCACGTGAAGCGGCCGAGCAAGCCATTGCATGCCCGCTGCTTGAGGGTGTCGATTTGCACGGCGCGCGCGGTATTTTGGTGAATATTACTGCCAGCCGCTCGCTGAAGATGCGTGAGACCCGCGAAATCATGGATACCATCCGCAGCTACGCCGCTGACGACGCCACGGTCATTTTCGGTACGGCCTACGATGACTCTATGGGTGACGACCTGCGCGTAACCGTTGTCGCCACGGGCCTGGGCCGCGGTGAATCCACCAAGCCCGAGCTGGTGCACAGCAGCGAAACGGCGCAGCGTACCGGTACGGACGACATTCCGGTGATTGGCGGCAACCCGTATGACAATGCCGACATTCCGGCGGTGATTCGTGATCCGCGTCGGCAGGCGTCCGCACAAGTTCGTGCTTTGGAAACTGCCGGCATGGACCACTTTGACATTCCGGCATTTTTGCGCAAACAAGCCGACTAAACCCACAGCAATAGATCAAAAGCAATAAGCCGTTGATGTGCTGACGCTGATTATGCGGCCCCGGTTAATCCCCGAAACCGGGTGCCGCATGCTGTGGTTATGTATGGAGACAGCAGGGGAATTATTACGATCAACTGTGGTCTATTCCTGCAGTCGATTGAAATATTATTTTTTAATGGATAACCCTGAAACCGGTTAGAATAGACCGTATGACATTTTTGTGAACGGGGTTCTCCCAAGGCACCTATTATTCTTATGTTACGGCAACGCACCATTCAAAAAACCATCAGCACAAAAGGGGTGGGCCTGCACTCGGGCCGCCGTGTCGAACTAACCCTTCGTCCCGCTGCCCCCAACACCGGCATTGTGTTTCATCGTGTCGACCTTCCCGAGGTTGTGCACCTGCCGGCCCGTGCCGATATGGTTGGAAACACGCGCTTGGCGTCGGTGCTCCAGCAGGGAAATGTGCGTGTTTCCACTGTCGAGCACCTGATGTCGGCATGTGCGGGCCTGGGCATCGACAACCTGCATGTCGACCTGACCGCCGAAGAAGTTCCCATTATGGATGGCAGCGCCGGTACGTTTGTCTATTTGTTGCGTTCTGCCGGCTTGCAAGAGCAGGCAGCACCCAAGCAGTTTTTGCGGGTGCTCAAAACGGTCGAGGTGCGCGAAGGGGAAGGTGAAAACCTGAAATGGGCCCGCTTGGAGCCCTACGACGGTTTCGCGTTGTCGTTCTCCATTGATTTCAGCCACCCGGCCATCGATTCCACCGCCAATTTTGCTGAAGTCGACTTTGCTCGCGACTCCTACGTCAAAACCATTGCCCGTGCACGTACCTTCGGGTTTGCCAGCGAAGTCGAGGCCTTGCGTGCCGCCGGTTTGGCACGGGGCGGTAGCCTGGATAATGCCATCGTCATGGACGAATACCGCGTCCTGAACTCGGATGGACTTCGCTACGACGACGAGTTCGTGAAGCACAAGATTCTTGACGCCATCGGTGACCTCTACCTTATTGGCAAGCCGCTGGTGGCACGTTATGTAGCCTGCAAGTCAGGTCACGGCCTCAATAACCAGCTTGCCCGCACGTTGCTGGCCCAGGAAGACGCCTGGGAGCTGGTAACTTACGAGTCCGAACAGTTCCCCGAGGCATTCAGCTACGAGTGGAAATACGCCTGACCGCGTTTTAGCGATGGCGTTTTAACAGCCGCTGTATGGCATCCCGTAATGGCCCGGGCGGTAGCGTGCCGCCTAGCTGGCCAAAAGCGTCCAGGGCCTGTGTGTCCAAAGGCTCTATATCGCGGGCGGGCGGGGGCGTGTCGTTACGTATAAGTGCGCCTTGTACGCGTACCGTTATTTCGTTAACGTTCCAGCCAGCCTGATTCAATTGTGCCACCACGCGTGGTGTCAACTGCCGCAGTTTGCTGGCGTAGGCTGCACTGGGTACGGCCAGCGTCATCCGGTGGCCATCAATACGTGCCACCCGGCACACCCGGGCAATCCCTGTCGGCAACACTTGGCGGGCTTCCCGTTCGGCATCCAGCAAATTCTGGGCGGTTGCCAGCAGGCTGGCGCCTTGCGTGTCGGCGTGTACCCAATCAAGGGCCAGCGTACCGGCGGCCCGGCTTCGCGTGCGCCGTGGTGTGCGTGTGGTTTTGAACATATCACTGATTTTACAGGGCTTTTGTTTTGAATCATCCGGCAGTGCAGACTTCATCCGGGCATTTTAACGTTGTAGCCAGCCGTGCTTGGCGTAAACCTGTTTTCCTGTTACTGGCCGTGACGGCGTTGGGCGTCTCGGCGCTCGGCGGTGCGTGGGCACATGCCCGTTTTTTCAGTGCGCCTGCCCTGCTGCCGCAACACGAGCAGGCCTTGATCAGTCACGCGTCGCGTAATTCCGCCTACATCCGTGAAAATATTGGCATGCTGGCGCAGAAGGTGGGTGCGCTGCAGGCTAAAGTGGCCGCCGTTGATGGCCTTACACAGCGCGTCGCCCAAGCCGCTGGGGTGCACTATACCGAACCCGAGCTTGTCGCAAACCTGCCGGTGGATGTTCCCGGGCCGGATGTGAACGCGTCCATGCCGCCCACTCCACGACACGCAGCGGCGCCAGGCGTGATGGACGACGTCACAGGGGTGGCGATCGACCACTTCCCCGCGCTGCCCGCCGCTCGTGGCGGAGCAGAGGTGTCCGACAGTTATGCCCTGACGGCCGAAGGGCTGGGACGTCAGCTTGATGTCTTGCACGCCAAGCTGATATCGCAACAAGACAGCCTCGCCTTGCTCGACCTTATGCTGACGCGGCGCACCGGCGTGGATGCCAGCTTGCCAAGCGTTGTGCCGGTGGCCGATGTTACTCCCAGTTCATCCTTTGGGTGGCGTCGCCATCCCATCACGCGGCGTCACTCCATGCACGAGGGCATGGACTTCGCCGCCCCGCGCGGCACGCCCATCTACGCAGCCGCAGCCGGGGTAGTCACGCAAGCGCGGTTCCGGTCTGGCTATGGAAACCTGGTAGAAATTGTGCACGGCAATGGCCTGTCGACCCGGTATGCCCACGCGTCCAAATTGAACGTAACCGAGGGCGAGCTGGTTGATCAGGGCCAGCTGATTGCCCTGGTTGGCTCTACGGGGCGGTCAACGGGCCCGCATTTGCATTTTGAAGTTCGGATGGCGGGCCACCCGTTGGATCCAGCGTTGTTTTTGCCGCCCACATGGCAAAGCGGGCCTTTGGTGGCCGATGCCGGCGAACACGCTGTTACCAATGCCACGCAGGTGCGTTAAACTGTATTGTTTCCTGCGGCATGTCCGCTAACCCACACGAAAGGTATGCCGGTGCGCCAAACAATAGCGGGCCGGTGTTAACGAAAAACGCATGGTTTCTTTGATAAAAAAGCTGATTGGCAGCCGTAACGACCGTTTGCTCAGGCAGTATCGCAAGCTTGTCGCTCAGATCAATGCTCTGGAACCCCAAACCGAGGCGCTTTCCGATGCCGAATTAAAGGCCAAGACCGACGAGTTCCGTCAGCGCCATACCGACGGCGCGTCGCTTGACGACTTGCTTGTCGAGGCGTTCGCCGTAGTGCGCGAGGCCGGTAAACGGGTCTTCGACATGCGGCATTTCGACGTACAGCTGCTGGGCGCCATCGCGCTGCACCAAGGCAAAATTGCCGAGATGCGCACGGGTGAGGGTAAAACGCTGATGGCCACGCTGGCGGTGTATCTGAACGCGCTGGCCGGAAAAGGCGTTCATGTCGTCACCGTTAACGACTATCTGGCCCGGCGCGACGCCGAATGGATGGGGCGCCTGTACAACTTCTTGGGTATGTCGGTGGGCGTTGTGGTGCCTAACCAAGATAATGATGAAAAGCGCGCTGCTTACCAAGCCGATATTACCTACGGAACCAACAACGAATTCGGTTTCGACTATCTGCGCGACAACATGGAATACCGCGCCGAAGATCGTCGTCAACGTCCGCTTTTTTACGCCATTGTGGACGAGGTCGACTCCATTCTTATCGACGAGGCCCGTACACCACTGATTATTTCCGGGCAGGCCGAAGACAACACTGATCTCTATGTGCGCATGAACGCGGTACCGCCGCTACTTACGCGCATGCAAGCGGAGCCCAAACCGCAAGAGCCGGAACCGGAAGGCGACTACTGGGTTGACGAAAAAGGGCAGCAGGTTCATTTGTCCGAAGCCGGCCACATCAAGGCCGAAGAGGTATTGACGCAACAAGGCATGCTGCCTGAAGGCGAATCCCTTTACGACCCACGTAATATTTCGCTGATGCACCACCTGATGGTGGCCTTGCGGGCGCACAGTTTGTTCCACCGCGACCAGCACTATGTGGTGCAAAACGGCGAAGTCGTGATCGTCGACGAGTTCACCGGCCGTCTCATGGCGGGTCGTCGCTGGTCCGATGGCTTGCATCAGGCCGTCGAAGCCAAGGAAGGCGTCAAGATCCAGAACGAAAACCAGACACTGGCCTCTATCACCTTCCAGAACTATTTCCGCATGTACGAGAAGTTGGCGGGCATGACGGGTACGGCCGACACCGAAGCGTTTGAATTCCAGGAAATTTACGGCCTGGAAACGGTGATCATACCCACCAACCGGCCCATGGTTCGGGTAGATCAAAACGACCAGGTCTTCAAAACCGACGCCGAAAAATATGCGGCCATCTTGGCCGACATCAAGGATTGTGCCGAGCGTGGGCAACCGGTACTGGTGGGTACCACGAGTATTGAAAACTCCGAGTTGCTGTCGCGCATGCTCACTAAAGAGGGCCTGCAGCACGAGGTGCTGAACGCCAAGCAACACGAGCGCGAAGCACAGATTGTGGCCGAAGCCGGTAAGCCGGGCCACATCACCATTGCCACCAACATGGCCGGTCGCGGTACCGACATTGTGCTGGGCGGCAGTGTGGATAAGCAAATTGATCTGGTCCGCGCCGACGAATCGCTGTCTGACGAAGAAAAGCAAGCGCGTATCGACACCATTCGCGCCGAGTGGGCTCCCGCTAACGACGCCGTCAAAAAAGCCGGTGGTTTGCGCATTATCGGTACCGAGCGCCACGAGTCGCGCCGTATTGACAACCAGCTGCGCGGGCGTGCCGGTCGTCAGGGTGACCCTGGCTCTTCACGCTTCTACCTGTCTCTTGAAGACCCGCTGATGCGGATTTTTGCCGGCGATCGCGTACGCGCCATTATGGAACGGCTGCGTCTGCCCGAAGGCGAACCCATCGAGGCCCGCATGGTTACGCGTTCGATCGAATCCGCGCAGCGCAAGGTCGAGGCGCGCAACTTCGACATCCGCAAGCAGCTGCTGCAGTACGATGACGTCGCAAACGATCAGCGCAAGGTGCTGTATACGCAGCGCAACGAGGTGCTGGAAGCCACTGATGTGGGTGATATGGTAGCCAACCTGCGCGATGCCACAATGGTTGAGCTTTTCCGCAGTTATATTCCTGAAGACTCTGTTGAAGAGCAATGGGATGTGGCCACGCTGCAGTCAACCTTGGCGTCCGAATGGCACATTGATATGCCTTTGGCCAAGATGCTCGAAGAAGAGCATAACTTGACCGACGACGACTTGCTTGAGCGCGTGCTGGACAAGGCCCGCGAGCTTTACGAAAGCAAGGTTGCGCTGGTGGGCCGCGAAAACTGGGCACCGTTCGAGCGCTCAATCATGCTGCAGGCCATCGACACGAACTGGCGTAGCCATCTGGCTGCCCTGGATCACTTGCGTCAGGGGATTCATTTGCGCGGTTATGCGCAGAAGGATCCCAAGCAAGAGTACAAGCGTGAAGCCTTCGAGTTGTTCTCCGATATGCTCGACCGGGTTCGCGTCGATGTGGTGCGCGTCTTGCTGACCGTGCGTATCCAGTCACCGGAACAGGTTGAAAACACCGAGCCGCAGCCCAGCAAGCTCGATAACGTGTCGTACCACCATTCCGATTATGATGCCGCGCTCAGCGGTGAAGATCCGGGTATTGATGGCCAGCAGGCCCCTGCCGGCGCAACAGCAGCGGCGGCCGCGACGGGCGGTACGGCTACTGCGGCGGTGCCTCGTGTAGGGCGTAACCAGCCGTGCCCTTGCGGCAGCGGCAAAAAGTACAAGCACTGCCACGGGCGTGTCGCCTAACCGGTCGTAAAGCGGCGCGCCATTTGCGCGCCGCGTCATTCAGGCCCCGTTGCTATCGGCACGCTAGGGGTGCAGCCATGGCAGGCGCCATCTCATCGCTCGTTTTTGTTGCCACGAATCGGGTGCTGCCATATCAGGCGCCGGCGTGCACTAGCACCAGTGAAGATGTCGCCCTCCAGGCGGGCCGGGGCTTTACAGCAAAAACAAGGTTGCCAGCCCTAGAAAAATAAAGAAACCGAGCGAATCGGTTGCAAATGTCAGGAGCACCGACGAGCCAACGGCCGGATCTTTACCGAAGCGATCGCGCAGCAACGGAATCAGCACCCCTAAAAACGCGCCGATCAGCATATTGCCGATCATGGCCGCCATCATGACCAGCGCGACGGCAAATGAACCGGATATCGCCCACGCAAAGGTAGCGGCCACAATACTGCCGCTGGTGCCCACCATGAAGGTGACCAGCAGTTCGCGTTTCACCAGTTGCCAGATGTTGGCGCTGCTGACCCGGCCCATGGCCATGGCGCGGATGATCATCGTCATGGTCTGGTTGCCCGAGTTGCCGCCAATGCCGGCCACAATGGACATCAGGAACGCAAGAATCACGATTTGACTGACTGTGTGCTCAAAGCGCGATGCAATGAGCGACGCGATGGCCGCCGTACACAGGTTAACCAGCAGCCAGGGCGCTCGGTTACGCAGGGCGCTGTATACCGGCGCAAAAATGTCCTCTTCCTGCAGACCGGCGCGTGACAGCGCTTGCTCTTGCGAGTCTTCCTGAATGACGTCCACCACCTCGTCAATGGTGACGCGGCCAATCAATCGCCCACGGTCGTCCGTGACGGGAGCGGAAATCAGGTCGTAGCGTTCAAAAGCGTTGGCGGCATCGGCGTCCGAATCCATCGGGTTCAGCGATAGATAGTCTTCATTCATGACGTCAGAAACCAGCCGTTCCGGCTCGGTCACCAGCAGTTTGGTCAGATACAGCGTGCCCTGCAGGCGGTCTTCGCGGTCGACCACAAAGATTTGATCAGTGTGGTCGGGCAACTCTTGCAAGCGACGCAGATAGCGCAGAACCACTTCCAGTGTTACGTCTTCGCGCACACGCACCATGTCGAAGTCCATGATGGCCCCGACGGTATCTTCGGGGTAGCCCATGGCCTCGAGCAGTTGCGCCCGTTCGGCGGCTGTCAGCCCGCGTTGCACTTCGGCAACGACGTCGGGCGGCAGGTCGGGCACCAGGTCGGCGATTTCGTCGGCGTCCATGGTGCCCGTGGCACTGACCAGGGCATCCCGGTTCATGGTTGCGATTAGTGATTCACGGGCCCAGTCATCGACTTCAAGCAAGACATCGGCATCGTGGCCCGGGTCGACAAGACCCCACACGACTTGCCGCTCGTGTTCGGGCAACGATTCGAGAATGAACGCGATGTCGGCCGGGTGCAGTTTGTTGACGGTTTCGCCGATTTCCGACGCAATGGCGTCGGGCAGGCCGGTGTCGTCGGTCTCACCGGTTTCAAGTTGTTCGAGGGCCTCGGCGACGTCCGGCCGGTTCAGAATACTTTGCAGTATCTGAAGGGCGAGTTGCGCGTCTTCCGGGTCGAGCCGGCGCGGTATGGCGATTGCCTTGCCTTCGGGCGTTACATCTTGAACGTCCGGTTCCAGGCTGTTGTGTTGCATAAGCAGGCCTTCAACTTAAGCGGGGGGTAAGGGGCGGCTCCTGCGCTGGTCGTCGGTGGCGACGTAGGTCAGAATGGCTTCGGTAACCTTGATGATTTCAGCGTCAAGGCGTTGCCTTTCGGCGTAGACTTCGACCGACACAGTAATGGACGTCGTGCCCGTTTTAATGATTTTGGCGTAAAAGCTTAGCAGGTCGCCCACAAACACGGGTTGGCGGAAGGTAAACGCGTTTACCGCGATGGTGGCGACACGCCCGCCGGCACGCCGGGTTGCGGGAATGGCCCCGGCAATGTCCACTTGCGCCATTATCCATCCGCCGAAAACATCACCGTGAATATTGGCGTCAGAAGGCATGGGCATGACGCGCAAGGTGGGCGCACAGCCGGACGGCAGTGTGGCGGTATCGGCAGCGGTTTGTTGCGTACTCAAGGGCATTCCTTTTGTTGGTTTTATGCCGGGCGAGTGTGTCGCCCGGAAGGTAAGGGGAAAATGCAGCTTAGGCCTGGGCGGGCGGGGTCAGATGGCCGTGTTGAGCCAGCCATTTTGTGGCCAGCTGAACCCAGTACGTGGCCCCCAGCGGAATAATGCTGTCATTGAAGTCGTAGCTGCCGTTATGCAGCATGCACGGCCCCATGCCATGCCCTGGATCGCGGTGTTCACCTTGTCCGTTTCCGATCCAGACGTAGCAGCCGGGCACTTCTTGCAGCATAAAGGCGAAGTCTTCGGCCCCCATCGATGGCTTGATGTCAGTGTCAAGGTTGTCAGCGCCCACAATGTCGGTGATGACCTGTTTGCAGAAGTCGGTTTGCGCGACGTCGTTGATGGTAGGCGGATAGCTGCGCTGGAATGTGAAGTCGGATTCGCAGTTGAGCGCACGGCACGTGTGCTCGGTGATTTCGGCCATCCGGCGCTCGACCAGGTCAAGTGCCTCGATGGAGAAAGTGCGTACGGTGCCGCGTAGCTCTGCTTCGTTGGGGATGACGTTATCGGCCGACCCGGAATGTATTTGGGTGATGCTGACGACGACTGGGTCGATCGGGTCGCTGTTACGCGCGACCACGGTTTGCAGCGATTGCGCAAGCTGCACAGCGGCCATGACAGGGTCGTTGCCCAGGTGTGGCATGGCGGCGTGTGCGCCCTTGCCCTTGATATGAATCTTGAAGACGTTGCTGGACGCCATGATGGGGCCGGGCACGACAGCGAACTGCCCGGCGGGAATGCCGGGCCAGTTGTGCATGCCAAATACCGCATTCATGGGAAACAGCTTGAACAGGCCGTCGTCAATCATGGCCTGGGCACCCGCGTCGCCTTCTTCGGCGGGTTGGAAGATGACATACACCGTGCCGTCAAAATCGCGGTGTTCGGCCAGGTATCGGGCCGCGGCCAGCAGCATGGTCGTGTGGCCGTCGTGGCCGCACGCGTGCATTTTTCCGGGGTTTTTGCTGGCGTGCTCGAACGTGTTCAATTCCGACATGGGCAGCGCGTCCATGTCGGCGCGCAAGCCAATGGACGGCCCGTTGGGGGTGCGTCCCTGAATGGTGCCGACAACGCCGGTGACACCCAGGCCACGGTGTACCGGGATGCCCCAGGATTCAAGCTTGCCGGCCACCAGGTCCGCCGTGCGGTGCTCTTCGTAGGACAATTCGGGATGGGCATGAATGTCACGGCGAATGGCAGTGAATTCAGGGTGCCATGTGGTGAAAGGTTCAACAAGCTTCATAAGTGTCTCCGCAATTACAGGTGTGCCTGTATCAGGTTGTTCAGTTGGGGGGCGATGTGGGCATTGGCCGCATACAGCGCCCCATTGTGTGGCCACGGCCGCGTGTGATGCATGTCTTCGCAGACGCCACCGGCCTCGCGAACCAATAAGGTACCGGCTGCCACATCCCAGGGGGCCAGGCCCATTTCCCAATAGCCGTCAAAACGGCCGCAGGCGACCCATGCCAGGTCGAGCGCCGCGGAGCCCATACGGCGTACGCCGCGGGTGCTGTGCATGGCTTGCCGCAGCATGGGGTTGTATTGGTCTTCAAACGAAAAATCCCGAAACGGGAACCCCGTGGCCAGCACGGATTCGGCCAGCACCGGGGTGTTTGAGCAGCGGATGCGCGTGTTGTTCACCCACGCGCCAACCCCGTGCATGGCGGTAAAAAGCTCTTCGCGAACGGGATCGTAGATGACGGCGATTACGGGGGTATCGCGATCAACCATATGTTCGCCGGTAACGTGAGCGCCCGGATGTGCCACCAGGGCGATGGACACCGCATAATGCGGTAACCCATGCAGGAAGTTGGTGGTGCCGTCTAGAGGGTCGATGTACCACGAGGCTTTGCCCGCGGGCTCGCCACCAGATTCTTCGGCGACAATGCCCAGCGACGGTGTCCGCTCGCGCAAAATGTCCAGTATGGCCTCTTCGGCCTCGTGGTCGGCCTGCGACACGAGGTCGTTAAGCTGTTTGGTGCTGATCACCAAGTCGGCACGCCGATGCGCGTGGGCCTGTAAAATAGCGGCAGCAGCGTGTGCCGCCGTAACGGCAGTTTCCAGGCAATCAGTAAGGGGAAGCTGTGACGACGGCATACGGTTTCCTGTGTAGCGTCAGCATTGGCTGCAAATGTGGCGGGCTGACGTTCTCTATTGTACGTGACGCATGCATAACAGGCTTGGCGCCCCGAAGTACGGATACCCGCAACGCAGATAATGTCTTCAAGCTTTGAACCCCTGATTCCGGCAACACTCGAACTGAATCCTGATGGAACACCGGTAAGCCGCCGGTTTGATGACATTTACTATGCGGGTTCGGTACCGCTTGCGCAAGCTCGTCATGTGTTCGTAGGGGGTAACCAGCTGCCCGAGCGCTGGCGCGGCCGGACACATTTTACCGTGCTTGAAACCGGCTTTGGGCTGGGTCACAACTTTTTGGCCCTGTGGGATACGTGGCGTCGTGACCCCCAGCGCTGCGATCGGCTGCACATGGTTTCGGTCGAAGCGCATCCGTTCAAGCACTGCGATCTATCGCTTCTGTACGGGCGGCTGGATTCGTCGCTGCAGCCGCTGGCTCAACAGCTGCTTGAACACTGGCCCGAGCTGACCCCGGGCATCCACCGGCTTGAGTTGGACGGTGGCGCCGTAACGCTTACCCTGGCTCTGGGCGGGGTGGTGCGCCTGCTGCCCGAGCTTCAACTGACGTTTGATGCGTGCTTTCTGGATGGCTTCTCGCCCCGGGTAAATCCGGAAATGTGGACACCACAAATATTTCGTCAGCTGGCGCGCCTGGGTTGCGCGGATGCCACATTGGCCACCTGGTGCAGCGCCGGCCAGGTCCGGCGCGACCTTGAGGATGCAGGGTTTCTTGTTCAGCGCCTTCCCGGCTTTGGCACCAAGCGCCACCGCATCGTCGCGCAGTTGCGCCCGGGCATGGGAAAAACCCGTTCGGTCGCGGCGCCGTCGCCACGTGTGGCGGTGGTGGGCGGTGGGTTCGCCGGCGCGGCGGCAGCGTATGCGCTGGCCGCACGTGGAGGAGCGGTCACCGTGTTCGACCCGGCGTTCTCGCAAGGGCCGGCCGGGACGCATCGTGACCATCGGGGCGGGGCCATGACGCCGGTCGTCAGCCGAGACGACGATATCCGCGCACGCCTGAGCCGCACCGGTGTTTTTTTGGCTGGACAGCGCTGGGCAAACCTTGATGCGGCCGCGCGCCCGCAGCGCTGCGGTACTTTCCAGCGCATTGACGCGGCCGAAGGTGATGCGTGGAAGCAGGCGCTCCAGCGATTATCTTTTCCGGAAACTTTTGTACGTTGGGTTGATGCCGAGGAGGCATCCGCCTTGACCGGCGTCCGGCAACAGCGACCCGGCCTGTGGCACGGGCATGGGCACCTGGTTCGTCCCGAGTCGTTTCTTGATGGACTGCTGACGCCCCCGCTGGTCGCGACGCAAGCGCGGCACGTTGCCCGTTTGGGCCGGTCCGGGCACGGCGAGTGGTTGCTTTATAATGAAGACGGAGATGTGCTGGCCTGTGCGGATTGGGTGGTTTTGGCAGCTTCATGGCTTGTGCCACGCTTGTTGTCCACCATTCCGGGTCTGGTTACCCCCGGCCGTCTGCAAACCATGCGTCGGGTAGGGGGGCAATTAAGCTACTTTTCAATGGCGGGCGGCACTACGCTGAAAAGCGTAGTGTCCGGGGGAGGGTTATGTCTTCCGGACGCTCAAGGGGGGCTAGTTGGCGGAAGTACGTACGTGCCGGATACAACGCTTAGTATAATGACAAGGAAGGGCCATCAAGAAAACCGAAACAAGGTGATGGCTCTGTTTGCCGATCCGACTATGCTGGGCTGGCCGCGGCCGCTTGCCGATGGATGGGCAGGCTGGCGCGCAGCAGTACGTGATCGGCGGCCCGTAATCGGTTCGGTTGCCGGAGCACCCGGGTTGTGGCTGGCGTGTGGCTTTGGCTCGCGCGGGCTGACATGGTCGGCACTGGCCGCCGAATTGTTGGCTGCAACCCTGAATCACGAACCGCTTCCGCTGGAGCGCGGGCTTGTACAAAGAATTGCGCCAGTATGATCCACGACCTGCGAATTCCCTGGCTGCCTGTTGGAATTGTGCCGGATGCCTTCGCGCTGGTCGTGGTTTTTTTGAATTGTTTTGACGGGGTATATACCCAGAGGATTGCGCTGTGCCGTCCAAGTTTGACTTTGCTCACGTGACGCAACTTACCACTCTCGACTTCACCGATGCTCAACCGCCCGCGGCCGAATTCACCGCGGCCGATAGCGATTTCCGCGTTCTGATCGAAGCGCATGCACCCAACGTGTACCGGCTTCGCTGGGGCACCGACGAAGCCATTCGACCGGCCAAGCCCCGGGCGCGCGATGAAGTGCACGCCGAGATGTTGCTGGCACGCCAAGAGCCCGTCGGCGATCTTCTGGTCAGCTCTGCACTGTGCACGGACACGCCATGCTGGCGCCTTGCTCAAGGCGAGGTGGTGCTTGAAATCAGCAGCTCGCCGCTTCAGTTTGCGCTGTACCGGGGCGACCACTGCCTGTTGCGCAGCCCGGCCGGTGCCACTGTGGGCGCCGCGCCCGGTGACGAAGGCAATATGTGGCGTGTGGCGTTTCAGCTTGACGCCAACGAGGCCTTGCATGGTTTGGGCGATACCCAGGGCAACCTTGACCGCCGCGGCGAAGTTCGTCGCTCCGATCTGCCTGAACAGCGCTTTCTTCCACTGGTGTGGAGTACGGCGGGGTGGGGCCTTTATGTGAACGTTGCCGGCCGTGTCGATCACGACCTGTGCGCCTCCGAACCCAATCTTTATCAAATCGGCGTACACAACGCACCGGTGCTCGACCTCTTCCTGTTTGTGGGCGATCCCTCCGAAATCCTCAATCAATATACCGGCCTTACCGGGCGCCCCGGGCAGCCGGGCTTGCCGCCCATGGGCGTCTGGCTGGATCAGGCACCCGGCGAATCCACCGACGACACCATTGGGTTGGTTCAGGCGTTGCGCGAAAACGGGTTTGCATTGGATGCCGTCGAGCTGGCACCACCGGCACCGTTTGGTTTTCTGTCCGACAAGAACAATATCGAATGGGATCCCGAGCGCGTTGCTGAACCGCGCGATTTCTTCAACCGTCTTGACGAACAAGGTATACAGCTGGTGGCTCCCACACTTCCGGCGGTACTGGCCGGGACGCCCCTGTTCGACGAATGGGAGGATCGAGGTTGGCTGCTGATCAACGATGACGGCGACGCGGTGGTGATAGAGGGTGTTGACGCCACGGGCGGCAAGCCGTTTGGTCTGCTTGACCTGACCCACAAAGACGTTTACCGGCTGTGGGTTGACCGCGTTCGCCAGCTGGTTGACGAAGGGCTCACCATTGTGAGCTGTCAGGCGCAGTTCAATATTCCCGACGACGTTACCGCACGTCGTGGCGAATCCGGCCCGGTGCTGCGTACTTTGTACCCGGCCATGGCGCGCCAGGCCATGTTCGAAGCCATCGCCGGGCATAAAACACCGCAGGAAGGCGTGGTGGCCAGTACCGACTTGTTTCCCGGCGCGCACCGCTACGCGTGGCAGCGCGGGCCTTGTGTCACCAACGACTGGGAAGGCATGGAGCGTTCGCTGCGCAGTGCGCTGGCCCTGGGTGACAGTGGTGTCGCGCTGCAATCGCATGGCTTGGGCTGTGCTCACCATCCTACCGATGCCATGACGCCCGAACTCTACGTGCGGTGGCTGTCCATGGTTGTGTTTTCTGGTAACTTCCACTTCCAGGGAGTACCGGCTTTGCTGCCAACGGCCTTCGACGAAAAAACGCAAGAACACATCCGTCACTGGCTAAATTGGCGCTATCGCCTGATCCCCTACGTGCTGGGTATCGTTGAAGACAGCGTGCGCACGGGCTTGCCGGTGCAGCGTTCGATGGCACAGGCATTCCCCGACGACCCGGTGGCTCAGGCCTGGGACACGCAATATATGTTTGGGCCGGCCTTGCTGGTGGCCCCCATACTGAAGCCGGGCAACCGTACGCAGGTGTACTTGCCCGAAGGCGATGCCTGGTGGGATTTGTCCACGGGATGGCGCTACGAGGGCGGCACCACCTGGACGGTGGAAGCCGACCTTGACGCTTTGCCGGTATTTGGCCGCGAAGGCCACATCCTGAGCCTTGGCCCCACGGCGCTGCACACGGGTGAGTTCAACTCGGCCCGCATCCTGGACGAGGTCTGGATGTTTGGAATGCCCGAGCACAGCCCTGTAGTTATGCGCAACCGTATTCGGGTCATGCAGATGCAGGGGTCCAGTTATATCAAGGGCCTGGAAGGTCTGCGCATCTTGCCCTCCGAGGGGCTTGAAGTGAAGCGACGGGGCGCCGAAGTGCGTATTTCGCGGGCCCGTTAACGTCTTGCTCAACGCTGCCGATGGCAATGCCCGGCAGCGTTTTTTATTTCAGAACAATAATTATCGCGTCACTGCAGGAGACATCATGAGCGCTGTACCCATCAGTCGTTACCCCATACCCGACCTTGCCAGTCTGCCGCAAGATATGCAGGATCGCATCCTTGGCGTGCAGGAAAAGGCGGGTTTCATTCCCAATGTCTTTTTGGCATTGGCCCATCGTCCGGCCGAATTTCGGGCCTTTTTTGCGTATCACGACGCGCTGATGGAAAAAGAGGGCGGGCTGTCGCTGGCCGAACGTGAGATGATTGTGGTGGCGACCTCCGCCGCCAACAATTGCGAGTACTGCGTCGTGGCGCACGGTGCTATTTTGCGTATTCGTGCAAAGAACACGACCATTGCCGATCAGGTGGCCGTAAACTATCGCAAGGCCGACATCAGCCCGCGCGAACGCGCCATGCTCGATTTCGCCATGAAGGTGTGCCTGGATGCCCAGTCAATTGACGACACCGATTATCAGCGCCTGTATCCCCATGGCTTTAATGATGCAGACATCTGGGACATTGCCGCCATCGCCGCCTTTTTCGGGCTTAGTAACCGCATGGTCAACTTTGCCTCCATCCGGCCTAACGACGAGTTCTATCTGATGGGACGCGTGCCGCGCGATGTCTAAGTGGTTGGCTGGTATCACGGCGTGGTTGATGTCATGGTGCAGCCAAGGGCTTTTTGGTGGCACTCAGCGCTTGACACACGATTTTTAATGGGTCATAATTCTGATCTTTCGCTGGATGTGGGCCGTTAGCTCAGCCGGTAGAGCAGCGGACTTTTAATCCGTTGGTCGCGCGTTCGAATCGCGCACGGCCCACCAAATA
>JAJUIY010000276.1 GCA_029267415.1 Alcaligenaceae bacterium
CCCTTGCTTTCGTTCTTGCGGCCGTTGCCGTCCATGAGCTGGATTCCCCTGTCGTTGCTGTGGTTTGGCATCACCGAGACGCAAAAATACAGCATCGTCTTTATGGGAACCTTTGCGCCGGCCTTGGTTTACGTGATCGAGGCCACTCGTAATGTCGACCCATTATTAATTCGCGCTGCCCAAAACCTGGGCGCCAGCCGCTGGCAGGTGATGCGCGAAGTGATTCTGCCGGGAAGTTTGCCGCAAATACTCAGCGGGATGAAGGTGATTCTGGGGCTGGCCTGGACCTGTGTGATCTCGGCCGAGCTGGTGGCCGCCCGTGAAGGGTTGGGCTTTCTGATCATGAACGGCAAGGAGTTCTTCCAGACCGAAGTGGTAGTGCTGGGCATGGTGATGATCAGTGTCACGGTTCTCGTCACCGACTTTGTCTTCCGACTTATCGAGAACCATATTCTGAGGTGGCAACAATGAGTGAGCCGATGATCTCCATTCAGGGCGTTTCCAAGTTTTTCGGCGATTTTGAAGCGCTGAAGCGTGTTGATCTGGAAGTAGCCCAGGGCGAGTTTGTGGTGTTGTTGGGGGCGTCAGGTTGCGGGAAATCCACGCTGCTGAACCTGGTTACGGGCTTTGACAAGCCCACGTCGGGCCGTATTGTTGTGAATGGCCGCGAGGTAAACAGCGTCGATCCGCATTGTGGCATGGTGTTTCAGCAGTATGCTTTGGTCCCGGGGCTCACCGTGCTGGATAACGTGGCCTTTGGGCTGAAAATGAAAGGCATGGGTCGCGCTGAACGCAACGACATTGCCCACCGTTTCATTGATATGGTGGGTCTGAAGGGCTTCGAAAACAAATACCCCAATGCCTTGTCCGGCGGGATGCGCCAACGGGTGTCCATTGCACGCGTCCTGGCCAATGACCCCGATGTGATTTTGCTGGACGAGCCGTTTGCCGCGCTGGACGCCATGACCCGTCAGGTGCTGCAGGACGAACTGCTGCGCATCTACGAGCAAAGCGGCAAGACCATCGTCTTTATTACGCACTCCATTGACGAGGCGCTGCTGCTCTCCACCCGAATGCTGATCATGAGCGCAAGGCCGGGCCGTATTGTCACGGACATCCGTAACGATTTGCCCATGCCGCGTAACGCCGATGTTCAGCTTTCGCCACGCTACAACGAACTGAAGTCCCAAATCTGGGAAACGGTGCAGGCGGAAGTGATGCGCAGTCTTGAAGCAACCACCCGGTAAAGGCATGCAGCATGGCGAAGAGCACGTTTCCGCATTATCAGGCGCGGTCGGGATGGAATGCGTTGTTGCCGGCGCGCACCGCGCGCACGGCACGCCCGGAAGAAAGCCACTTTGGTGCCATCGTTATTGGGGCGGGGGTAACGGGTTTGGCGGCGGCACGCCGCATTGCCGAGCTTGAACCTGACACTCGGGTGCTGGTGCTGGATGCCAGTGTGATCGGTGAAGGCTCGTCGGGTCGTAACTCGGGTTTCTTGATTAATTTGCCCCACAACACGGGGATGTCCGGCCATGGCAGTGCTACTGACGTCGCACGTAAACAGATCCGGCTGTACAACCAGGGGCTGACGTGGCTGAAAGGCTTGGTTGACACCCACGGTATCCAGTGCGGCTGGAGCGAGGTCGGTAAATACCATGCGGCGGCCACCGCCGACGGCGAACGCCGCCTGCATGCCGCACTCAAAGATTACCAAGAGTGGGGCGTTGCCTACCGCGAGCTGGACCATGACGCGTTGCAGGCCGACTTGGGTACGCGCTATTACCGCTACGGGTACCACTCCGACAGTAACGTGTTTGTGCAGCCCGCAGCGTTTGTGCGCGGCTTGGCCGATAACCTGCCGGCCAATGTATGGCTGTGGGAAAACGAGCCGGTGATCTCGCTGGGCAGGTCGCGTCCATTCAAAGTGGGCACCCGTTCGGCGCAGCTGACTGCAGACCGTGTGGTGATCGCCAATAATGGCTTTGCAGCACGGCTGGGTTTGGCCCGTGATCGGGTTTTTACCATCTACACCTATGCCGCATTGACGCCCGTGCTGCCTGAAGAAGAATTGCAGAAGCTCGGGCGCGTGCCCGAGTGGGGGGTGATTCCGGCAAACCGGCTAGGCACCACCTTGCGCCGAACGGCCGACGGCCGCTTCATGGTTCGCAGTTCGTATTCCTACGAAACCGAGCAGCCCGTTGCACGGGTGCGCAGCATGTTGACCGACTGCTACCAGCGGCGC
>JAJUIY010000063.1 GCA_029267415.1 Alcaligenaceae bacterium
GAGTTCAATGTTTGTTGATTCACACTGTCATCTTGATTTCCCGGATTTGGCCGATCAGCTGCCGGACATCCTTCAGCGTATGGACGACAACCGCGTAACGCATGCGTTGGTGGTGAGCGTCAGCATGCCGCGTTGGCCTGCACTAATGGAATTGGTGGCGCCGCACGATCGCTTGTACGCCTCGGTCGGTGTACACCCGGATTACGAAGACACCCCCGACCCTACGGCGGATGAGCTGGTCGATATGGCGACATCGTCCGACAAAGTTGTGGCCATCGGCGAGACCGGACTGGATTATTTCCGCAAACCTGAGCCGTTGGATTGGCAGCGTGAACGTTTCCGAACCCACATTCAGGCTAGCCGCGCCAGCGGTCTGCCTCTGATTATCCACACCCGTAATGCGGCCGAAGATACCCTGCGAATTATGCGGGAAGAGCGCGCGGGCGAGATTGGCGGTGTCATGCATTGCTTTACCGAGTCGTGGGAGGTGGCCCACCAGGCAATGGAGTTGGGTTTTTATATTTCATTCTCAGGCATTGTCACGTTCAAGAATGCGGCGGCGCTGCAGGAAGTAGCCAAGCAAGTACCCATGGACCGCTTGCTTATTGAAACCGATTCGCCGTTTCTGGCGCCCGTCCCACACCGTGGCAAAACGAATGACCCCTCAAAAGTGGTGCACGTCGCTGAAAAAGTGGCGGAACTGAAAGGCGTCACGGTGGATGAAGTCGCCAAACACTCTACCGATAACTTTTTCCGACTTTTCAAGAAGATACCTAAGTAAGTTAAAGCTATTTATTTAATGTGATTTATTTAAAGTGACTTAAAGTATTTTCTAGTAAGCGACCACGCGACGGAATGTCTTTATCGATAAAAACAAGCGTCAAGCAACGTTTGTTAATGTGAAATATCTTAAGCTTTACTTTAAATAAGGCACGTACGCAGCTGTTTTTAAACGAATTTATTGTGGCGGTCAAGATGACAGAAATCAACATGCGTGGCATCGGAGCGGCACGGTGGGGCCAGTCGATTTGGCGACGTGAAACCAGGCCAATTTTGCGTATACCTGCGGGGCGTGCTTCGTGGTTGCCAAGGCTGGTACTGCTAAGCCTGGTACTGCGACTTTTGATGTTGTCGGCGTCAAGCCACGCTGCAAATCCTTCTGATTGGTGGGTCCACATCACCAATGATCGCGCCGAGCAAATTGCGCAAATGCTGGCGGAAGGCGCCGATCCGAACGCGGTCAGCCCCGGCGGGCAACCCTCCATCATGCAGGCCATTCGCGACGACGCTTGGGGTGTTTATGACGTGCTTCTTAAGCACCCCGACACGGTGTTCAATGCCATCAACCGATACCGTGAGACGCCTTTGATGTACTTGGCGGTAATTGGCGAAACCGAACGCGCGAAAGAGCTGATCCGGCGCGGTGCTCTTGTTAACCGGCCCGGTTGGACGCCGCTGCACTACGCAGCCTCGACGGGGCAGCTGGACACTGCGCAACTATTTTTGGACCAAGGCGCGCAAGTGAATGCGCTTGCTCCGGACGGCACAACGCCCTTGATGATGGCAGCCTACGCCGGCAGCGAACCAATGGTGCGTCTGTTACTTGCCGCTGGGGCCGACCCTACGCTGCGCACCAATCAGGATTACGACGTCGTCGACTGGGCCAACTTTAAGTCGCATACGATTTTGGCCGGCAAGCTGCGCGATTTGCTTGCGGCCATGCGCGCGCCGGGTGCAGAAACTGCTTCCGGTGCCCAACTGGCCGCTGAAGCCGGCATTGACAGCGGCAAGCCCACCGAAGGTCCGACAGGATCGTCGACCGCTGATGAAAATGGAAGCCGTTCGTCCGAACGCTCAAGTTCGCGGTATTTTGACCTGGATCGGTTTGACGACCCCGCTAACAGCCCGCTGCCTTGATCCCGTTAACCTTCAATTTGGCAGGTACTGCGGCTTAAGAATACCGGCGAGCTGGCTGTAGGGTATCCGCAGTTCCGGTTGGCCGGACGAGTACGGGGCAATTTCGTACGACCCGTATTTTGCAACCACACCGATGTCGACAAGCGCGATGTTGGTGGTGGGCTGGAAGGGCCACAAGCGCAACCAGGCCTCCGGGTCTTCGCGGGCCTCGGGAGTGCTGTTTACCCACTGTCGATGGGCCTGTTCAAGTAGCGCGACAAAGCGTTCCCATCCGCCCGGTTCAAAGATGTCGTCAATATCCAGCACACGGCCGCTGGCATTGTCCCAGTTCAGAAACTGAGTCGTGGTGATGCCGTGTGCTGCTCCGGTGAAATACTGGCCGCTGTTAAGCTCAATCACCGTCAGGTAGCGGTTGCGGTAGCGCGCCTTCGCGGCCAGCATCACCTCATCGCGCGGGCCGGCTGTTTTCCAAAAGTATTGTTCAAATTCGGCAATGGTGGCATACGGAGGTACACGCTGCTCGCCAACGCCCGTCATCATGGCCAGCGCGTGGTCGACCAGGTCGGTTAAGCGCTGTACACCCGGAAATACGACCGAATCAACGCTTAGCCGCGGGCAGTCGCCCCTGCAATCTGGCTTGGTCCGCTCCCATTTGACGGGCTGCACAAACAGCCCGTCTTGGCTGGTAACGGCGTCCGTTTGCGTGGGGATCAGCGAAATGTCGGGGGCTTGGCTGGCACAACCGGCCAGCATGGCGGCCAGTACGGCAATGGCCAATAAGCCGGTGACGCGCGCGGTACGTGCCGGAATCTTTTTTAACGCAGGTGTGTGGGCCGCAATGTCGCGGGCGGTCAGGGGCTTAGGGTAGGGTATTGACGTCATGGTGCCTGGTGCATTACTTAACTGTGCTGGCGTCTTGACCAAAGAGTAACTTGTGCGCTTCTTCGTCGAAACCGGCCGGCTCGGTATTGATTTGGTCGACAATGGCATAGGCGCGCTGCGTCGCGGGGCGTTGTGCGATCGCGTCAAACCAGCGCTTCAAATGGGGGAAGTCGTCAATATTTTGGCCTTGCCGTTCATGCGGCACTATCCAGGGGTAGCAGGCCATATCGGCAATGGAGTATTCGCCGGCGATGAAGTCGCGGTTGGCAAGCTGTTTGTTAAGCACCCCGTACAAACGCCCGGTTTCACGGACATAACGATCGATGGCGTAGGGCACTTTTTCAGGTGCATATACGTTGAAGTGATGGTTTTGGCCGGCCATGGGGCCCAAGCCGCCCATTTGCCAGAACAGCCATTCAAGCGCCACGTTGCGACCGCGCAGGGACGAAGGAATAAATTGCCCGGTTTTGTCGGCCAAATACAGCAAGATCGCCCC
This sequence comes from Alcaligenaceae bacterium, assembly GCA_029267415.1. Classification (GTDB taxonomy): domain Bacteria; phylum Pseudomonadota; class Gammaproteobacteria; order Burkholderiales; family Burkholderiaceae_B; genus JAJYRX01. The sequence continues at coordinate 3,296 of JAJUIY010000063.1, forward strand.
CGATTCGAATACGGAAATGGGCTCACCACCATCGGCCGGCGCGTTATCAACAATTGCAGGAATGCGATTGTTGGGCGAGATTTTCAGGAAGTTGGGTTCGAATTGGTCACCTTTGCCAATATTGACGGGGTGAATGGTGTATTCGAGCCCCGCTTCTTCTAAAAACATCGTAATTTTATGGCCGTTGGGTGTTGTCCAGTAATACAGATCAATCATCTTCAATAACCCTTTTACGTTGGTTGTGGTTGGGCAAGGGCGGCCTCAACGGCGGTAACTAAGGCCTCGGGCCGGGTTGCCGGGGCAAAGCGCGCCCGTACCTGGCCATCACGCCCGACCAAAAACTTGGTGAAGTTCCACTTGATGCGCCGACTGCCTAATATGCCACTTTTCTGCTGGGTGAGCCAGCGAAATACCGGGTGCGCGTCAGCGCCGTTGACGTCAGTTTTCTGGAAGACAGGAAATGAGACGCCAAACTGGCGCTGACAAAATTGTTGAATCTGATCATTGGTGCCCGGCTCTTGGTGTCGAAACTGATTGCATGGAAATGCCAACACGGTAAACCCCTGCTCCCGATAGCGACGATAAAGTGCCTCAAGCCCGGCGTATTGCCTTGTAAACCCGCATTGTGACGCCACGTTCACAATAAGCAGCACTTGCCCGCGGTAATGCTCAAGAGTGAAGGGTTCGCCGTGGATCGACACCACGCGATAGTCGTAAAGCGAAGGCATGGGCCATGTTCCGGGTTAAGATGTTGGCTTCAAATTGGCCGGGAGGCATGCGCCGCCGGCATCCTGTTTTAACCTTTTACCGCAATAACACTGTTTTATGACGACAATTTTCCATAACCCCCGGTGCAGCAAGTCGCGTGCTGCTCTGGAACGTCTGCGGGAAGCAGGTATTGAGCCTGAGGTAATTGAGTACCTGAAACAACCCTACACCAAACCGCAGCTGACCGAGTTGATAAGCCGCGCGGGTCTAAGCGTACGCGATATTATCCGGACGTCAGAGGCCAAATATAAAGAACTGGGGCTTAACCGCGACGACTGCTCCGACGACGAGCTGTTAAACGCCATGGTCGAGCACCCCGTGCTGGTGAACCGCCCGATTGTGGTAACCGATAAAGGCGTACGCCTGGGTCGCCCGGTAGAGCGGATTGACGAAATCCTTTAGGCCTTCAGCCGCGGCGCTGAAGTCAACATGCCGTATGTCGGCGTTTCAGCGCTGCCTTTACGACTAAAACGCAGTGTTGAAGCCAAAAACGCAGCCTTACTTGTAACTTGAATTAAAGACAAATTAGTAAGGCCTTATGTAAGGTTAGGCTTGGACCGGGGTGGCTTCGAAGCCAATTTCGTCCAGGGCGGCAATAATAGCCGCTTGGTCGATCGGGCCACCTACTTTCACACGGCGGGTGTCTAAATCAGTCTCCACGGACACGTCTGGCGACAGCGCCGTCAATGCCTTGGTAATAGACGATACACAGTGGTTGCAGCTCATGTCTGCGACAACAAATTCCAGCATATAAACACCTTGTAGAGCAAAAGAATAAACCGGACCCGAAGAGGGCCTGACGAACTAGTACTTGCACGCAGTACGGCCGTCACCGGTGCCTGCTTTCATTGTAATCCGTTACTTGGCAGGTGGCCCGACCTCAGCACTCTTGAAATTCACGACGACGGCCTCATATAAGTATTAGGGAATAAAGGTGCCCAGGGTTAAACGGGCGCCGCTCCCTGTTCGTTTAACCTTCAAGGAGAAAGCTATGGCTAACAATCTGACTCGTTTCGATCCTTTCCGTGATGTAGCCCGATTCGATGCTTTCCGTGGGTTTGATGACTTCTTCCGGAATTTTCCTAGTTTGGGCCTGTCGTCCGAGATCGGCGATGAAGGTCGCATTCGTGTTGATGTATCGGAAAACGACAGTGCGTATGCCGTGCGTGCTGAGTTGCCCGGCATGAAGAAAGAGGACGTCAAGGTCACCATTGACGGGAACCGCGTATCCATCCGCGCCGAACGCCGTCAGGAAAGCGAGGAGAAAGAAGGGGATACGGTGCTGCGCCGTGAGTGCTATTACGGGGCGCAAGCGCGAAGCTTCGCACTGGCCAATGAGATCGACGAAGCCAGCGCAACGGCCTCGTACGAAGACGGTATTCTGACGCTGCATCTTCCCAAGAAATCGAAGGGCGCAGGCGCAACAACGCTGGCCATCAAATAATTGGTGGGTGCGGGGGTAACCGTATAGCCATCAACCCGCCAGGGCCGGTGGGCTAACCGCGGCGGCCATCAGATAAAAGGTGGCCTGGCCGCTTGCCTATTTCTGCTGCGTGGCCCACACGACGTACTGTGCAATGGCCATACGTTGTTGTTCTGACAAGCTGTCGGCAAACGAGGGCATCACACCGGTGCCCTCATTGATTGCCGTCATAACCTTTTCCATATCCAGCGCCATCGTGTCCAGGTTGGGCCCAATGGTTCCGCTGGTACCGGCGTCGGCCAGCGTATGACATATGGCACAGGCAGGGGTGGCACCGCCTTGAAACAGTGCCTTGCCCATGTCCAGAACCTCTTGATCCGGTACTTGGGGCTCTGCACGGGTTGGTGCAGATTCCAACAAAAACAAGCACACAACAAGTACCGCCTGCACAATACGCGACAGGCCAATCTGACAATACGTGTGCAAATCAGGCCACCGTTACGCGTACCATGTGATCGCGCCAACTATTGTTGATATAACCCCGGTTGTTTTCGCGGCGTTCTTCAGGCTGGCTGTCGCCCGCTTCGTTGGTGGTGCGGCTGGCTAACTCGTAGGTGCCGGGCGACAGGTCGGTGATAAACACAAATTCGCGCCACGCGTAAGGACCCAAGTCCGGGCCCACAAAGGTGGCGTCTTGCCAGCTTTGTCCGCCGTCTACCGAGACCTCAATGGTTTTTGCGGCGCTCATTCCCCCCATTGCGACGCCGCTGATCATGACACGACCGGCTGGCACGGATTGATCGGGGTCGGAGGGGGAGTTGATCCACGATTTCGGTGGTGATTCCCAAATGGACTCGTATTCGGGCGTTCCCGACACCCCGATCGGCGAGAAGCGATAGCTTTTTTGCTGAATGTTGGCGGGGGACTGCTCTTTCGTAAAAGCCAGGCGCTTCAGATACTTCACATTATTGACACCCAGATACCCGGGCACCACCAAGCGCAAGGGCCCGCCGTGTGCCAAGGGCAGGGGTTCGCCGTTGATTTCCCATGCCAGCAGGGCGTGCTCGACCGCCGCAACCGGTACAGAGCGTTCGACCAACACCGTGTTGGGGTCGATGCCTTCGGGGATCGCTTCGCCGCCCGTGCCAGTCATGTATTCCATGCCATCCTGGATGCCGCCGACGTGTTCAAGCAAAGCGCGCACGGGCACGCCTGTAAAAATGACGCACCCGGCCGCGCCGACTGTCCATTGGGTACCGCTGGGTTTGTGCGGAAAGAAGCCGCGTCCGTTTCCGGAACATTGCAACACCATGGGGACATTTTCGAGCCCCATGGTTTTCAGTTCGGCCAGCGTCAGCTGGGCAGGCGAACCCGTACCTTCAATTTCCACCGTCCAGGCGTCGGGGTCTTTCACGATATCGGCCGGTGGTGGTGTCACATTATTGCGGACAAACAGGCGATCAAGGGGGGTGATGCCACTTTGGCCGAATGCCGAGCGTTTTGTTTCGATCGTGTTGGCACTATGTACGATTAGGCTGTCGGCATCTTTCCACGCTGCATAATCGGGCAGGGCGGTTTCTTTTGCCACCTTTTCGGCAGGGGCGGCCGCGTTTTCCTGTCCGGGCAGGTCGGCTAATGCCACCCGGGCTGAACCGGCCAGGGCCACGACGCCGCTGCTTGCGGCCAACAACCTCCGGCGTACCAGATCTGGTGTTTCCATGTCTGCCTCCCGATATGTTGAATGTGTTGTTCAGGCAGTTTGAAATTGACGGGAGCGTTTGTCAAGGGCTATGTGGCTTACGCCTGACGCAGTTTCAGAAGGGTGATTTCGGATCGGGCCCCCAGGCGCAGGGGTGGGCCCCAATACCCCGTACCGCGGCTGACATACACATGCATGCCTTGGTATTGATGCAGGCCGGCCACCAGCGGTTGTTGCAACGGTACAAAATAGGCCCATGGCCAAAACTGGCCGCCATGGGTGTGCCCTGAAAGTTGCAGGTCAACGCCCAGCGACGCTGCCTCGAACATGCTGCGCGGCTGATGCGCCAACAAAATTTTGACGTCCGCGTGGGCTGGGGCTCCGTGCAGAGCCGCAGTCGGGTTGGTGGCATGTTCGGCAATGAATTTTCCTGCGCTGTAGTCGGTAACGCCTGCTACCATTAGGCGTGCCGTTCCGGCGTCGACATCCCGGTGTTCAATGACACGGTGGCTGTTAAGCAGAACGGTCATGCCCAGGCGCTTGAATTCGTCTATCCAGGGCAGGGCGCCGACGTAGTATTCGTGGTTGCCGGTGATGGCAAAGACGCCATGTCGCGCGCGCAACATGCAAAGCGGCCGCACGTGGGTGCGCAGACGGTCCACGCTACCATCCACCAAATCCCCCGTCAGCGCAATCAGGTCGGCATCCAGTTGATTGGCTTGCTGCACCACACGCTGTACAAACCCTTGTTTAATGGTGGGGCCTGCATGCAAGTCGGTAATCTGCACTATGCGAAAGCCGTTCAGGGCGGCCGGCAAGTTCTGTATGGGAACGTCAACGTCAACAACGCTCGGGAGGCGACGCGCATTGAATAAACCTACCATCGTCGCCAGAAGACTGAGGGTCAGTACGCCCAGTGCGCTAGTTTCAGAAGCGTAGGACGTCCACGCGGGGTTCTCCACCATGGGTAGCCATTGCAGTACGGCCACTACCAGTAGCAGTACGTCGCGCAGCAGCGTGAGCACAAAAAGCCACGAGAACAGCCCCAACATCAAAAACCCTGCCCACGACACGGCATCAGAGGCCCGCCTGCCCACGCGATCTCGTGCTAGAAAACCGGCCATCAGGATGCAATAACTGAATGCCAGGAAACCGGCTATGCCGGCGCGCAGGGGAATATCGGTAAAACAACTGGTCAGCCGCCAGGCCACGTAAAGATGAACCAGGAAAAGTAGAACGGGCAAGCGCAGCAGAAAGGAGAAGCGCGGCATGGGGGTGGGCAGGTGCTCGATGGTGGGCGGTTATGTGGACTATCCGGGCTGTAACTATCCGGGCTGTATCAGCTTCAGTGCCGGAAGGCTGGCCTGAACGGCTTGCTGGCCGGCTTCGATGGCAATGTCGGCACGGTGGAAGTCAAGCAATGCCAAATGGGCCAGACGTGGTGAAATAATCACATCTGGGGGGTCGCCGGCCATGCGACTACGCGTAATGCGTACCTGCATAATATTGATGCTGCTGGCCAGCACATCAAATACCGATGGCATGCGCGGTGATTCTGCACTGGTGGGGCGCAAGAAACGGAAATCCGAACGAAGCTTTCTCATCCATTCTGAGGTGGGCGCACTGGGCTGTGTGGCTTCGCTGTCGAGCGAAGCAAGGTGGCGGCCCAGGGTATCGGCACTTAAATCGACGGCAATCAGGATATCGGCGCCCATCGCCCGCAGCAGCGATACCGGTACCGGGTTGACCAGCCCGCCGTCGGCAAGTAGCTGGCCATTGTGCCAAACGGGGGCAAACAAGCCGGGCAGGGCGATGGACGCGCGGATGGCATCCAGCGTAGAGCCTTCTTGCAACCAAACCTCGGCACCGCTGTGCAGCGCGGTGGCCACAGCGCCAAAGGGCAAATCCAGCTCGTCGATGGGGCAATCAAGAAAATTTTTACCAAAATACCCCATAAGTCGCTCGCCTTTAAGCATGCCTCCGTTGACAGTCAGGTCCATAAAGGAGATCACATCGCCCATCGACAAACTGCGCACCCACGTTTCGAGTTGGGCGAGCTTGCCACCGGCATAAGCGGCACCGACCAAGGCGCCGATGGATGTGCCACAAACGACGTCGGGCCGAATGCCTTCGGCTTCGAGCGCTTGAATAACGCCAATATGGGCCCACCCGCGGGCGGCGCCACCCCCGAGAGCGAGCCCGATCTTGCGTTTTGGGCGTTGAAGACGTGCCGTGTCCATGCCTGACCTTATTGCCATTATGTCAGTCAGGACTATAGCCAACATGCAGCCAGCGGCACAACATGCGAAAATGAGCCGGCACTTTTACGTTGTATAGGAAGTTTTACGATGACCTCACCATTGCGTGGCGTATATGCGCCCGTCTTGACCCCTTTTAACGATCAGCTCGAGCCGGATGTTGAGCGTTTCATTGACCACGCTCGCTGGTTGGTGGATAACCAGGCCGGCTTGGCCATCTTTGGAACGAACTCAGAGGCCGCGTCGCTGTCGGTTGATGAACGCATAAATCTGACTGACCGGTTGCTGGAGGCGGGCATCCCGGCAGCCAGCCTGATGCCGGGTACCGGCGCATGCTCGATTACCGATGCCGTCACGTTAACCCGCCATGCCGTTGAAAGCGGGGCACCCGGTGTGCTGGTGCTCCCACCGTTTTATTACAAGGGTGTATCGGACGAGGGCTTGTTTGCCTATTACGCCGAATTGATCGAACGCGTCGGTGATGATCGCCTTGGTATTTACCTGTATCACATTCCCCAGGTATCGCACGCCCCCATTTCGCTGGCCCTGATTGAGCGCTTGCGTAAGGCCTACCCACAAACGGTACTGGGCATCAAGGACTCATCCGGAGATTGGAATAACTCGAAGGCTATTATTGATGCTTTTGGCGCCGACGGGTTTGCGGTATTTCCGGCCAGCGAGTCATTGCTGTCGCGCGCCATGCCACACGGCGCGGCCGGCTGCATCAGCGCCACCGTCAACGTGAACCCGGCGGGCATCCATGCCGTTTATGCCGGCTGGAACGGGCCCGACGGTGAAGCGCTGCAAGCGCAAGCCGATGCTATCCGGCAAATCTTCCAGGTGTTGCCCATGATTCCCGCCATGAAGTACGTCAAGTCGCAAAAAACGGGTGATGCGCAATGGCAAAACGTACGGCCGCCACTGACGCGTCTTGCGCCCGATGTGGCTGAGAAGTTGGTACGCGATCTTGAGGCGGTGTCTTTTGCAGTGACCGAGTAGAAGTGATTGGGGGTGCCGACAATCGCCGCGCGATATCGGCACCCGTGCATGCCGCTGCGTGTACCAGTAATGTGCTGAGGCGTCTGTCGCGTTAATGCTTTGCGGTCGTACCGGGAGTTTCGTCGCGCGTCAGGAATGTTTTTACCGTTCCCGGCAGATGCTTGCCCAGTGCGATATTCGTATAATGTATATTATGTAAAGTTGCATGGGTGCTACCCAATGATTGCCTCCAAAATACGTATCGCAGTGCTCGGCATCAGTCTGCTGGGTGTCGGTGTTTTTTCGTACCGATATTTGGCGGGACCAGCGGTTTCTTTTATTGACCCTTCCGACGATATGCTTGTGGCCACTGGCCAGCCGCTATATGCCACCTACTGCGCGTCGTGCCATGGTGAATCGTTGCAAGGCCAGCCCAACTGGCGACAGCGCATGCCCAACGGCCGCTTGCCGGCACCGCCGCACGATGAAAGCGGCCATACCTGGCACCACCCGGACGCCCTGTTGTTCGATATGGTCAAAAACGGCCTGGTAGCCGGAAAAACCGCGCCCCCTGGGTATGAAAGTGATATGCCCGCCTACGCCGGTGTATTGACAGACGACGAAATTGTCGCAGTGTTGGCGTATATAAAAAGCCGTTGGCCCGCTGACGTATTGCAGGCTCAAAAGGAAGCAACGCTGCAATATGAGGAGTGGCGTCAATAAAACGCGAGACCGATGAGGAAGAAAGAAATGGCGGCAACGGTTATACCCAGCCAAACAAAAATCCCGTCATGCGCCATCAGACCCAAGCCGATCAGGGCAATAGCCGCAAAGGGGCCGGTGCTGGCAAACGGAATCAGCTCAAGCGGCGGTACGATGACAGCGCACAATATGCATAATCCTGCCACGGCGCGGTTCCACGGGCGCCTCGTGATGCGCTGAAGCCGAGGCCGTAACCCCTTGTCCACCACCCGGACGAGGGGACGAATTTTATTCACGGCGGGTTCAATCCGATCGCCTTTGATTGAACGCCTTGATATGAAGTCGGGTAGCCAGAAGTGCCGCCGACCAAAAAGCATCTGCGCTGCCGTAATGACGACGATCAAGCCGATCAATGTTGGCACTCCCGGGATGCCGCCCAACGGACTGATTTCGAAAATTGCGGGTACGAACATGAACGGGCCAAAGCTGCGCTGCCCTACTTCCCTTTCAATGTCGGATACGCTGACGTGTTCTTGCTCTTTGCCCACCTCGACGAGCGAGTCAAGAAGTCGCTCCAGTGGATGGGCGTCGTCACCTCCTTGCCTTAAGTCCGGCGGGGTCATGACATAACTGGCAGCACCCAGCGGTCGCCCTCTTGCAGAATGCTGTCGGC
>JAJUIY010000164.1 GCA_029267415.1 Alcaligenaceae bacterium
CAAGGCGCGTGTGCAAGCGGTGCTGTGCGACGCACGGTTGGCTGACGAAATCCGCCATTGCATGGATGCGTCACACCCCTCGTACTGCCCTGCCATACAGGCGGTTTCTTACTTCAGCACCGATGATCCCAACGGCCTTGAAGACCGGCTCGCCGGCAAACCCGATCACATCGATGCGTGCAACACTGCAACCGACGACATCTGCGTGATTGCATTTACCAGCGGCACCACGGGCAAGCCAAAGGGTTGTATCCATTTTCACCGCGATGTGCTGGCCATGTGCGACACCTTCGCCCGGCACATCTTGCAAATCAACCCTGACGATGTGGTGTGCGGCACGCCACCGCTGGCCTTCACCTTTGGCTTGGGCGGCCTGCTGTGCTTTCCTCTTCGCGTCGGTGCGTCGGCTGTGCTGGCCGAGAAACTGACCCCGGCCGACCTGCTTCAGCTGATTCAAGATTTTTCCGCCACCATGACGTTTTGCCCGCCCACGTTCTACCGTCAAATGGCCGGGTTGGCCGCCAACTACCGGCTGGACAGCCTGAAAACGTCGATGTCGGCCGGTGAAGCCTTGCCCGATGCTACCCGACAGCTGTGGAAGCAGGCCACCGGCATCGAAATGATTGATGGTATTGGCGGCACTGAAATGATCCATGTCTATGTATCCAGTCGGCCCGAACACGTGCGTCGGGGGGCAATTGGCAAGGTGGTGCCGGGTTATATCGCGTGTGTCGTGGACGAAAACATGCAGCCACTTGCGCCGGGCCAAGCCGGGCGCATTGCGGTGAAAGGGCCCACAGGATGCCGTTATCTGAGCGAAGGGCGCCAGCTGCAGTTTGTGCAAGACGGCTGGAACCTGCCTGGAGACACCTTCGTGATGGACGAGGATGGCTATTTCTTTTACCAGGCGCGCAACGACGACATGATTGTGACGGCGGGTTATAACGTGGCGGGCCCGGAAGTGGAAGATGCCTTGCTGACCCACGAGGCCGTGCACGAATGCGGCGTGGTGGGCCAGGCCGACGAGGGTCGCGGCAGCATTGTCCACGCATTTGTGGTGCTTAAACCGGGGTTTGTGGGTAACCAGCAATTGGTTAAAGCCCTGCAGGAACACGTTAAGGCACGTATTGCGCCGTATAAGTATCCCCGCGCCATCACCTTCATCGACAGCCTTCCACGGACCGAAACCGGAAAGCTGAAACGCTATGCGTTACGAGACTATTTGCACGGTTAAGAAGGGGTTGGAACCCTCGTACATCACAAGAATATTCACTTGATAAACAAGGATAATGGAATGGAAATCTTGCAACCGCCGGGTTGGGTAGAGCCGCGTGGTTACTCCAATGGCATCGTGCACGAATTCACCGCGGGCAGCCGCTTGGTGTTTGTGGGTGGGCAGGTCGGCTGGAATGCGCAGCACAAGTTCGAAACCGATGACTTCGCCCTGCAAGTACGCCAAACGCTGGAAAATGTGATGGCCGTGCTGCACGAAGCCGGGGCGGGGCCCCAGCATATTACTCGCATGACGTGGTTTGTCGTTGATAAGCACGAGTACCTGGCCGCGCTTTCCGAAGTGGGGCGTCACTACCGTGAGGTGATTGGACGCCATTTTCCGTGCATGACCGCCGTCGAAGTGTCTGACCTGATTGAAGACCGCGCCCGTGTCGAGATTGAGGTGACGGCCGTGGTGCCGGGCCCGCCGTAAGGGCGGCCCGGGCACGAGCGCCCCAGTTTTAGCCGTTCAGGGTTGCAAACACCTGTTCGGCTGCATCCAGTGTGGTTTGAATGACGGCGTCATCGTGCGTGGCCGACACAAAACCGGCCTCGAACGCAGAAGGTGCAAAGTGCACGCCTTTGTCCAGCATGCCGTGGAAAAAGCGGTTGAACAGGTCAATGTTGGCGTCCGATACCTCGGCGAATGACGTGGGGATTTCGTCACGGAAGTAAATGCCAAACATGCCGCCGACGCTGTCGGCAGTCATGGTAATGCCGGCGGCGCGCGCACGCTCTGCCAGGCCTGTTACCAGTTTTTGGGTTTGCTGCGACAAGGCCTCGTAAAAGCCGGGCTGGGCAACATGCTTCAGCGTTGCCAGGCCGGCAGCCACGGCAACAGGGTTGCCCGACAGCGTACCGGCTTGGTAGACGGCACCCAGCGGGGCAATGTGGTCCATGATGTCGGCACGCCCACCAAATGCGCCCACGGGCATGCCACCACCAATTACCTTTGCCAGCGTGGTGAGATCGGGCGTAATGCCCGTTAAACCTTGCACCCCCTGCGGGCCGGCACGGAAACCTGTCATGACCTCGTCAAAAATCAGCAGTGCGCCGTGCTGGGTGCAAAGTTCGCGTAGCCCTTCCAGGAAGCCCTTGGCAGGCCGGATCAGGTTCATGTTGCCGGCGATGGGTTCAATAATGACGCAGGCGATGTTATCCGCATACTGGCTAAAGGCTGCTTTGACGGCATCCAGGTCGTTGTAATCCAGCACCAGGGTGTGCTGGATGAATTCGGCCGGGACACCCGCCGACGTGGGATTGCCGAAGGTAAGCAGGCCCGAGCCGGCTTTCACCAACAGGCTGTCTGCATGGCCGTGGTAGCAGCCTTCAAACTTGATGATTTTGGAGCGGCCCGTGGCGCCACGGGCCAGGCGAATGGCGCTCATGGTGGCTTCGGTTCCAGAACTGACCAAGCGCACTTTTTCAATGGAGGGAATGCGCGCGACCAAGGTTTCGGCCAGCTCGACCTCGGCTTCGGTGGGGGCGCCGTATGACAACCCGTTGGCCGCCGCGTCCTGGACCGCTGCGACCACATCAGGGTGGGCGTGGCCCAGAATGGCCGGGCCCCATGAGCCCACATAATCGATGTAGCGGGCGTCGTCGGCGTCCCACACATAGGGGCCTTGGGCGCGTTTGATGAAGCGCGGGGTTCCGCCCACAGAGCGAAACGCGCGGACGGGTGAATTGACGCCGCCTGGAATACTGCGGTTGGCGCGTTCGAAAAGTTCGGAATTACGTGACATAAACGAATACTCGGTAACTAGGATAGTTTGTTATTCGGATGAGGCGTGCAGAGCGAATAACGCTTGACAGCGCTCGGCGGCGGCGCGAATGTCAGGGGCTTCAAACAGCCCGGTGATCAGGGCGAGGCTGTCGGCGCCGGCCTGGATGACGGGGGCAGCGTTATCGGGCGTGATACCACCGATGGCGACAATTGCCGGCCGGCCTCCGGGCGGCGATGTTGCCGGGAGGGAATCGACCAACTGCCGGCCGGCGCGGATGACATCCAGGCTGGCCCGGACGGCCCCAGGCTTGACCGACGAGGTATACACTGCACCAAAAGCGATGTAGTCGGCCCCGCTGGCCAGTGCCTGCCGGGCACGATCCAGGTCGTCATAGCAAGAGCTGCCGATCAGTTTATCAGGCCCCAACGCGGTGCGTGCTGGCGCGATACTGCCGTCGTCACGCCCCAGATGCACGCCATCGGCGTCAATAATGGTGGCCAGGCGCCAATCGTCATTCACAATACATAGCACCCCAAGCTCGCGGCAGCGCTCACGTACCTTTCGTGCCTGAACGATGCCTTCTTCCGGGCTGGCCGTTTTGCGCCGCCATTGCAAGGCGGTCATTCCGCCTTTTGCCGCCTGTTCGATGGCGTCAAGCAGGCGCCCGGTATCGTCCCATTCGGGGGTGATGCCGTATAGCCCCTGAGGAAAGCGCAAGTGTGACGTCATGGTTTAACTCCACCGTGAAAATTTTTGAACTCACCGCGTCGACCCTGCGGTCGATTACGGCGTGTCAGCGCGGCGTTGTACTGCGATTGATCAGCAGTTGCCCCATGCCCGGCTGGAAGGTGTTGTCGGTAATTTGGCGCACAACCCCCACTGCGTGGTCCACCGCATGTGGCACGTCGTGGCCGCGGGCCAGTGCAGCGGTGATGGAACAGCCCAGTGGCCCTCCGGCGTCTTGCAGACGTGCCGGCGGCGCACTATGCGTGTAGGTGTGGCTTTGCCGGTTTGCGCCTTGCAACACGCAGCCGGTTTGCCCGGGTCGCACGCGTGTGCCACACGTGAGTGCCCAACGTGCGCCGTAGTCGAGCAGGGCTTGCACGGGGTTGTCGGGCGGGGCATCGGCAAGCAGACCGTGCCCGGACCAGTCGTTCAGCAAACCATCGCTGATCACAACGATATCGGTTTGCGGCAACAGAAGTTCGAGCATGGCAAGCTGCACGTCTTCGGCGTCGATGTCGTCGGCCATGGACGAATACGGGAACCGGCCGGGTTGCAACAGTAGCGGCACATCACTGTAATCGGCGGCGATTTGCGCGATCACGCTGATGGTTTCAGTGGTGTAGACAGGGCCGACTTTGATGGCGCTGACCGACATGTCTTCAAGCAGGCAGCGCGCCTGATCGTTCAGGAACTCGGGCGAAGCGGGCTGGATGTCTTCGATATGGGCTGTGTCGCACACCAGTGTGGCAGTGAGCGCACCGATGGCGTGGCAGCCCAGGGACGCCAGGGTAACCGCGTCTGCAGGAAGGCTACTTGCCCCTGTGGGATCGAACGGACCGAAAATAAGGGTGACGGGAGGCGTGGAGGCTTGCACAGCGACGTGTTTCACATAAATTGGCGGTTTTTTCGACATGAAAAAAACACAAGCCATTGGTTTTAGTAAGATAGCCCCCATTCTAATCTATGCGGGCTTGTTCGCGGGTTGCACAAGCCCCGCCAACCTTATTTGCGAGTAACTAAAAATGCGTACATGGATGTGTCTGATTTGCGGCTGGATCTACGATGAGGCCCAGGGTGTACCCGAAGACGGTATTGCTCCGGGGACACGTTGGGAAGATGTTCCGCCCAACTGGGTGTGCCCGGAATGCGGCGCACGAAAAGAAGATTTTGAGCTGATCGAAATCTGATTCCATGTGCTAAGGTAGTTGTTAAGCACGGAGAAAATCATGTCACACGATACTGATAAACCTGTCACTGAAACCGGCATCGATTTATCCGGCCAGTTTCTGCTGGCCATGCCCGGCGTTGTCGGGGGGGCGTTGGCGGGCACCATTATCTACGTGTGCGAACATAACGCCGACGGTGCCCTGGGCCTGGTGGTAAACCGGCCCACCGATCTCACCGTAGGCGATCTCCTTCAGCGCATCGACCTCGATTTGGCGCTAGAAATTGGCCCGGTCAAAGATGCCCCGGTTTTCTTTGGTGGGCCAGTCCAGGCCGATCGCGGTTTTGTGTTGCATGTGCCGTCCGGCAGTTATTCGTCCAGCGTCCATTTGGGCACCATGACACTCACCACGTCGCGCGATATCCTGCAAGA
>JAJUIY010000150.1 GCA_029267415.1 Alcaligenaceae bacterium
AGTTAAAGCGATTTTGCATAAGTGCACCCTTTCACTTTTTGATGACGCGATAACCCATGTCATCGCGATATTCCAGCGTGTGCTTGTCGTGCGCACGTTCGACATGCAGCCCCGCCAACATTCCTGTTTCATCAACAAGCGCCACCCGCAACAGGCTTTCGTCGTCCTCCCAATCGGGATCCCCCAGGTAAAAGCAATGGTGAAGGAAGTACTTTCTAAGGACATGGACAGGGACCGCAGCCGGCGCATCCATTATGTTGACCGGTACAGTCTGCTGCATCAGCGTCAAGCACAAGCGTCTCAAGTCACTGCGGCGCAACGCCTGGCGTGATCGCGGCAAATACACACTGCGTCCGTCCAGCAATACGAGGCGGGCTGCTTGCCGCTCTGAGTCAAAAGTCAGGTCACGCAGCAACAGCACATCGACGCGATCAACTTCGCCGTAGCGGGTCTCCGCCTGACTTTCTGGCAAGGTTTTGCCATCTTGCGCCAGCCCGACCCTTGCCAGCTGGCGCAATGCACGGCGCCCCTTCCGTCGAGCAGAGCCGTATTCCAATTCATGCAGCCATCGGGCCAAAGGCCCGGATTCTTCGCGCGACGCATATGTCTGCTCGATCAGATCACGGATATCACCGGGCAAACACACGACATTTCTTCCATGCCAGACCTGAAGGCTCCGGCACAATACATACGGGCTGTAAACATAGGCACCGCGGCCAAACGCCACCAGGGGCTCGGCCAGGGCCGTTTCCGGATCGGCGGGACCTAACAGCCAGGCTTCGCGCCGTGCCGTGATCGGGCGTAGCGTTTGTTTATGGCGCCATAATCGTCCCAACCGCTGCAACAACATGTCTGTAGGGGCGAACCGGGTCACAAGAAAATCAGCATCGATATCAAGGGACTGCTCGAGTACCTGAGTGCCAATCAGGATGCGACCATGCTCGCTGCGCTGTGACCACCCTTCTTTGCCAAAAAGACGAACCCAATGCGCTTCAGCTTGCTGCCGATCGGCAGCCGTGAAGCGGGAATGCAGCAAACCGCAAGCAATACCCAGCTCGCGCGCGCGCGACGCCAGGTCCAGATATCGTTCCTGTGCATCCGCAACGGTATTTTCAATCCACAGTACCTGCTGTCCCTGGCTGGCACGTTCAAGCGCCTGTTCAATAGCCGTTTGGTCACACGCTTCGAGGTGGAGCGCAACCTGTTGTGAATCCCCACTTTCCAGAGGATACTCAGTGACTTTCTGGTCCCGGGGAGCTGCGGTGATCAGCGGGTAAGCAAAATTCGACACGTTCGACACGCCAAGCAATTGTGCGCGTCGTTCCAGATTTAACGTGGCGCTCAGGACAATGACTGTACATTCCAGTTCACGCAGCAGCTCAATCAACGCGTCGAGCAATGTGCCGGTATAGGCATCGTAGGTATGGACTTCATCCAGAATCACAACCTTGCCGGCGAGACCAAAGGCCCGAACAAATCCGTGCTTGACGTTCATCGCGGCCATCAGCGCCTGATCGATCGTTCCGACAGCAAAAGGCGCCAATAAACCACGCTTAGACTGATGAAACCAAGATCCTCCCGGCCGGCCCTCTTCCCCCATTTCAGCTTCCACGAGCCAGGCATTGCTGTGCAATAACAACGCACTCTGCGCGCTATCGTCGCTTAGAATACGCCGCAAGAACTTGTTAAAGCGTTGATAAATCCGGTTAGATGTCAACTGAGTGGGCAAGGCAAAATATATCCCGGTCGCGCCGTTGCGCTCCAACAGCTGGTAGGCTGCGTACAACGCGGCTTCCGTCTTCCCAAGGCCCATGGGCGCTTCGAGAACGTATACGCCGGGCTCTGTTGCAACGTTAATCAGGGTCTGCTGTGCCGGGCGGGGATCAAATCCAAATACCTGGCTGAATGACAGACCAGAATGATATTTGGGTGTTAAGAACCCCGCGTCACGTAATGCTTGCTCGATCGCGTCGGACCATGGCGTGGACGGATCCTCGAAGAATGCGCCAGATCCGACCCAGTCCGCGACCGACGTCAACCCAGCCAGAATCCGCGCCTGTGCAGGCGAACTGACCTCAGGCCACGTCATCCCCAGACGTCGCTCGAGCTCGTGCACCAACTCTTCTCGCTGCCGCTGCCACAACGGCCCGCCAAACTTTTCTGCGTCGGCAGAATGACCGGCGACTCCTGGTGAGAAACCATGATGCTGGCCCAGCACTTCGGGAACCCAGCGCGGCGCACCCATAGCCTTCGCCGCAACTAAACTGACACCAGCATGCCCGCCCCACTCCCTCTCCATTTCAGGGTTAGCAATATCAAGCGCAGGAAGATGGCTGCCGCCTGATGTAAAGCGGCGCCGCAGCTTCTCGTAGAAGAACGGGCTCACTTTGCCGATGTCATGACACGCGGCGGCAAATGGCGCATTGGAGGGGAACAAGCAAGAACGAAGATGCTTGGGATATCGTTCAACCAGCGCCCGGGCAACTTCGCCTACGATCTGGCAATGATCAGGGACTGAACGACCCGGACCGACATAGCCGTCAGGACGTTCCCAGGTTTTTGCTGGACAGTCATGAAACGGAACTGCAGCAGTAGCATAGCCCTCTGATACTGTTCGGGTACGACGATGTAACATGCCTGACCACTTCTGTTGTTACGCAGAGGTTTGCAACAGAAGCTACATTAGGTCACATAACGAATATGTGATATTCAGGTTAACCATATTGCAAAGCCGCGAGATTTATGGTGCAGATATGCTGGCGACGCCTGAACGTGCATCGCGAATGTCAAATGCAAGCTAAAGCACCCCCCAACAGGCCGGAATCGGCTCTTCATCATTAATGGGGGAGAGCCCGAATTCTGGACAAGCGCAGTGCGGTGCGATCTTGCCGTACCGCCATCTTACAGGCACAAAAAAACCGCTTGAAATCCAAGCGGTTTTTAAATTTTGACTGGCGGAGATGGAGGGATTCGAACCCTCGATGCGGGTATAAGCCGCATGCTCCCTTAGCAGGGGAGTACCTTCAACCTCTCGGCCACATCTCCAGTCAGGGCGTTATTCTAGCACAAAAATTTGATGTACTTGCGCGCCGCCACAAACGTTAAATTCTAGCGCGCCTGCACTATTTTGGCCAGCGCCCTTCTGCTTATTCCTGGTCTTTCTCGGCCGGGTCCTGATCAAGCTCAAACGCTTTGTGCAGCGCGCGCACGGCCAGTTCCATGTATTTATCCGCAATCACCACCGAGGTCTTGATTTCGCTGGTGCTGATCATCTGGATGTTGATGCCCTCGTCGGCCAGGGTGCGGAACATCAGGCTGGCGACGCCAACGTGGCTGCGCATGCCAATGCCCACAATGGACACTTTGCACACGTTGTCGTCGGGGATGATTTCTTTGGCACCCACAGCAGGGCCGACTTGCTCTTGCAGCAGCTTGTAGGTACGGGCAAAGTCGTTGCGGTTAACGGTAAATGAAAAGTCCGTCGTGCCGTCTACCGACTGGTTCTGCAAGATGACGTCCACGTCAATATTGGCGGCGGCAACGGGCCCCAGGATGGAATACGCCACGCCGGGCTTGTCGGGTACACCCAGCAGGGTAAATTTGGCTTCATCGCGGCTAAACGCAATGCCTGAAACAACAGCGGCTTCCATTTGTAGATCTTCCTCGAATGTAATTAGGGTGCCGGATACGCTCTCTTCTTCAATGGGCAGCAGCGGGTCGGTTAGGGAGGACAGCACCCGCAGGGGCACCCGGTATTTGCCGGCAAATTCAACCGCGCGGATTTGCAGAATTTTGGAGCCCAGCGAGGCCAGCTCAAGCATTTCTTCAAACGAGATTACGCGCATGCGGCGGGCTTCGGGCGCAACGCGCGGGTCGGTGGTGTAAACCCCGTCGACGTCGGTGAAGATCATGCACTCGTCAGCGCCCATGGCCGCGGCAATGGCCACGGCGGACGTATCCGAACCACCCCGGCCCAGCGTGGTGATGTTGCCCTCTTCATCCACGCCCTGAAAGCCGGTAACCACTACGACGCGGCCTTCGTCCAGGTCTTCGCGCAGACGTTCGCTTTCAATGGATTTGACGCGCGCCTTGGTGTGGGCCGAATCGGTGCGTATGGGTACTTGCCAGCCGGCATAGCTGCGGGCGGGCACCCCTTGTGACATCAAAGCCATGGCCAGCAAGGCGCTGCTGGCCTGCTCGCCGGTAGCGCACAGCATATCCACTTCACGCGGGTCGGGCTGGGCGGAGATTTCATTGGCCAACCCTAACAACCGGTTGGTTTCGCCGGCCATGGCTGACGGGACCACAATTACCTGGTGGCCGGCAGCATGCCATTTTGCAACGCGTCGCGCCACGTTCTGGATGCGCTCTACCGAACCCATCGACGTGCCGCCGTATTTTTGAACAATCAGGGCCATTCTTTACTCTGGGTAATAACTGCGTAACCGTTACGCAAAGGGGCTTATTTTAACGTGTTTCGGCGCCGCCTTCCCGGGGCGTATCCAAACCATCATCCAGATACACACGCCCACGGTGGCAACAGATCCACACGTTGCTGTGTTTAACCCGCATGTGGCGGTCGTGGCCCAGCGCGTGAAGCTCGCGCAGCTGGCGCATTACGTCGCTAAGGCGTGCTTCGGTGGGCGGCCGGTAGCCCAGCACGCCCAGCCAATAGCGGATCACGTGGGCCTGACGAGCCGGGGTTAAGGCACGCCAGGCTTTCAGGCAAAAGCTGCGCCCATCGTCAGCGGGGCGTAACCGGTCAAAATCGGCACGGGCCACTTCGTCCAAAATATCCCGGGTTTGCGCCGCCAGCCGCGCATGGCGTGCCAGCACGCTTTGCCAGCCCGGCCAGCGCTGGTTTAGCTCGGGCGCCAGGCGTTCGCGCACGGCGCTGCGGGTGTAGCGGTCTTGGTAGTTGGTGGGGTCGTACACGGGCCACCAGTTGCAGGCCATGGAAAACAGCTGCATGTGGGTCATGATTTGGGCACGCTGAACGCCTAACCATGGGCGCAGGTATCGCAGGCCGTCGCGCACGGTTTCGTCGGCCATGGCCGCCAGGCCGGTGGGCCCACTCCCGCGCAGCAAACGCAACAAGACGGTTTCCGCCTGGTCGTCTCGGTGGTGGGCTAAAAATACGGCCTCAATATTCAGTTCAGATGCCATGGTACGCATGGCCTGGTAGCGGGCCTGGCGCGCCGCGGCTTCGGTTCCGGCTCGGGACGCAGCCTCTACCGTTACCGTGCGGCTGTGGCACGGCAAGCCCAGCATGTGGGCCAAATCGTGTACGTGCTCACGCCAGCGGTCGGCCGGGGCTTGCAGGCCATGATGAATATGGAATATGTGGGGGCTGGCGCCGGTTTCGTGGGCCAGTGCGGCCAGCTGTACCGCCATCAGTGCAGAATCGGGCCCGCCACTGACGGCAACGGCCACACGGTCCAGCGTCAAACCGGTTCGCTTCAACGCCTTACGCAAAGGCTTGCGCATGGTCACGGCGTCGGGATGGTCCACCGGGTAGCGGTTAATCCAGCTGTTCAATGTATTGACCTGACAAGCCGCGGGGCATCGCTGTGCCCCGCGAAACGCCCAGCCTGGGCGGCTAGTTTCGGGCTTCTTGGTAGCGACCGTAGGCCAGCAGGCGCTCAAGGCGCTGGTTAACCAGCTGGTCGGCGCTTAAGCCCTGTACCTGCCGCAAGGCGTCGCTAAGCGCGCGCTCAAGCTGGTTGGCCATGACGGCCGGGTCGCGGTGTGCGCCGCCAATGGGCTCGTTGACGATACGGTCGATCAGGCCCAGGTCTTTCAGGCGCGGGGCGGTAATGGCCAAGGCCTCGGCCGCCGCCGGCGCCTTGTCGGCACTGCGCCACAAAATAGACGCACAGCCTTCAGGCGAGATGAC
>JAJUIY010000170.1 GCA_029267415.1 Alcaligenaceae bacterium
CTGAACGAATAATGTTAAGTGCCCGCGCTAGCCGACGCTTAAAGTTTACTTCTGGCGGTCGAAGGCGGTCCTGTCAATTGGTGGGTTGGGCGTCAGGCGCCACATTCCCTCGCGCATGCGATTCATGCGCGTCACACCTTCAGTACATCTATAAATTTGTAACGTAATTGTTACAGGCTCTTGAAGTCCAGAACATCGTCCCTATAATTAGCACTCGTGAGGGGAGAGTGCTAACAACTCGTTCCCTCTATACAAGCACTAAGAAATTGATCAACTAATTGGAACAGGAGTTTCTCCATGGCACTGCGTCCTTTGCACGATCGCGTGATCGTCAAGCGTCTGGACAACGAGCGCACAACTGCCTCGGGTATTGTGATCCCTGACAGTGCGGCTGAAAAACCCGACAAGGGTGAAATCGTGGCCGTCGGCCCCGGCAAGCGCACAGAGGATGGCAAAGTCCTGCCCGTTGACCTCAAAGTCGGCGACAAAGTTCTGTTTGGCAAGTACGCCGGCCAGACGGTCAAGGTCGATGACGAAGAGCTCCTCGTCATCCGTGAAGACGAAATTCTCGCTGTGATTGAGTAATCAGAGACGAATAAACAAGGAAATTCACAATGGCTTCTAAGCAAGTTTATTTCGGTGATGACGCACGTACGCGTATTGTGCGTGGCGTCAATACTCTGGCCAATGCTGTTAAAACAACATTGGGCCCCAAAGGCCGTAACGTCGTCCTGGACCGCTCCTTCGGTTCGCCCACGGTAACTAAAGACGGTGTGTCGGTTGCCAAAGAAATCGAACTGAAAGACAAGTTCGAAAACATTGGTGCCCAGCTGGTTAAAGAAGTGGCATCCAAAACCTCCGACACCGCCGGTGACGGTACCACCACGGCAACTGTATTGGCCCAGTCAATCGTTGAAGAAGGCCTGAAGTACGTTGCTGCCGGCATCAACCCCATGGACCTGAAGCGCGGTATTGACAAGGCTGTTGCAACGGCAGTTGAAGAGCTGCGTTCCCTGTCCAAGCCTTGCACCACCAGCAAGGAAATCGCTCAGGTTGGCTCCATCTCGGCCAACTCTGATGCATCGGTCGGCGAAATCATCGCCCAGGCCATGGACAAAGTCGGCAAAGAAGGTGTTATTACCGTTGAGGACGGCAAGTCGCTCGAAAACGAGCTCGACGTTGTCGAAGGTATGCAGTTTGACCGCGGTTACCTTTCGCCGTACTTCATCAACAACCCGGATCGTCAGGTTTCCGTGCTGGAAGATCCCTATGTTCTGATCTTCGACAAGAAAATCAGCAACATCCGCGATCTGCTGCCGGTTCTGGAGGCCGTTGCCAAAACCAGCCGTCCGCTGCTGATTATTGCCGAAGACGTTGAAGGCGAGGCCCTGGCAACTCTGGTTGTCAACAACATCCGTGGCGTTCTCAAGACCACGGCTGTCAAAGCCCCTGGCTTTGGCGACCGCCGCAAAGCCATGCTCGAAGACATCGCCATCCTCACCGGTGGTGTGGTTATTTCGGAAGAAACCGGCATGTCGCTCGAGAAAGCCACCCTGGATGAGCTCGGCCAAGCCAAGCGCATCGAGATCGGCAAAGAAGAAACCATCATCATTGATGGCGCCGGTGATCCTTCGCAAATCGAGTCGCGCGTCAAGCAGATTCGCGTTCAGATCGAAGAAGCTACGTCCGACTCCGATCGCGAAAAACTTCAGGAGCGTGTGGCCAAGCTGGCTGGCGGTGTTGCCGTCATCCGCGTTGGTGCTGCCACTGAAGTAGAAATGAAAGAGAAGAAAGCACGCGTTGAAGACGCCTTGCACGCTACCCGCGCTGCCGTCGAAGAAGGCATCGTGCCGGGTGGTGGCGTGGCTCTGCTGCGCGCCAAGGTCGCCGTTGCCAAGCTGACCGGTGACAACCTGGATCAGGACGCTGGTATCAAGCTGGTGCTGCGTGCAATTGAAGCTCCGCTGCGCACCATTGTTTCCAACGCCGGCGAAGAGCCCAGTGTTGTTGTCAACACCGTGCTGGAAGGCGAAGGCAACTACGGCTACAACGCCGCAACCGGCGAATACGGTGACCTGGTCGAGCAAGGTGTTCTGGATCCGACCAAAGTTACCCGCACCGCGCTGCAAAACGCCGCTTCTATCGCCAGCCTGCTGCTGACCACGGAAGTGGCCGTTGCCGAGCTGGAAGAAGAAAAAGCCCCTGCTGCTCCCGACATGGGTGGTATGGGCGGAATGGGCGGCATGGGCGGATTCTAATCCACGCCTTACTGTCTGTTCACTGCTGTTTGGGCCGGGGTCTGTTTATACAGGCTTCGGCCTTTTTTATTTCAGCCGAACTGGCGATCCGCGCCTCTTTCTTACTTGTAGTGCGGGCCAGGACGAAGTAAAGGTTGGGTTTGTTTGTTGTTTTTACGCGCGTCGTGGTGCGCATCGCGGCACACGGCTTGCGGTAATATGGTTGCACGAACGGTCAATGCAGGTGGCGTGATGGCGTTGCGATACTGGATGGGTTTTGTCCTTTTGTTTGGCTTGGCGGGCTTGCTGATGCCCAGCGTGTACACGCGTGTTGTCGCGAATGATCCGCACATGACCGGCGCCCTGATTGGCGGGCTGATCGCGGCGGCCGCAACGGCTGTTGGCACTATTCCGGCCATGCTTGCCCGTCAGGTTTCTCAGCGGCTCAGTGACACCATGATGGGTTTTGGTGCGGGCGTCATGCTGGCGGCCACCTCTTTTTCGTTGATTGTGCCTGCTCTTGAGGTCGCCCGCGATCAAGGTGCAGGGCCTTGGTTGGCCAGTGGCATTGTGGGTGCCGGCATTCTGGTGGGCGCACTGGTGTTGCTTCTTATCGACCGCTCAGTGCCCCATGAGCACTTCGTGAAAGGTATGGAAGGCGGTACGGCAGCACGTGCCGGCGGGGCGGGCAATGTGGGTCCCGCTCGTGCAGTGCCCGCCCCACCGGACGGCTTGTACACGTCATCGTCGGTGTCGCATGCCACCAATTTGAAGCGGGTGTGGCTGTTTGTGATGGCCATCGCCCTGCATAACTTTCCTGAAGGCCTGGCAATTGGTGTGGCGTTCGCTGGCCCCGATCACGTTGGAGCGCGCGCACTGGCGGCCGGTATCGCGATTCAAGACGTTCCCGAGGGCCTCGTTGTGGCGCTAGCTCTGATTGGCGTCGGCTACAGCAAACGAACGGCCTTTGTGGTGGCGGCGCTTACGGGTCTCGTCGAACCCATCGCCGCCGTGTTTGGGGTTTTGCTGATCAGCTTCTCTACATACTTCCTGCCATGGGGACTCGCCATCGCCGCCGGGGCGATGCTGTTTGTAATCAGCCACGAAATCATTCCCGAATCGCACCGCAAAGGGCACGAAACGTGGGCCACCGGCGGGCTTATCGTCGGTTTTATATTGATGATGTTGCTCGACACCGCTCTAGGCTAAGCGGCTGGGCAGCGCGGCTCTCCGAAGTAAGTGCCGTATAATGGCGCCCGTACTCCACGGGTCCAGACGCTTATGACAGGGCATTCTTCGTACAAAAGTCGCGGCGGCCTGGGGCGACTGGTTCGTGCCTTGCGGTTTTCGGCGCAGGGGTTTGCAGCTGCCGTCCGTCACGAAGCGGCCTTCAGGCAAGAGCTCGCGGTATTCATTGTGTTGTGTCCAATTGCCGTGTGGCTTGGCCGCACCGCGGGCGAAGTTTTTTTCCTGATCGGCAGCATGGTGCTGGTGCTGGTCGTCGAGCTTCTTAATTCAGCACTCGAAGCCATTGCCGATGCCGTCACCCTGGAACATCACCCTTTAATTGGTCGGGCAAAAGACTTGGGCAGCGCTGCCGTTCTGCTGGCTATTTTGTTTAGTGTTGCTGCCTGGCTCGTCGTCATCTTTTCTACGCTCCCCCCATGACTTTAACGTTCACGCAAAAACTGGAAAACGCCTGGAACCGTACAAACTCACAACTCATGGTCGGGCTCGACCCCGACCCCGCCCGATTTCCCCCCGACATTCAGTGGCGCGCGGACGCCGTGTATGCGTTTTGCCGCGCCATTGTGGATGCCACGGCTGAATACGTGTGTGGCTTCAAACCCCAGATTGCTTACTTTGCCGCCCATCGCGCAGAAGACCAGCTTGAAGCCCTGTGTCGCTACATTCGTCAAACGTATCCGCACCTGGTATTGGTGCTGGATGCCAAACGCGGCGACATTGGCGCCACAGCGCAGCAATATGCCCGCGAAGCGTTTGAGCGCTATCAGGCCGACGCTGTCACGGTAAACCCCTACATGGGTTTCGATTCCATCCAGCCCTATCTTGAATTTCCAGAAAAAGGCACCATCATATTATGTCGTACCTCTAATCCAGGGGGCTCGGACTTGCAGTTTTTGAAAACGGCTGACGGCATACCACTGTATTTGCATGTTGCGCAGATGGTGGCCAACAAGTGGAATACGGGCGGCCAATGCGGGTTGGTGGTTGGCGCAACCTATCCTGACGAAATCGCGCAAGTGCGTGCCCGGGTGGGCGAGATGCCACTGTTGATTCCCGGCATTGGCGCACAGGGCGGTGATATTGACGCCACCGTGCGCGCCGGCCGAAACCACCGCGGGCAGGGCATGATGATCAATTCATCGCGTGCTATTCTGTATGCAAGCACGGGTGAAGATTGGCGCGAGGCCGCAGCGCAAGCGGCGCGTGCCACGCGTGATGCCATCAACGCCGTTTTGCCTGCGTAATGTCTTTATGGGGTTTATGTGCCTCTGTGTATACCGCACATATGTCTCACCCCTTTTCCTGGATTCGCTATAACCGCATGTGTCGGCTCCGTGGCCGTGCCTGTGATGAGGTTTTGATTTTCGGTGTCGATAGCGCACTGAAAAGGACGAGGCCCGCTTTACTGCACCGTCCTGCTAATAGCAAAAAGCTATCAACTTAATAAAAATAATCAATTTTACTTATGGATAGGGAAATCCTATACTTTCTTCACACCTACCGATTAACACAAAAGAGGAAACATTATGTCCTTGATCAATACGCAAGTTAAACCTTTTAAAGCAACGGCTTACCACAACGGCAAGTTCGTCGAGGTCTCGGACGAGACGATCGCCGGCAAGTGGTCTGTC
>JAJUIY010000190.1 GCA_029267415.1 Alcaligenaceae bacterium
CCCAACTTCTCGGGCTTTCAGTTTGGTGTCGGCTATTCGTTCAACACCAACTTTGATCAAGTCTATGACTTCGACGGGCTCGAAGACGGCAATATGACCGGCATTACAGCCGGACTGCGCTACGCGAACGGCCCTCTCGCAGTGGCTCTGACGTATGATCAGGTTAAGACTGACGACGTGGTCTTTAATGCAGACCGTACCCTTCCCCGTGCCGTAGACGGTGCTGGAGTGGATGGTGACGTCAAGCAGTGGAACATTGGTGCCAGCTATGACTTCGAGGTTGCTAAGTTGCACCTTGGTTTTGGTCAGACGCGTGACGGCTGGATCGGTGCATACGGATATGGCGGCGGTGCTGGCAGCGCGCCTTTGTTTGCCGATGATTATGACGCCAATCTGTACACGGTGGGTGTGAGCGCACCGATTGGTGCTGGTAGGCTCATGGCATCGTGGGCAATGGCTGATATCGATGACGTTAACGGTTTCGATATGGAAAAACAGCAGATCTACAGCTTGGGTTATACCTATCCGCTTTCCAAGCGCACGAACGTGTACGCGTACGGCTCCTATGCCAAGGATCTGTACGGCATTGACGACGTCAAGTCGACAGCTATTGGCCTTGGTATCCGTCACCAGTTCTAATTTAGTGGCATAGCTTGTCTATGCGCTAAAGCGGTCCGGCTAGCCGGGCCGTATAGAACGACGCAAGCACTTGCTTGCAAGCAAAAACCACCCTTCGGGGTGGTTTTTGTGTTTATGGGCTTCGGCCTCGCAGCACAGCACCGCGTATTTCACTAACGCATAATAAACATATATCCCCTCGCTTTTTGTCCACCTCCGTCCTGCGTTTTACAATGACGCCCCTGGGCCTATTTATGCGCTATTGCCATAAGGTTCAGGCATAATATTTATTTCCGATCTAAGGCTCGCGGGCTGCGGGCCATTTTGTTCTGGCAGGTGGTATGTCGCACGCACGCTCGTCCTCTGATTCGTCTCCTCAACCTTTTCGGCCGATGGTGTCTGTGTGGTCGGCCGTGACGCCGCCGGGGCCGGCCTGTGAAGTGTTGCAGGGCACCGTGGATGCCGACGTGGTGGTTATTGGCGGTGGCTTTACGGGGCTGTCGACGGCGCTAAACCTGCGCAAGCGCGGCGTTGATGTGGCGGTGCTGGAGGCAGCCGAGCCGGGCTATGGCGGTTCAGG
The DNA here is from genome assembly GCA_029267415.1 of Alcaligenaceae bacterium. Taxonomy (GTDB): domain Bacteria; phylum Pseudomonadota; class Gammaproteobacteria; order Burkholderiales; family Burkholderiaceae_B; genus JAJYRX01. The sequence continues at coordinate 1,199 of JAJUIY010000190.1, forward strand.
CCGTAATAATGGTCAGGTTATCCCTACGCTATCGCGGCCCGATCCGGACGAGCTTGAGTCCCGTTTTGGTGAGGCCGGCGAGCGGCTGGTGCACCTTATTCGCGATTGCGCCTCTATCCTGTTCGATACGGTGCGCGAACACAACATTCAGGCCGAGGCCGAGCAAACCGGCTGGTTTCAGCCGGTACATTCCCCTGGCCGCATCAAGATTGCCGAGCGCCGTGTCCGCCAATGGGGCGAACGCGGGGCCGATGTCGAACTGCTTGATCGCGACGCCACGCGCGCGCTGACCGGCTCCGATGCCTGGCATGGCGCATTTCTTAACCGTACCGGCGGGCACGTTAACCCGCTGGCGCTGGCCCGTGGCTTGGCGCAAACCGTGCTGGACCTGGGTGGCCGAATTTATGTGCGCTCGCCGGCTCTGCATTTCCAGCGCCAAGACAACCGGTGGGTGGTCAATACTGCCAGTGGGCAGGTAAGGGCGCGCGCGCTGGTGCTGGCCTCTAACGCGTACACGGGCGAGTTTGCGCCCGGCCTGGCGCCCAACGTGGCGCGCGAGGTGGTGCCCGTGCTCTCGTGGCAAATGGCCACCCGGCCGCTAACTGAAGCCGAGCGTGCCGCCGTGATTCCCGGTCGTCATGCCGTCTCTGATACCCATCGCGAGCTGTATTTTTTCCGGCCGGACGCCCGCAATCGCCTGATTACCGGCGGCAATATGTTGCTGCCTTATAACCGTGTCGAACGCTTGAAACACTACGTGGGCAAGCGTTTGCAGCGTTTGTGGCCGGCGTTGGGGCCGGTCACCTTCGATTATGTCTGGAATGGCTACGTCGGCATGACCAATGATTTCACGCCACGCTTCCACCGTCTTGGGCCGGATGCCTGGGCATGGGCCGGCTGTAACGGCCGGGCAGTGGGCTTGTCGGTGGCACTGGGGCGCGAATTTTCCAAGGCGGTAACGGGCGCCGCTGAAAATGAATTAGCCTTTCCGCTTACCGACCCCAAACCGCTGCCTTTGCACAGTGTGGCACGTCGCGTGGCGCCCCTCATGCTGGTGCAATACCGCCGTCTGGATAAACAGGAAATTTAAGTAAGCAATGCATCGCGCCGGGCCGCAATGGCCGGTTACCGACAGGAGACAGAACATATGCTAGCCACACTGGAAGGCTTGGATCACGTAGTGATTGCCACCGACGATTTGGACACGGCCGCGCAGCAATGGCGCGACCTTGGGTTTGTGGTGTCGCCACGCGGGGTGCACAGTGCGCATCTGGGCTCGGGCAACCACACCATCATGCTGGATGACGACTACATCGAGCTATTGGGCATTTTGACGCCTACCGAGCACAACGCGCCCACGCGCGAGTTCATTGAAAGCCGGGGCGAAGGCCTGGAGCGTTTTGCTTTTCGCACCAGTAACGCGGCGCTGGGGGCCGATGCCTTAAAGCAACGCGGTTTTGCGTCGCGGGGCCCCATTGATTTCAGCCGCCCCGTTGATTTGCCCGGTGGCGGGCAGGGCGAAGCCGCCTTCAGCGTATTCCATTGGCCGGTGTCCGAAACCCCGGCCGGCATGCGTATTTTTGCCTGTCAGCATCGCACGCCTGACACAGTGTGGATCCCCGAACTGCTGGAACACCCCAATACAGCCTGCGGCATAAACTATGTTGAAATCATCGCCCAAGACCCGCAAGACGCCGCCCACCACATGGCGCACCTGATCGACAGCACGGCCCAGCCGCTTGAGGATGGCAGCTACCGTGTCGACAGTGGCCCGGGGCGGGCGTATTTTATGTATATGACTAAAAGTTTGTTTTCAAGCCGTCATAATATCGACGACAATGCTGCCTTACCCACCGAGGGCGCCGCCGCATTGGTGTTGCGTGCCCGCAGTCTCGACGCCGTTGCGCGTCATGTGGGGCCACAGGCCTTGGTACAGGCTAATCACGTTACTGTACCGGCTCAACGGGCCACCGGCGTCATGCTGGTGTTCGAGCAAGCGTAAATGTTCAGAGTCCGGACCGGGGTTGTCGGTCCGGCTTTATTTTTGAAGAATTTGGAGACGACCATGTCCATATCTCGCCGCGGTTTCCTGTTGTCAGGATCTGCTTTGGCCCTGGGAAGCGTGTTCCCCGGGATGTTGTACGCACAAGAGCAGCCTGAAACCCACAGCCAGGGGTCACCTCGTCGCGGGGGCACGCTGACCGTACACATGAACGCCGAGCAGCGCATTCTGAACCCGGCCTTGCGCGCGTCCACCGGGGTATATCTGGTTGCGTCCAAAATTATGGAGCCACTGGTCGACTTGAACGCCGAGGGCGAAGCCGACCCCATGCTGGCCGAATCGTGGGAGTCCACGCCGGATGGCCTTACCATCACCTTCCACCTGCGCAAGGGTGTCACCTGGCACGACGGCAAGCCATTTACGTCGGCCGACGTCCAGTACACGGCCATGGAAATGTGGAAGCAGCACCTGAACTACAGCACGGCGCTGCAGCTGTACCTTGAGGCGGTTGATACGCCCGACGAGCACACGGCGGTCTTCCGTTACTCGCGCCCCATGCCCATGGACTTGCTGTTGCGTGCCTTGGCTGACCTGGGTTACGTCGCCCCGCGCCATATCTACGAAGGCACGAATGTGCTGGAAAACCCGGCCAACACCGCGCCCATCGGTACCGGCCCGTTTATGTTCAAAGAATACGAGCGCGGCCAATACATTATTGCCGAACGCAACCCCAACTACTGGCGCGACGACCTGCCCTATCTTGACCAAATCATCTGGCGCATTATCCCGGACAAGGCGGCCGCTGCGGCGGCGGTTGAGTCTGGCCAAGTTCAGCTGAGCCCGTATTCGTCACTGGCCCTGGCCGACCTGGATCGCCTGCGTCACGATGAAAACCTGGTGGTCTCCACCAAAGGTAACGAAAGCAACGCGGCCATGAACACCATCGAGTTCAACTTCCGCCGCAAAGAACTGGCTGACCACCGGGTGCGCGAAGCCATTGTGCGTGCGTTGGATATTGAATTCTTCTGCGAAAACTTCTTGTACGGCTTTGGTAAGCCGGCCACCGGCCCCATCCCGTCGTCGTCCACGGCCTTCTACCCC
>JAJUIY010000218.1 GCA_029267415.1 Alcaligenaceae bacterium
CAGTTTCAGTGCTTGGGGGTTGCCCAGGATTTCTGCGGTGCCGGCTTCTGACTGGGCATTAAGGTCCAAAATGGCCAGAACGCGGGCGGCGCCTTCGGCATCGTCACTTACCTTTGCACTGGCGTGAAATGCGGCCAGCAGACGCGCTAGCGGCGTCATCAGCGCAGGCGTCAGGCGCCCGTGCCGGGCCAAGCTGTCCAAAACGTCGCTGCCGGCAAAACGCCGCATCAGCACAACGGTATCCTCATGGCTGCCCGGGCCGTCCAGGGCAAGATGGCCCTGTGGGCCTCGGGTGATGCGTGGGGCAGCAAGGTAAAGGTCGGGTGCGGTGCGCCGGTTCAGCTCAAGTTCGCGCTGGCATACCTGTTCGCGCAGCTTGGGTGTAGAAAAATCAAGGTAGGGAAGCCGTATTGAACGTTTCAGTTTGTACGCATGCTGGCCGGTCGCCACCACAATTGAGGTGTGCGTTTCATGCACCACCGCGTCGGGTCCGCCATGGATCTGCTCGTTGGGGGCGGCGGCGGGGTCAGTCAACAGAAAACGTATCAGCTCGGCTTCATGGTGCATGATGGTATCAGTACATATGCTGGCCGCCGTTCATGGCCACATTGCTGCCCGTCATGAACCCGGCGTCGTCGCTGCAAATAAACTGGACCAGCGCGGCTACTTCGTCAGGCTGGCCCAGTCGCCCGACGGGAATCTGCGAAAGTATGTGTGTTTCCATCACATCCTTGGGGACGGCGGCCACCATGGCAGTATCCAGGTAACCCGGAGATACGGTATTAACCGTGACACCTTTGCGGGCAACCTCAAGTGCCAGCGACTTGGTAAACCCGTGAATGCCCGCCTTGGAGGCCGCATAGTTGGCCTGCCCAAATTGGCCCTTGCTGCCGTTAACCGACGAAATGTTCACGATGCGGCCCCAGCCACGCTCGGTCATGCCATCAAGAAACGGTACGGTCATATTAAAAACCGAATCCAGGTTGGTGCGTAGCACGGCGTTCCAGCTTTCTTTGTCCATTTTCCGCAGTGTGCGGTCACGTGTGATGCCGGCGTTATTGATCAAGATATCCACCTGGTATCCAGCATCTTGAATTTGGCGGGCCAATTCCTGGCACGAGTCGTAATCGGACACATCCACCGGAAAAGCCCGGAAGGTGTAGCCCTGCGCCTTTTGGGTACTTATCCAGTCGTCAATGTTTTTGCCGTGTCCGGCATGCCAGGTAACCAATACGGTATGGCCGGCATCTTGAAGACGACGGGCTATGGCGTGGCCAAGGCCCGTGGTGCCGCCGGTAACCAGCGCCGTGCGTGCGGTGCGTGTCGTTGCGGTGCTTGCGTGATCGGACGTGACGTTTTCTTGCATGAGCTCGCCTCTGTGGTTAATGGACAGACATTTTCTTCCCTCATGTCTTTATTGTAAGGCCCGGCGCGGGCAAGCGACGCCAATACAGCCAGCACAGTGCCGAGGCGACGCCCATGGCTGGCATCAGCACCGCCAGCGACACGGTGGGATTGGCAAAGGCTGCCGCCAATGCGCTGCTTATGAGCCCTGCCGCCATCTGCAAAAACGCGGTCAGTGCGGATGCCGCACCCGCCATCGACGGAAAGGGCATCAACGAATTGGTCAGCATGGACGGCATGATGAAGGCGATACCAAACGAATACACGGCGATGGGTAACATTACCGTCAGGAAGGTGGGGCCGAACAATGCGATCAGCGCTACCAGTGCGATACAGCCGGCGATCACCACGGCAAGCCCGATGGGTACGAGCGCGTCGGCGCCCCGCCGGGGAAGCAGGGTTTGCACGGCGAGTGCGCCCAAAATGTAGGCCCCGGCCTGCAAGATCTGGCTTAACCCGTACGCGGTGGGAGACAGGCCAACCCGCACCATCAAAATGAAGGGCAGCACAGTTGCCAGCATGTAAACGGCACCGATCGACAAGGCAACCACCAGGCTGGCCAGCATGAAATACGGCGTCGTCAGCAGTGTTCGGTAGGATGCAAGCAGCGCGCGAGGGCGCAAACGCGATACGTCACGTGTGATGGTTTCACGCAGCGAGAAAATCGTGACGCCTATCACGCCCACACCCATGATGGCCATCAGTGCGAACAGGGTTTTCCACGGAGCAAATTCAATCGTCAGCCCGCCCAGTGCCGGGGCCGCGGCCGGGGCAATGGCGATAAATAGGCCCATCAGATTCATGATTCTTACCGCACGCGCGTCGGTGAACACATCGCGCACAATGGCGCGCGCAATGGCCATGCCCGCTGCTGCACCTACCCCTTGCAGAAAACGCGCAGCCAGCATCACTTCGATGCTTTCTGCCAGTAAGACCATGATGCAAGACACCAGGTAAATGCTCATGAAAGTGAGGATTACCGGGCGGCGACCAATGGCGTCCGAGATAGGGCCACAAATCAGTTGCGTAAGCGCAAACCCGCCAAAATACAAGGTTACGGTCATCTGCACCATGGCACCGGTGGTGCCAAAATACCGCACAATGTCCGGTAAAGCGGGCGTGTACAGCACCATGGAAACGGGCCCCACTGCAATTAGCAGCGCGCCGATAAGGGTTACTTTCAGTTCGCTCATCAACGGGGCAGGGACGGTACTGGAAAGCGGGTCAGCTTCTTGTGTTGTGGGTGTCGGGGACGAGGACATCGATGGACGGCTCCGGGGTGCAGCGCGGGGTTGAAATTGTTTTATTGGTTAAGGGTGCCGGGCGATGTGGCCCAGTGAAGGTAAAGGGTGCGCCGGTGTTGCGTCTGATTCTTCAGACTGGGTCGGGCTTGACTTGCGTCAATGCCGGGCCGGGCCCCTCGGTTATGCTATCAGCTTCAGGCAATTCTCGGTGGGCAATGTCGCGTTTGCGTGCAGGCCACGTGTCAATAACGTTGTCATAAGGAATAATTGTGGCGGGTGAATCCAGTTTGCTTTTGGTGCTCAACTGTGGCTCTTCCAGCATCAAGTATGCCTTGTTCGAAACCCATGAAGGCCGCATCCCGCGTCAGTCTCAGTGGTCGGGCAAGGTCGAGGAAATTGGCAGCCCGTCGCCCACGCATCAGGTGTCGGGGCAGGTCGCCGAGGCGATCACGCTGGACCTGCAACGTCCATATTTTTCCGCGCTGGACGTCATCCGTGCAACGGTGCAAACGCGCCTGCATGGCCGGGCGCTCGACGCAGTGGTGCACCGCGTGGTGCATGGCGGGGCCAAATACTTCCAGCCCGTGCATATTGATGCTGACGTGCTGGCCGATTTGCGCAGCTATATTCCCCTGGCCCCGTTGCACCAGCCTTTCGCACTGGAAGCGGTGGATGCCTTGCTGGCGTCCAATCCGGCTATTCCACAGTTTGCCTGCTTTGACACGGCATTCCACCGCAGTTTGCCGCAGGTAGAGCAGTTATTGCCATTGCCCTGGGAACACTGGGAGCAAGGCATGCGACGCTACGGCTTTCATGGGCTTTCCTACGAATACATCGCCCATGTGCTGAAGGAGCGCGTCGGCGAGGCGGCCAGGGGGCGCGTTATTGTGGCGCATTTGGGTAACGG
>JAJUIY010000279.1 GCA_029267415.1 Alcaligenaceae bacterium
CACGTTGGCTACGCCCACGAACCTAAACTGTGGGCGTTTTTTGACCGCCTGTTGGCGGGAGAACTTGCCCCTGACGGTGTCGCAACCACGGCGCGGCCTGGCTGAACGTGCAAAACCGGCGCGACGTGGCAAGCATCGCTGCGATATGGCCGCGGCGCAACGAGGCAGCCATCGCTGACATGGCTGGCGGTGCAGCCGCCACCTCTATTACAAGTCATCCAGCGGATAAATCGGGCGGCGGACGTTCTGGAATTTAAGCTGCGAATAATCCGACGTACATACGCCCAAGCCGGCGCATTCGATGACATGGCGGGCCAGGTCACCATAGCCGGCGCGCCAGTGCACGCGGCTTTTCAGAATAATGTAGTGCTTGCTCCAGGGATCGATGCCCACGGACATCAGTGCGTTCAGGTCCCACGGTTCCTGGTGCTCGGAAATCAGGATAATCTCTACCCCGCCGGCGTCCAATACCACGGTGGGCCCGGTGTTGTTTTCGACACCGGCATACATGGGCCCGCGGTTGCGGTAGCGGCCGTCCGAAATCAGCTTGACGCGCGCGGTGACCTGTAGCGAGGGGCTGGGTTCAGACAAGGCCGGCATGGGTGTCTTGCCGCCCAACTGAAGCGTTACCGTGTTGCCCACCCCGGCGGCAATGGCTTGCTGTACAGATTCGGGGTCGTAAATGGCGTAGAACACGGCGTTTTGCAGGCCCTGGCGCAATACCTCGGCCAATACGGCGGTGGTGTCCATGGTGCCGCCGGACGCGCTGTTATCGTAATGGTCCAGCATCACCACCGGGCCATCCTGGATGCTGCGCGCCCGTGCCACGGATTGCTCAAGCGGCTCGATATCGAACACAAAATCTTTACGCACCTGCCAGGCGCGCTCCAGCAAGTCGTTGCACAGGCTGTTGGCCTCGTCGGCCTTGCCATCCGTGCACACCACCACGCCCAGCCCCGTGTTGTGGATATCCGCATTGGGGAAGCCCACAAATAACGACGCGGCCAATGCCTGGCCCTGTTCAAGCTCAATGCACCGCGCCTGCAGGGATTTGTTGGGTTCGGCATGCGTGCCTTGGCGCATCACATGCGGCATCATTGGCTTCAACCCCCACGCCATCACGGGGTTGATTTCACCGCGTACGGTGCGCACGATAAGCTGGGCACAGCGCCGGCCCGCGTCGGCCATATCCACATGCGGGTACGTGTGGTAGCCCGTCAACACCGTGGCGTGCCGCACCATCTCTTCGTACAGGTTAGTGTGCATATCCAGCGTGACACCAATGGGGATGTCGGGGTCAATGTCGCGAATGCGGCCAAGCAGCGTGCCCTCGCCGTCTTCAGTACCGGTCGTTACCATGGCACCGTGCAGATCCAGCAAAATGGCGTCGTAACCGCCTTGCTGTACAGCGTCAAGAATGTAGGAAATCAGGCGCTCGTAGGTATCGTGGGTAGCCGGACCGCTGGGCCACGATTCCGCCGCCAGCGCAATATCAAAATCAGCACCAACCTCGCGCGCCACGTCAATAAAACCGCCCAGGCCACTACCTGTGCCTTCATACGCTTGCACGGCAATGTCGCCGGCGTGCACACGGGTGTCGTATTTGAAAAAGCGCTCGAAAGGTGTGGCCACCGGCGAGAAGGTATTGGTTTCGTGCTTGAGCATGGCCATGAGCAGGCGCATTGTTGTCTCCCGTTGCTTGCGTTGGTTACCCCCGCACGTATCTGACCGTGACACCAGGCGTATCCACGCACGTGTAATGTTGTGATTATGAGCCGGCCGAAACCAGCGTCCGCCCTATTTTGTCAGGCGCGAACGGGTTCAACCATATACAATTTTTGCGCGTATGCACAACCGTACAGCATGCCAAGGTTATCCCCAAAAAATGTGAATAACCTTGGGGAAAGCTGTTGGAAACCGGCCGGAAGGCCCTATCAGCCGTACGGCCAAGGTTGTTTGGTTAACGAGTTGCCAGCACCTGGTCGGTGTCAAAGCCCTGCGTCTCGGCGTAGTCCAGCAGACGTTGCACCACCATGGGGTCGGCCTGCTGTTGGCGTGACAGTACCCACAGGTATTTGCGGTCCGGCGTGCCCACCAGCGAGTATTCATAGTCGCCCTCGACACGCATGATCCAGTAGTCCCCCCATGCGGCCGATGCCCAGGCCAGCCA
>JAJUIY010000008.1 GCA_029267415.1 Alcaligenaceae bacterium
ACCAACAACAACAACAACAACAACAACAACAACAACAACAACACCAACAACACCAACAACACCAACAACACCAACAACACCAACACCAACAACAACACCAACACCAACAACACCAACAACAACAACAACAACAACAACAACAACAACGAAGGCCGTCGCCCATGAGCATCATCCTGACCGGATTTGCTGTTCTGCTTGTCATGATTCTGCTGTTGCGCGTTCCCATTGCCTTTGCCATGGCCCTGGTCGGCTTCTTCGGCTTTGCCCTTCTGAATGGCCTGAGCGTGGACACATTGAGCACATTTCGATGGAATGTGCCACTTTCCATGGCCGCCAACCGTGTCATTGACACCGCGCAAAGCTACGGGCTGTCGATTATTCCCCTGTTCATCCTGATGGGGAATCTGATCACGCGCTCTGGCCTGTCGCGCGAGCTCTATAACGCATCCTATGCCTTTCTGGGCCACCAGAAAGGCGGCCTTGCCATGACAACTGTAGCGGCGTGTGCCGGGTTTTCTGCCGTGTGCGGATCTAGCCTGGCCACCGCGGCCACCATGGCAAAAGTGGCCATGCCACCCATGAAGCAATACGGCTATTCCGACTCACTCGCTTCCGCTTCAATCGCTGCCGGCGGCACACTGGGCATCCTGATACCACCCAGTATTGCCTTGATCATTTATGGTTTGTTAACCGAAACCAGCATTCGCGACCTTTTTGCGGCCGGCCTGTTTCCGGGTATTCTGGGCATGCTGCTGTACTTGTTTGCCGTCAAATATGTGGTGTGGCGAAACCCGGCCGCTGGCCCGGCTGGCGAGCGCATGCAATGGCGAGAACGCATCCGCGCACTCATGGGTGTGCGCGACATTCTTGGCCTGTTTCTACTGGTGATGGGCGGTATCTACCTGGGCGTGTTCACACCTACCGAAGCCGCCGGGATTGGCGCGGGCGGCGCTTTCTTGATTGCCCTGCTGCGGCGCACGTTTACGTGGGCGGCGCTGTTTGAAACCTTGGTGGCATCTGCCAAGACATCAGCCACTATTTTCGCGATCGTAATCGGGGCTTTCATCTTCTCGGACTTCATCAATCGGGCGGGCTTGCCAAGCATGATGGTCAACGTTGTACAAGGCTTTGACATCAGCCCCATGGCGGTGATTGTTGTCATGCTGCTGATCTACATTGTGTTGGGGATGGTGCTGGAAAGCATGTCCATGTTGTTGCTGACCGTGCCCGTGTTTTACCCTGTCGTGGCCGACCTGGGCTTCGACTTGGTATGGTTTGGTATTGTCGTGGTTGTGGTTACCGAAATCAGCTTGATCACCCCTCCCGTCGGAATGAACGTATTTGTATTAAGCAGCGTTCTTAAAGAGATCAACACTGGCACCATCTTCAAGGGCATCCTGCCATTCTTTGTGGTGGACGTAATTCGGCTGGCGATTGTAGTGATGGTGGTTCCTTTGTCACTATGGTTGCCCCAGGCGATTTACCATTAAGCGGTGGACATGCGTTTCGCGATGCCGACGGAACTAAAAATCAACACCGCTGTCACAGCTTCATGCAAGCCAAACACCAGCGCCGCCGTTGGCCAGCGTCTGCACTTTTTGGATGGCAACATCATGCGTCATACCCCCCTTCCCCGCATTCTCCCGTCGGAGATCACCGACGAACATCTTTGGACGACACGCCGTGAATGGCTGCAGCGTGCCGGCCTGACGGCACTGGCGGTCGGGACAGGCTCGCTAGGGACGGCCGCCTATGCCGCCAAAGCAGAGAATAATCGCGCGGTACTGCCCGCCACCCGCAATGCCCAACTCAGCGTCGACGAAACCCTGACGGCCGAAGAAGACGTCATCTCGTACAACAATTTCTACGAGTTTGGTACCGACAAAAGCGACCCCGAACGACGCGCACACCGCATGGAAACCGAACCGTGGACGGTACGCGTCGAGGGCGAGGTGTTGCATCCACGCACATATGACATTGACGATTTGCGTAAGCTGGCCGCCATGGAAGAGCGCATTTATCGCCTGCGTTGTGTAGAGGGCTGGTCAATGGTGATCCCGTGGATTGGCTATTCGCTTTCCCACGTGCTGAACGATGTGCAGCCCACCGGCAACGCCAAATATGTTGAATTCATCACGGCACAACAGGGGCCTAACCATATGCCCGGTGTCAGGCGCCCCATATTGGATTGGCCCTATACCGAGGGCCTGCGACTGGACGAGGCCATGCATCCGCTGACCATGCTGGTGTTTGGGGTGTACGGCAAATTGCTGCCTAACCAAAATGGGGCCCCCATGCGGGTGGCGGTGCCGTGGAAATATGGCTTCAAGTCAGGCAAGTCAATTGTGACGATTCGCCTGCGCAGCGATGAGCCACAAACAAGTTGGGTCAAGGCCGCACCCCACGAGTACGGTTTTTACGCCAACGTGAACCCGGAGGTGCCGCACCCTCGGTGGAGCCAGGCAACCGAGAGGCGTATTGGCGGCCGGCTGTTTGGACCCCGCACCCCGACTCAGATGTTCAACGGCTACGGAGAAGCCGTTGCCTCGCTGTACGCAGGCATGGATCTTGCCCGGTATTACTAGGCGGCGTCGGCCATGACAAACCGGCCTGCCGCCCACGGCGCCCGCTCCGCCCGCTGGTCGCCAGCACACATCCGACGCGTCAAGCCGCTGGTATTTCTACTGTGCCTGGGGCCGCTGCTGCGCTGGATATGGCTGGGGTATAACAACAATTTGACCGCCAACCCGCCACAGTTTTTGATTTTGTCATCGGGTCTCTGGGCCTTGGTGCTATTGTTGGTCACTTTGGCAGTCACCCCTGCGCGGCGGCTCTTGGGGCAGCCCGCACTTATCGGGCTACGCCGCATGCTGGGGCTATTTTCTTTTTTCTACACGGCGTTGCACATTGCGGGCTGGGGGCTTTGGGAGCGCAACGCGTCGCTGCCAAGCATGTGGCAAGACATCACCGAACGCACCTTCATTACTATTGGGGCCATTGCCACCGTTCCGATGCTTGCCCTTGCCTTCACCTCCACACGTGGCTGGATGCGGCGACTGGGCTCGAACTGGCAGGCGCTGCACCGTTCCGTATACGCCATCGGGGCGCTGTCAGTATGGCATTTCTGGCTGGTCCGTTCGGGCAAGAATGATTTCGCCGAGCCAGCAATCTATGGCGCGATTTTGGCCCTATTATTGCTTTCTCGCCTCGGCAAGCGGGGCCATTAGTCACAAAAAGACACAACCACACTGCGCAACAGAATTATAAAAATTTGTCAGCATATTCGCCGCACATAACGCCAAATTAGACAAAAATAAAAGAAATTGGCGTCAAATTAGCGAATGTTAGGCGCAGTTAGGGATTGCGGCGCCCTTTCGCGATGCGTACTATTCAGGTCCCGGCCGGCCCCTCGGGCGGCTCACCGAATCGACCAATTTCCTACGCACGCTCGCTTTATGACTCTGACACTACATTCAACGGCACCGGACACGGCCGTACATCATCCCGAACTCGCTGACAACGCAAAGCAGAACACGTCGAACACGGCCTCCACAGGCTGGGACATCGACCGGATTGTTGCCTTATACGAACTGCCTTTTCTGGACTTGATCTATCAAGCCCAGACTGTACACCGCTCTCATCACGATCCCTCAAAAATTCAGTTATCCACCCTGCTTTCCATCAAGACCGGTGCCTGCCCCGAAGACTGCGCCTATTGCCCGCAGTCGGCGCATCACAACACGGATCTCGAGCGCGAGCCGCTGATGCCACTGGATGAGGTTATTGCGGCAGCCAAGCAGGCAAAGGCCAATGGCGCAAAACGTTTTTGCATGGGTGCGGCATGGCGCTCTCCAACGGCGCGCCAGCTCGACGACGTGGCCGAAATGGTGAAGGCAGTCAAAGACCTCGGAATGGAAACCTGTGTCACGCTGGGCATGCTGAAACCTGGCCAGGCCGAAACGCTGAAAGATGCCGGGCTGGACTTTTACAACCACAACCTGGATACCTCTCCGGAGTTCTACGGCACCATCATTTCCACCCGGACGTGGCAAGACCGCATCGATACGTTGGAGCGGGTACGCGATGCCAATCTAAAAGTATGCTGCGGCGGCATCGTCGGCATGGGTGAGTCGCGCAGGGTGCGAGCAGGCTTGATCGCCCAACTGGCCAACATGCGCCCTTACCCAGAATCCGTCCCCGTCAACAATCTGGTCAAAGTCGCCGGCACACCCCTGGCCGACACGCCCGATCTGGATCCCTTTGAATTTGTACGTACGATCGCAGTCGCCCGTATTACCATGCCCAAGGCCATGGTTCGGCTGTCGGCAGGCCGTGAAGCCATGGACGACAGCCTGCAGGCACTGTGCTTCTTTGCCGGCGCCAATTCCATTTTCTACGGCGACCAGCTGCTGACCACCCCAAACCCCGAGGCCAACAAAGACCGGCAGCTGCTTGAGCGCCTGGGGCTGTCCGCGCAGGAAGGCTGACTTCATGCATACTCTGGTTCTCAGTATCAGTTGCTCGGTGGCGGTGTCCGTTCTGCTGAAGGTAGCGCGCAGCCATCGCATTGATGTCGCACAGGCCATTGCCATGAATTACGTGGTGGCCAGCACCTTGTGCGTGCTGCTGTTCCGGCCTACCCCCGCCTCGCTGCTTACCCAGGCTACGCCGTGGTGGGTGCTGATTGCGCTTGGCCTGCTGCTGCCCACCATCTTCATTGCGATGGCCGGGGCCGTGCGACACGCGGGTATTGTCCTCAGCGACGCCGCGCAGCGCCTGTCGCTGTTCATCCCGCTGTTGGCGTCATTCGTGGTGTTTGGCGAGACCTTGTCCGGCTGGAAGGGGGCCGGGATTGTGCTTGCCCTGCTGGCGCTGGTATTGCTGTTGGTTCGGCGGCGTGTCCCCAACACCCAAATAGAAGCCAGCACCCATGGCGCGGGCAACCATTGGGCCCTCAGCACCGAGCGCATCAGCCACAACATGGGCGACACCCACGGAAATGGCAATGGTAACGGCAACGGTAATGACACGTCCACAGCCCTTCAGGTTGTGTTCTACCTGTTGTGCGTGTGGGTCGGCTATGGGGTGATTGACATCCTGTTCAAGCAGCTCGCCAAAAGCGGCGCAGGCTTTGCCAACAGCCTGTTGGTCACATTCGTTTTGGCCGGTGTGGTGATCTTTTCATGGTTGTTCGCACGCCGCACAGCATGGAACGCAACAAGCCTCAAGGCTGGCGTGTTGCTGGGGCTGCTTAACTTTGGCAACATCTACTTTTACGTCAGTGCCCACCAGCGCTTTCCTGAAAACCCCACGCTGGTGTTCTCGGCCATGAATATCGGCGTGATCTCGCTGGGTACTCTGGTAGGCGCCGGCTTCTTCAAAGAGCGGCTGAGCCTGTACAACATAGCAGGTATTGCCTTGGCGATTCTGGCGATTGTGCTGTTGATTCCGCGCTGACCCGCCGCCACCGGCTACGATTTGCCTTTTTCCGATGGTGGCACGGTATCGTTAGATGGCGCCGTCGTGTCGGCTCCCTCTGGCACCGTGCCGCTACTTGGGGGCGTCGTATCGCCAGCGGGGGAATCCGACGTATCGTCCGTGCTGTCGTGCCCGGCCTTGGCAGCATCGATTTCCGCCATGAACTCCGGGTCTTCCGGGGATTCGTGTGAAATATCAATGTCGGTATCCACCCGCGGATCAAGTACGGCCGCAACGTTCGACGTTTGAAGGCTGTCATACATAGGCACAAATTCAGTCGGGGCGTCTTCGCTGACGTGATCGCCTTTAACCTTGCGAGGCCGTACAAACACGATAACTACCACCGCGCACACCGACACAAAAACAAAATAGACGCCACTGGCGAAGTGGCGCATCAGAAAACCGGCCACAAACGGGCCCACACATGCCCCCAAGCCATATACGATATAGCCCACTGCGCTAAGGCCCACACGCCGCTCGGGCTCGACATTATCGTTGGCAAAGGCCGTGGCTAAAGGGTAGAGGGTGAATTGCAGCATTCCCAACAATGCGGCAAGCAGCACCAGCACCCAGAATGGAAACTGGAACCACCCCCACAGCGGCAAGGCCACAAACAATAAAACCAGTGCGTTGACGCGGATCATGGAGACCCGGTTTATGCGATCGGCCAGCCAGCCCAAAGGCCACTGCGAGGCCAAGCCGGCCGCCACGGCCGCCGCAACAAATAACGCAGCCTGGCTGTTGGACAACCCCTGTTTCAGCGCATATACGGGCGCCAGGCCATAAAACGAGCCCGTCATGAGCCCCGCAACGAACAAGGTGGCGATGGACATGGGCACTTTTGCCACAAAATAGCGCAGCGCCAGGGGCGCCGGCACTTGCAGGGCCGGGTGAATGCGCCGGGTAAGCGTTACCGGCACCAGGCTTAGCACAAAACACATGCTCACAAATACCAGTGGCTCGTAATCAAGCCGAGGGAACCCGGTTAGCGACAATTGTCCCAAAACGGTTCCGAGGCCGGAAACCAGCATGTAGAACGCAAATACGACCCCCCGGTTGTGGTTTTCAGTTTGCTCATTAAGCCAGCTTTCGATCACCATGAACTGCGTTACCATGGCCAGACCCGCCAGAAAACGCAAGGCCAGCCATACCCACAGGCTGTCGACGAGAATCTGCAAAAGGATGGCCACCGTGACAAAGGCGGCACTGGCCGCATAGGCGCGGATATGGCCCACCCCAATGATCAGCTTGTGGCCTTGACGGGCCCCGAAAACGAGTCCCAGATAATAAATGGCAATCAGTGCACCCACCCAACTTTCGGACACGCTCTGGGCGGTAAGCCGCAGCCCCATGTAGGTGTTAAACAGGCCGGAGCCGGTGAGCAACACCAAGGTGGCCAAATACAACGAAAAAAACGCACCAACAGTATTACGCATCGAACACCCTGATTGCCAAAAACCGGGCCGGTACAAACCGGCCCTTGCTGCAGTGATCCCGGTGTACCGGGTTTGGTACCGTGACGAGACGGAGGCGCTACACGCTTGCCAGCATGGTACTTGCAGCGCTGACATCCAGCTTGCCGGCCTCGTCCACATTGAGTTGACGCACCACACCGTCTTCAATGAGCGCCGAGTAGCGTTGCGAACGAACGCCGAGGCCGCGTGCAGTCAGGTCAAGTTCCAGACCCATAGCTTTGGTGAATTCTCCGCTGCCATCGGCCAGCATACGAATACGCCCCTGTACATTGTGATCGCGCCCCCAGGCACCCATGACGAAGGCGTCGTTGACGGCGACGCACCAGATCTCGTCAATGCCCTTGCTCTTGAGCGCATCGTGCTGCTCGAGGTAGCCGGGAAGGTGTTTCTCGGAACATGTGGGGGTGAACGCGCCGGGAACGGCAAATAGCACCACGCGCTTGCCTTTGGCCAACTCGGCCGCCGAGTGGGTGGTGGGGCCGACCGCACACCCTTCAGTTTCTACTTCGATAAACTCACCAAGAGGCGCATCAGGTATGCGCTCGCCAATCTGGATAGACATAATATTCTCCGGAAAAAAATGAAACGGGGAAAAAACGACAGACTGCGAGTCTCGCACGAAACGGGGCCACAATGATACGATGTTAGCAGGTGATTGCCGCACAGCTCGTGCGTGTATCCAACATACATCTATTCGGTTTTTTTACGTGCAGATCGCCTGCATCTTCTATTGTCCCACAGGGTTATCCAACCATGGTTGAATCCGTTCTTACTCACCTTGATGAATCCGGTCAGGTGCGGATGGTCGACGTCAGCTCAAAGTCTACGACGGCGCGCGTGGCCGAAGCCCGCGGTCGCGTCCACATGGGCGAACACGCCTACCGCTTGTTGCACGCATCCGACAACACCAAAGGTGAGGTACTGAATACCGCCCGCATCGCCGGCGTTCTTGCCGCGAAGCGCTGCGCCGAACTGATCCCGCTGTGCCACAGCTTACCCCTCAGTTTCGTGGGGGTCGACTTCATCCCCAACGACGCCGACCACAGCATTGAAGTGGTGGCCACCTGCCGCACCGACTATAAAACCGGTGTCGAAATGGAGGCCATGACGGCCTGCAGCGTGGCGGCCTTGACCATCTACGATATGTGCAAGGCGGCCGACAAGGGCATTGTTATTGAACAGATCAAATTGCGGTTCAAATCCGGAGGTAAAAGCGGTGACTGGCAAAACGATTAAGGTGCTCTATTTCGCGCAAGTTGCCGAGCTTACCCGCCAACGCGAAGAAAACTGGACGATTGACGCGCCCATCAGCGCCGCTGAATGGTTGTCCAGGCTCGAGGTTCGCTACCCGCAGCTGGCGCCCGTTGCTCGGCTGAAGCTTGCCATCAACCAGCACCATGCGCCCCACGACAGCGTCATCCATCCGGGCGATGAGGTTGCCGTCTTCGAACCCGTTACCGGAGGCTGACATGGGTATTGTTCAAGAAAACACCGCCGCCATGGTCACCGTTCAAGAGCACGACTTCGACGCGGCCGCCCTGACGGCGCAACTGCGCGACGATACCGCAGGCAAAGCGGGGGCCATCGTCACGTTTATCGGCTACGTGCGCGACTACGCGCCCGACGCCCCCACCCACACATTGTTTCTTGAACACTACCCCGGGATGTGCGAGCGGGAAATTACGCAGCTTTGCGAAACTGCCAAGCAGCGCTGGGATATCCTTGATTGCAAGGTCGTACACCGTGTCGGCGAACTGCACCACAAAGAACAAATTGTTTATGTCGGGGTTGCCAGTGCCCACCGTGGGCAAGCTTTTCGCGCCGCCGAATTCATCATCGACACCCTCAAGACACGGGCTCCGTTCTGGAAGCGCGAAACGCTCAGTAGCGGCAAGCAGTTCTGGGTTCAGCAACGCGAATCCGACGCCCGGAAAACCGCTAGCTGGGCCGACCCCGCCACCCTTGAAGACGCGGCAAGCACCGCCAGCAACACCGGCGCGACAGCTGACGCGGGCAACGCCACGTCCTGAAAGCCGGCCAACAATACTGATTAACGCCTATGAAACAATCGCACCACAGTAACGAGCCTTCGGTCACGCTCAACATCGCCGTTCTGACCATCTCGGATTCGCGCACGCCGGAGAACGACACCTCGGGCGACTACTTGGTCAACAGTCTGACCGACAGCGGGCATCAGTGCATTGCGCGCGACATTGTCAGCAACGACATGTGGCAAATTCGAAAGACACTGTGCAACTGGATTGCCGATCCGCGCATCCAGGTCATTATTACCAATGGTGGCACCGGGTTTACACACCAGAAATCGACCGCAGCGGCCGTAATGCCCCTGCTTGATCAGGTGATCACGGGCTTTGGCGAACTATTCCGCCACTTGTCGTATCTGGATATTGGCAGCTCGGCAGTGCAATCCGACGCGTTTGCCGGGTTGGCCAACAACCGCCTGATTTTTTGCATCCCGGGTTCTACCGGGGCCTGCAAATTGGCCTGGGACGGCATCATCCGTGAACAGCTCGACAGCCGACAGGCTCCCTGCAACTTCGCTACGCTTTATCGATAAGGGTAAATACAACTAACATGCTTGACTTCGATGTTGCTCAATCCCGTCTTGCTACCGCGGCAAATGCCCCGGCCCAGTCTGAAGACGTTTCGTTAGCCGATTGCATCGGCCGGGTTCTTGCCACGCCCATTGTGGCCACGCTCGACCTTCCCTCGGCCGACAACAGCGCCATGGACGGCTATGCCATCCGCTTTGCCGATTATCAGCCCGACGTGCGCTTCCCCATTCAGCAACGCTGCTACGCCGGCGACACCCCGCAGGCGCTGCAACCCGGCAACGCTATCCGCCTCTTCACGGGCAGCATCATGCCCGAGGGCGCCGATACCGTCATCATGCAGGAAAACGCCCGCGAGGAAAATGACGAGGTTCTCTTCCTGGAGGCCCCCGAGAAAGGGCGGCATGTTCGCTATCGTGGCGAAGATGTCCGGCAAGGCACGGAAATTGTTCCCCGCGGCGCCGTGCTGGATGCCGCGCACGTGGCCCTGATCGCTTCGCAAGGCATCGATCAGGTCAGCGTATTTCCTCTGCTGAAAGTGGGCCTGCTGACGACGGGTAACGAATTGGTCGCGCCCGGTCAGCCCCGTGCGCCCGAGCAAATTTACAACTCCAATGGCCCCATGCTGACGGCCTTGCTACGCCGTCAGGGCGTGCAATCGGTAAAGGCCTTGCACGCGGATGACAACCCCGAGTCCATCACTCGAGCATTCGAAACGCTACTGGCCGAATGCGACCTTGTTCTTACGGTGGGCGGCGTTTCGGTGGGCGAGAAAGACCTGGTCAAGCCCACCATCGAGCAATTGGGCGCAACGCTGGACATGTGGCGTGTCAACATGAAGCCCGGCAAACCGGTGGCGCTGGCGCATGCCCGCAACAAACCCATTGTTTGCCTGCCTGGCAACCCCGTGTCGGCGTTCGTGGTGTATGCGCTGCTGGTATCGCCACTGGTACGCACCATGCAGGGCCGTACGCAGGTGCTGCCGGCCATTCAGTATGGCACGTTGGATGCCGACCGCGAGTTCAGCGGCTCGCGCATTTCGTTCTTGCGTGCACAGGCCCATTTTGATAAAAACGCCCTGCCCCGCCTGATTCCGCACGGCGACCAGGGTTCTGCCATTATCAGCTCGCTGGCCTGGGCCGACGTGTTGGCGCGTATCCCGGCCAATACCACCACCCGTAAAGATGACGTCGTCGCCTTTTACGACCTGGCGCATTGGCTCCGATAGCCCAATGCGTAGTCGCCCGGCTTAAAGGGTAATTCGCCCCGTTCAAACAGCGAAGTGGCTTCACCTGGACGAGAAGGCGGCCTCATCTAAACGGGAAACAACACCAAGACAAGGGGCGGCCGCATCATGCGACCGCCCTTGTCACTCTCCCCCCACAACAATCAATCCAGGTAACCCGGGCGTCAGGGCCGGATGTACACGTAGCCTTCTTCCGCCTGAAGCTGCGCCAAGCGCGCCACCCCCGACGGCGTAAAGTCGGCTTCCAGCAGGAAATCATCATGTGTCAGACCCTGGCGGGCCATGGTGATTTCGCATACCTCGAAGACCACGCCGCGCGATGCCAACCCGCCCACAAGTGGGCCCACCGTGTCCGCCTCATCGTAGTCATTCGTCAGAAAGTCGATGCCGTCGCCATGCGCCACCACCACAATCTGCGTGTTGGGCGCCACATCCAGGTGGTTGCGCATGCTGCGCAGACCACGTAGTGTCTGTTCATCCGAGTCATTGATGTGATACACCACGTTGATCTGAGCGGCCGCTTCGGCAGCGGTATCTGATGCGGCCTGTACAGGCGTGGCAAAACCGGCCGCGCACGCCAATGCTGCGGTAAATGCGATGGCAGGAATATGTCGTCGCGTCCGTATCCACATATGCGCTCTCCTTAGATAATGCCCTGGTTGCCGTCTATACCTTTTATTTCGGGCTGGTTCACGGTCAGGTTGCTAATCGTTTTCTTGTCGCGCAAATAGCCTGCCACGACATCCCAGATGGGTTCGCCTTCGACACCTTCGGCGACAGGCGCCCAGCCGGCCACTTTGTAGGTTTTATCGGCGTCAATGGGCTCGCCGTTCAGGCTCATTGCCACGATGCGTTCGCCGGCACCTTTCAGCGGGTCAATGGCGTACTGCAGGCCACCCACACGCACCATATCGCCGCCCTGCTGATAATACGGATCCGGGTTGAACAGGTTATCGGCCACGTCTTCCAGAATTACCTTGATCTGACTGCCGGGCATTTCGGTCAACGTTGTTTGCGGGTAAGTGATGGCCGTCTGATCCATCAGGTGTTCCATGGTGATGGTGTCACCCGGCAGCAAACTGGTCCCCCAGCGGAAACCGGGAGAAAAGGCGATTTCGGCATCCTTGACGGCCATCAGGGCGTCAAGGATGACTTGGTCAAAGGTACCGTTGAAATTGCCCCGGCGATACAGCAACTCATCGGTCACGGCCAGCGGTTCGGCCAGCTTCTGGGCAAACGGGCTGCGTATGGCCTCAATCAGTGCGGCCATCTCGGCATCGGGTTCAAGGTAATCCGAAAACACCGGCAGCAGCTTGTAGCGGAAGTCGGCCACTTTCCCGTCGCGGACGTCGAAGTCGAGCACGCCCAGGAACTTGCCGTTGCTGCCAGCGTTGGTAACCAGGGTTTTACCGGCCGGGTTAGAAACTACGACCGGGGCGGGCATGCCATCGTGCGTATGGCCACCCATGATGGCATCCAGGCCGCGTACGCGCGACGCAAGCTTGATATCCACGTCCATGCCGTTGTGCGACAGCAGCACCACCACCTGGGCGCCTTTGCCGCGCACTTCATCAATCACCTCCTGCAGCCGCATCTCCTGGATGCCAAAAGTCCATTCCGGGACGAAGTGACGCGGATTTGCAATGGGCGTATAGGGGAAGGCCTGGCCAATTACCGCCACGCTGACGCCGTTCATCTCCCGCAAGCTGTAGGGCGGGAACACCGGATCGCCAAAGTCATTGTCTTCCACGTTCTGGGCCACAAAATCGAGCTTGCCGTCGAAATCATTCTCGATAATTTCCTGTACACGATCGGCGCCCAGCGTGAACTCCCAATGGCCTGTCATGATGTCGACACCCAGCTGCACGCAGGCGTCCACCATGTCTTGCCCATGGGTCCACAACGCGGTGGCTGATCCCTGCCAGGTATCGCCACCGTCCAGCAGCAATGCACCCGGCCGGCTGGCACGCATCTGCTTTACCAGCGTGGCCAGGTGAGCGAAGCCGCCGACCTTGCCGTACTGGCGGGCGGCATTCTCAAAATCCAGGCACGTGAACGCATGCGCTTCGGCGGTACCGGCCTCAAGGCCATAATACTTCAGGAAATGCTCGCCCACGATATGCGGCGGCCGGTTCAGGGCATCACCCAAACCCAGGTTGACGGCCGGTTCCCGGAAGTAAATGGGCAACAGCTGCGCGTGGCAATCGGTAATGTGCATCAGGTGCACATTGCCAAACCTGGGAACATCGTAGAAGTCGCGCGCCGCCTGTGTGGCGGCACGGGCACTATGCGTCAGGGCCATGCCCCCGGCGGCGGCAATGGCCAGTACTTGAAGAAACTCGCGACGATTGATCATAAAATCACACTACACACAAAAGAGAATAAAAGGGGATGGCCACGCGTGGCGTATATATTCCATCGGGCGACACGCCGGTATCGCCCGACGCCCGATGGGGCCGCTTCAACGATTCGGAGCGTATTTGATCAGGTCAAGAACGTCTTCCTCGAACATTTCGCCGGGGATTACCTCGGCAATGCGCCCATCCGATCGAACCACAAAGACCTTGGGAATGACCCGGCGCTTGCCAAACGCTTGCCGTAGTTCCGGGCTTTCCATCACGGCCGGAAAGGTATATTGCCTGTCGTGCAGATACGTGCGGGCGTCGGCTTCGTCCTTATCCACACTGACGGTCAGAACCTCAAGCCCGGTTTCGCGGGCAGTATCCCAAAGACGCTGAAAATAAGGGTTCTGGCGTCCGCAGAAGGGACACCAGGACGCCCAGTACTGAATAACAACCGGCTTGCCCGAGTAATACCCAGCCGGCAACTGCCGGCCATCCATCAGCGTCAAGGCAGGTATTTGCACGACGTCGCCCTTGGCAGGCGTGGCCTGCGCCACCCCTGCCATGAGCAGACCTGCAACCAGGCCCGGAAGGGCAAACCGGACAGCACGTCGGAAACGCCGCATACATTACTCTCCGCGGGGGTCGACGCTGTCATCGTTGACCGGTGATGTCGGGTCAAACAACAACGCCATGACGTGCTTCATCTGCTCTTCAGTCAGAATGCCTTCGTCACCAAAACGGGGCATGACCGAACAGGCGTTGAAGGCATGCGGGTTGTAGATGCGTGTCCAGGCGTATTCCAGGATCTGGCGGGAATTGCCGCGTAACTTGCCATAGTGCAGCAGCGGCGTCCCGATGTTGCCAAACGAGATTTCGCTTTTCGTCATTTGGTGGCAGGCGTAGCAGTTACCGCCACGCGGTGCACCGGGCTTGTCGGAGTACTGCAGGCCGCGACCGCTTTGCGCGATTTTCTCGCCCTCACGCCAGTCGCCCAAAAACTCGCCATCTTCAGGAAACTTGACGCTGGCCTGAGCCTCGGCCTGAATGCGCGCGATGGCCTCGTTGGATAGGGGTTTGCCCGTCATCTCAGCCATAGAGCACTCTTTCTGCATGAACGATTGCTCCAGACGATCAAGCTGCGCCTCGTTACGCGGCTGGAATGAGGCATACATCACCGCTTTCACGGCGTCCTCGTCGGTACCCGAAATCCATTCATCGGCCAGGACGGGTGCTGAGCCAAACAGCATGGCGACCGCCATTGGCACAATTTTCTTGAGCTTCATTTTGGTCTCCTGATTAGCGTTTAAGGCCCGGGGCATCCATTTGGCCACCGCTGGCGTTAACGGCCAGATACGTGATCAGATCCACCGATGCCTGAGAGCCATACTTGAGCACCGGCATACGCTGCTGTCGAAAGCAGTCGCGGAGGCGCCACTGCATGGTACGCAACGCACCCTGCGATACCCGGTAAGCGGGCCAGCTGGAATAGGCACGCTGTGCAAGTTCTGGCTCGTTCAGGTTGGGCAGGTCTTGCAGACGGATGCGCTGACCCGTCACGGCGTGACAGGACGAGCACGAAAAGTCGTAAGGGCCGCCACGGAAATAGAAAATCTGCTTGCCCCGTTCGTAGGCTTCACGCTCCATGGGGTGGTCTTGCGGCACCTCGATAGTTACGCCACGCGACGCCGCGACCACGTACGCCACCAGCGATTCCATATCGCTGGCGTATTCCCCGGAACCCGACACTGCCGTCTTCACAATCTCGTCGCGTTCGAATCCCTGCAAGGTCTCCATGCAGTAAATCAAGCGAGACTCCAGGTCCATGACCCGACCCGCGTCTTCAAAGTAACGGGGCAAGCGGGCATAGACGCCCTCGATCACCCCCGGCCCGGCGCCAAGGTCACATTGCTCCAGAGACGCCTGCTTGGGGCCTCGGGTCTCAAACCACAGGTCCTCTCCCGCCATTTCCGTCAGCTCGGCGGGGTTGCCGCCCTCTCCCAGCATGGCGCGATACTCCGCAATGCCATCGGCCGTATCCTGGGCGAGTGCGCCCGTCGTTGCCATGACACCGCCCAGCGCCAGCAAGCACGCTACAAGTGCTGTTTTTTTCATTGGATCTCCTCCCGCGCATCGATCGTGTCCTGCGGCATCGCCTGCGTGCGATCGCACGGCGAGGCTCGGTAACTTGAACGACTGCGCATCAGCGAATTTTTGTTGTGTCGGTTCGGGTTGCCCCGGTATCGTCAATCCAGGTCACCTTGACTTCGTCCCCCGCTTCGCCGCCCTTGAATTTGAACGACAGGAACGGGTCGCGCGACACCGCCGGTCCCCATTGCGCACTGAGCACTTCTTTATCGTTCCACGTTGCGACAACTTCCTTGATGAAGTGTGCCGGAATGACATTGCCGTCAGCATCCTTGCGCAAGCCGGTTTCCATGATGTGACTCATCAGAACGCGAACTTCGGTGACCCCGTCCTTATTTTGTGCGCGTATGCGCATTGGCCTTGTTGCCATGACTAACTCCTTCTTTTCAGACTCTTGAATTAACCGCCGCAGCCGCCCAGGGTGACTTTGACTTCTTTATGGACCATGTAGTATTTGCCGTCGGCCTTCACCAGACCGTATACGTCCGAGGTTTGCCCCATTTTGATACGGGTGGCCACTTCAGGAAGGCTGCCTTCAGGGATTTTGAACAGCGCTGTCAGCGTGCTGGGGTTGTCGGGTACTAAAATGGCAATTTCGGTGGTGTTGGGCAAGGCGCTGTTGACACCCACCGGCACAACGGCGCCGTTTTCGGCAATATCAGGGGCGATCAAGGTGATTTGGTCGCTTTCGACGGCGCCCTCGCCGCCTAGCGAGGCCACCACACTGTCGACATCGGTGGCGCCGAAGGCCTTTTCATTCCACTGCTGCTGTACGGCCCATGCCTGCATGGGCGTCAGAAAGCCCGCAGACACGGCAAGGCCTAATGCCGTACCCAGTTTAAGTACGCTTCTGCGTTGATGGTTCATTGTTTACTCCTGTCAGTTGAAGTACGCGTCGTTGAATGCAATGCTCCGGACGGAACATCGCCTATTGGGGTGCACCGTCGAGAATCCAGGCAACCATGCGCTCGGCATCCGCTTCCGAAAGGTTGGGATGTGGTGGCATTGGCACCGGACCCCAGACGCCCGAGCCCCCGTTTAAAATTTTCTGCACCAGGGCGCCCGTGTCATCGCCGTCACCGTAACGGCTGTAAATTTCCAGATACGAAGGGCCAAGCACCTTTGTGTCGCGCGCATGACAGGCCAGGCAGCCGTTGTCATTAAGCAGGGCCGTAACCGCCTCGGTCTCTTCCGAAGACACCGAGGAACCGGCTGCGCCGTCAGCCGTGAGCGCCGCCGCGTCAAGCGTGGCACGTGCATGTTGGCGCACCGCATCGATGTTGTCCTCTATGCTGCCGGCCAGGGGAGGCTCAAGCGCATTGACACCCCGCACCGGCCCCACGATACGCATCTGTGCTGCCAGGTCACCATGGGCATTGCGCGCATGGTCAGGCAAGGTGGACGACACGACAACTTCATCAAGGCAGTCGCTCATGCAGGCAGTGTTATGGGTGTCGGGCTCGCCGTCAACCCGCCACAGCCCTTCCCAGAACACGGCGCCATTGCGGTTGGGCATGCGCTCTTGTACCTGCTGGATCGTCTCGTCCGACAGCGTGAAATCGTAGTCCACGATATCTGCCAGGTTAAGCAGGTAGGCCAACACGGCGTACACCTCGTCGTCGTTCAGGGATTTGGGGTTATCCCAGGGCATGGCGCGGCGAATGTAATCCCACAGCGTGGACACCGAGATTGCTTTCATGATGGTGGTGCGCACGGATTGCGTGGGGCTGGTCAGCGATGCCACCCGACCCGTTTCGATGTCTTCCTCGGTCGTGCCGCCGATCAGTGGCGGAAAAAACAGATTGCTTTCGGCAAACGTGCCGTGACAGGTTGCACAGGTGGACTCCCAGATCAGTTCACCCTGGTCAACCGTACCGCTGCCTTTGGGCAAACCTTTGAAATCCGAGCGGACATCAATGTCCCAGGCGGCGACTTCCGCCGGCGTGGCGGCACGGCCCAGTCCGGTCTTGCCAGAGGCATCCTGTTCCGCCGACACCACACCTGCAACACCCAGCGCTGCGGCAAAAACAATAGGCTTAGTCCACCTGAACATTGAATACCTCCCCCGACTCTGAAACCAGCCACGATTGGATAGCATTGTTGTGATACACGGACCGCGTGCCGCGGACTTCGCGCAGCTGGCGATAACGCGGCTGCACAAAACCGGTGCTGTCCATGGCGCGGCTTTGCAAGATAGTGGGCGAGCCGTCCCAGACCCAGTCAATATTGAAACGCGTCAGGCACTTATCCAGGACCGGGGTTTCAAGCCGGGCCGTACGCCAGTTTTTTCCGCCGTCAAACGACACATCAACCTGCTTGATGTGTCCCCGACCCGACCAGGCCAGGCCCGTCACGTTGTAAAAACCTTTTCCCAGCAACACCTGCCCACCGGAAGGAGTGGTGATGACAGACTTGCACTCCTGGATAGAGGTGTACTGACGCATCATGCCGTCGGGCATCATGTCCATGTAATGGATGGCCTCGTCCTTGGTGTCCCAGGGCTTGTCACCCACCTCGATACGACGCAGCCACTTCACCGATGACACCCCTTGTACCCCGGGCACCACCAAACGCAGCGGATAGCCGTTTTCAGGTCGCAGCATTTCGCCATTCATGCCGTAAACCACCAGCACGTCGTCCAGCACATTGTCCATCGAGATGGTGCGCGTCATACCCGAGCCATCGGCACCTTCCGCCAGCACAAAACGGGCATTCTCAAAATCGGCGCCACAATCATCCAGCAGGTCACGCAACGGTACACCGGTAAATTCGGAACAGGACAGCATGCCGTGGGTGTACTGCACTGTGGGCACCGCCACGTTGCCCCACTCCATCCCCGTGTTGGCGCCGCACTCGATGAAGTGCATGCGCGACACCGAGGGAAAGCGCATCAAATCGTCCATGGTGTAGACTTTGGGTTGACGAACCATGCCGTTGATCATGAAACGGTGTTGTTCGGGGTCAATGTCTACCCAGCCTTGGTGATGACGCTCGAAATGCAGTCCGCTGGGAGTAATGATGCCGAACATACCCTGCAATGGCGCAAACGAGACGGACGACTGGTTGGTTTGTGTGAGCCCGGGCGACTGGCGTCGCTGCAGATTGGCCTCATACTTGGACGGCATCCCGTAAGGGCGCGAGGCGACAGGTTGCCCCAGCGAGGTGCTCCACGGCCGGGGCTCCACAATCATGGGGTCGTCAACAGTCGATGCCAACGCGCGCGCACCCGCTCCCGCCGTTGCCACGGTCGTCGCCGCTGTAAAACTTTTTCGCAAAAATGCCCGGCGGTTGTCATCCAGGCCCTTACGGCTGATCTCCTGGATCAGCTCGGGTGCCACAAACCCCTCCGGCGCGTTGCGAACCCGCCCCGTAGGCACCCCTTTCTTCTTCCTCATGTTGCCTCCTGCCTGCCATGCGCGTGCCGCGCATGGCGCACGACGTTGTAGTCCTTAAACGATCTCTTATATACCTTTTAATCATATACTAAGAACTAAAGAATCTTAGGAGGGGAAATCCCCTATGGAATCCGATATAAAAAGTGATCTCCGGTGACGGAGCGCCGCCGGCAACTGGAGAAAAGGGAGGAGAAGGCGGGTAAGTGGTCGCCACAAAAATGCGACGTGTTTTCAGGAGGGTGCCGCAATGCGCTGATGGGCCAGCGCCAGGTCGTCGGGCGAGTTGACGTTAAAAAATGCGGTGTCGTTGTCGTCGATGCAGACGGGCGTGCCATGGCGTTGCTGCCACTCTTGCACCTTGCGCAAACCCTGTTGCAAACTGCGCTCCAAGTCGCTTAACAAACAGCGGTTAAGCAGCATGAACAAGGGCTGGGGCCGTGTCGATTGCACATACGCCAGCGGTGCGCGCTCGCGACAAACATGGCTGCACAATGCTGAGAACAGCTGTGGTGGCGGGCAGGGAACATCGACTGGCGCAACATAAAGCCAGGGGGTTGAGGCACGGGCCAACGCGCTTGCCACGCCGGCCAACGGGCCGACATCGTGACCTAGCAAAGGGTTGTCTGGCACCACCACGCCATACTGGCCATACGCGTCGGCATACCGGTTAGCGCTAATATAAACGGTTGCCAGGCCGATCGGCAGTGCGTTAGTTGCCCAGGCCACCAGCGGACGGGCATGCAACAGCACCAAACCTTTTTCGATGGCCGGACGGCCGGCTTCTTGCATGCGCCGGCCCTGCCCCCCCGCCAAAATCAGCCCGGATACGTCGTGCGCCGCGATCATCCGCCGATGTAGCTCATTTCGATTTTTTTACGTGAGCCGGATAACTGGCCGCGCTGTTCGGAATAGCGATCATTACGCTGCCCCCACACCGCGGCAAGATGGTCAAGAACCTGTTGGTCGGACGAGCCGTTGCGCAGCAGTTCGCGCACATCGTAGCCTTGCGAGGCAAACAGGCACAGAAAAAGCTGGCCCTCGGGCGAAAGCCGCAAACGGGTGCAATCACCGCAAAATGGTTGCGTGACGCTCGTGATGATGCCGATTTCACCTTGGCCATCGGTGTAGCGCCACCCCTTGGCGACCTCGCCGCGATACTCGGCCTGCACGGGTTCGAGCGGAAATTCGGCAGAAAGCCGTTCGATAATTTCCGCGCCAGTGACAACTTCACTGAAGTTCCAGCCGTTGGTGTCGCCCACATCCATGAACTCGATGAAACGCAGCACATGGCCAGTACCACGGAAATAGCGCGCCATCGGAAGAATCTGGTCTTCGTTGACGCCCTTGCGCACCACCATATTGACCTTCACCGGGGCCAACCCGGCTTTGGCAGCCTGATCGATGCTGTCCAGGATGGTTTTCACCTGGACCTTGCTGTCACTCATGCGAGTGAAGATGTCATTGTCGAGTGCATCCAGGCTGACGGTGACCCGCTTGAGCCCCGCTTCGTGAAGCGCACGGGCCTTGATGCCCAGCAGCGTACCGTTGGTGGTGAGGGTGAGGTCAATCGGCTTGCCCTCGGGGGTACGCAACGCCGCCAATTGCGCTACGAGTGTCTCGATATCTTTGCGCAGCAGCGGTTCGCCGCCGGTAAGGCGTATTTTTTGTACGCCCTGATCAACAGCAATACGCGCGAAACGGGTAATTTCATCGAAGGTCAGCAAGGACGAACGGGGCAGGAACGCGTGATCCGGCCCAAATATTTCGCGCGGCATACAGTACGTGCACCGAAAGTTACAGCGATCGGTGATAGAAATACGCAAGTCGCGCAATGGCCGACGGTATTGGTCGTGCAGCGGCCCGGCGCCCGGCGCCACCGCGCCCGGCACGGGCACAAGGCCAGCGCCGGCAGCGGGCACCACCCGCGGCTTACGAGTTACTTGATGCATCAATTTGTCCATACTGCTAATCATAACCCCAGCGCCGGGGTTTTGAACGCCTCGTGGAAGGAATCAGGAAAAGCCTCATGCACGGACTGTACCGACCCCAGCGCGGACGCATCATAACCCACCAAATGCGACATATAGTCGCGATAGTCGGCGTCGGCCAGCAGGTGTAGAAATGCCTGTATGGCCGGCAGGCTCATCTCGTGCTTGTTGGCGGCCAGAAAATAGCGTTCCTGTACCAAAGGGACAAAATCAAGCCCAAAGCGCCACGCCGCTGTCTGTATGCCGATACCGACGTCTGCAATGCCACTGGCCACGTGGGCGGCAATTGCCATATGTGTGAATTCGCTAGTTTCATAGCCCCGCACGCGTGTGGGGTCAATCCCTTCCTGTTCGAACATATAGTCGACCAGGCTGCGTGTGCTGGAGCCTTTCTGACGATTCACGAAACGAATGCCGTTGCGGGCAAGATCAGCCACTGAGGTGATGCCCAACGGATTGCCGGCCTGCACAATCAATCCGGTTTTGCGGGTCGATAGATTGACCAGACAATGACGATCAGGGTCAAGCGCACCGGCGTGGTCACGGAGCAGGCGGCCCTCAAAAACCCCCACAGGCACCTGGAAGCCGGCAAGATGGCACTCGCCCTGAGCCAAAGCAACCAGCGCCTCGCTTCCTGTGCGATACCGCAGTTCAATTGGCAACCGCCCTTGCTCGTTTGCCAGCTGAAGCAGGCCTTCAACCGCAAAGCCGTGACTGGCGTGCAGTTTGAGGCGCAGGTCGGCACCAGGCATGAACCGGTCGAGCTCTTCCTGAAGCTCGGACGACATGCTTTCAAGCGTGGGGGCGAGGCGGGCGTGCACACGCCGATTGGCCCAGATAAGCTGGCGCGCAAACGGCGTCAAGGTGCTGCCACGGCGTCGCGATGTCTCGATAAGCGTGCACCGCAACTGCTGTTCGGCTGCACGCAATACACCCCACCCATGGCGGTAAGACACCTTCGCCAGACGACACGCCTCCGCAATTGAACCCATATCGTCGACCGCTTCCAGCAGGACCAGCACTTCATTCAGGTCGATCGCTGTGCCGTCAGCGCACTCGAGCACCCATTCGGAACGCAAGCGCGCCTTATAGCCCGGTGCCGGGGTGTCGTGGGGATTTACCCTTACCCGTGCCGACATTCAAGCCTCCCTTCTAACCCTACATTGCAACGGCAACACGCCCAACGCCACGAGCCGTGCGGCCCCGCCGCGCATCGCCTTGCGCTGTTGTTGCAGGGCAGCACCTATATATGTACCCGCGTTCATATTGCAGAAGCCAACTAGAGCCGTTAGATTAAACAAATCAAGCGAATAAGAATATAAATATGCAAAGCTTTGCATAAACATTGGCATAGTAATGCACTTGGACGCACCAAGGCAATTTAGCAACCGAACGGATATCTGATCATGTCTAGCAACGTGCCCGACACCCCCGCCGACGCCCCGGCACCAGACCCTGCCACACTGGCTGCCGTGCACAGTGCACTGGCCCGGCACCGTAACGCCGAAGGCAATCTGCTGCCCATCTTGCACGATATTCAAGACACCCTGGGCTACATCCCGCCGTCTTGCGTTCCTGTGCTGGCCGAGGAAATCAATCGCTCACGCGCAGAAATCCATGGCGTCATTTCTTTCTACGCGCATTTTCGTCAAACACCCCCGGCACCCATCAAACTGGAAATCTGCCGTGCCGAAGCCTGTCAATCCATGGGCGCCAACGCGCTGGCAGCACATGCACAACACACACTGGGGTGCGGGTTCAAGGAAACCAGTACAGACCAACGGGTCAACCTTGAGCCGGTGTATTGCCTTGGTCTGTGCGCCCAGTCACCGGCCATCGCCGTCAATGGCCGTCCACATGCCCATATGACGCCAGAACGACTCGACGCCCTGCTGGCATCTGAAGCGTCCTCCAACTCTACTGAGGCCATGCCATGATTGATCGCATTTACGTACCTCGCGACATGGCCGCCGTCGCGGCCGGTGCCGACGAGGTCGCGACAGCCATCAGCACACAGGCACGGCAGCGTGGCCTTGATTTGCAGATTGTGCGCAACGGCTCCCGCGGCCTGCTCTGGCTTGAGCCCCTGGTCGAGGTTGAAACAGCCGGCACGCGGATCGCCTACGGACCCGTGACAGTCGACGACGTCGCCTCGTTATTTGATGCCAATTTCCATAAAGGCGGGCACCATGCACTGTGCCACGGCCCAACTGACAACATCCCCTACTTAAAAAACCAAGAACGCCTTACCTTTGCCCGTGTCGGCATTATCGACCCGTTATCACTGGACGACTATCGTGCCCACGGCGGGTTTGCAGGGCTCGACAACGCCCTCAAAATGCCCCCTGAAGACATTGTCACGGCGGTCACCGACTCCGGCCTTCGCGGCCGCGGGGGTGCGGCCTTTCCAGCCGGCATCAAATGGCAAACCGTAGCCAAGGCAAGTGCCGACCGCAAATATATTGTCTGCAATGCCGACGAAGGCGACTCGGGCACGTTTTCCGACCGCCTCCTTATGGAGGGCGACCCCTTCTGCCTTATTGAGGGCATGCTGATTGCCGGCATCGCCGTTGGCGCCACCTATGGCTACATTTATGTCCGCTCAGAATACCCCTATGCGATTGACACCCTGAATACCGCCATCGATCAGGCGCGCCAGGCGGGCTATCTGGGCACCAATATCGGCGGCAGCCCCTATTCGTTCGATCTCGAAGTGCGCAAGGCCGCCGGCGCGTATATTTGTGGCGAAGAAACCTCCATGCTGGAAAGCCTGGAAGGCAAGCGCGGCCTGGTACGGTTCAAGCCACCCCTCCCGGCCATCTCCGGACTGTTCGGGCGGCCCTCGGTCATCAATAACGTCATGACGCTGGCCTCCGTGCCCATCATTCTGGATAAAGGCGCCGATTTCTACCGCAACTTTGGCATGGGGCGGTCACGCGGCACCTTGCCGTTCCAGCTTGCCGGCAACATTCGCCAAGGCGGGCTGGTCGAAAAGGCCTTTGGCGTCACCCTGCGTGAACTGCTGTACGACTTTGGGGGCGGCAGCGCCACCGGCCGTCCATTGCGTGCCGTGCAAGTGGGCGGTCCGCTGGGCGCGTGGTTGCCCGAATCGCAATGGGACGTCCCACTCGACTACGAAGCCTATATGGCCATTTCTGCCATGGTCGGTCACGGCGGCATCGTGGCCTTTGATGACACCGTCAACATGGCACACATGGCGGAGTACGCCATGGAATTCTGTGCCATCGAATCCTGTGGAAAATGCACCCCCTGCCGTATTGGTTCCGTTCGCGGTGCCGAAGTCATCGCGAAAATCCGCCATAACGAGCAACGTGACAAGCACGTCGCGCTCCTGCACGACTTGTGCGACACCATGGAGGCCACCTCATTGTGCGCCTTGGGGGGCATGACGCCGTTCCCGGTTCGATCAGCCCTGCAACACTTCCCTGAAGATTTCGGTCTGCCCCGCCCTGCGCATAACCTGGATGCGCTGATATCGGAGACACAGCCATGTTAGAAACCATCGCCGTACGTGAACGCGACCTGGGAACCCCGGCGCAAATCAGCACCGACATGGTCACCCTGACCATCGACGGCTTCGACGTTACCGTGCCAGCCGGCACCTCTGTCATGCGGGCCGCAGCCGACGCGGGCATCAACATTCCCAAGCTTTGTGCCACCGACAGCCTGGACGCCTTCGGCTCGTGCCGCTTATGTCTGGTCGAAATCGAAGGCCGCCGCGGGTACCCCGCGTCGTGCACCACTCCGGTCGAAAACGACATGGTGGTACGCACCGAGACGCCCCGCATCAGCGGTCTGCGGCGCAACGTCATGGAACTCTACATTTCCGACCACCCTCTGGACTGCCTCACCTGTCCCGCCAACGGCGATTGCGAGCTGCAGGACATGGCCGGCGTGGTTGGCCTGCGCGACGTACGCTACGGTTTTGACGGCGCCAACCACTTGGATGAAAGCACCGACGCGTCGAACCCGTACTTCGCCTACGACCCAACCAAATGTATTGTGTGCAGCCGCTGTGTGCGCGCCTGTGAAGACATTCAGGGTACGTTTGCCCTGACCATTGATGGCCGAGGTTTTGATTCGCGCATCACGGCGGGCCAAAACGACGGCTTTCTGGGCAGCGAATGCGTCTCGTGCGGCGCTTGTGTGCAGGCCTGCCCTACGTCGGCACTCATGGAAAACACGGTCATCGAACAGGGCGTGCCGGAACACGCCGTGGTGACCACCTGCGCCTACTGTGGTGTCGGGTGCGGCTTCAAGGCCGAGATGAAAGGTGATCAACTCATCCGCATGGTGCCCTGGAAAGACGGTAAGGCGAACCGAGGGCATTCCTGCGTAAAAGGCCGCTTTGCCTGGGGCTACGCCACGCACGAAGAACGCATTCTCAAACCCATGATCCGCGCCGACATCAATGACCCCTGGCGCGAAGTCAGCTGGGAAGAAGCCATCAACTATGCCGCCTCCGAGCTGAAACGGATTCAGCAGAAATACGGGCAAAACTCCATCGGCGGTCTTACCTCTTCGCGGTGCACCAACGAAGAAACCTATCTGGTACAGAAACTGGTGCGCGCGGCATTCGGCACAAACAACGTCGACACCTGTGCACGCGTTTGCCACTCGCCGACCGGCTATGGCTTGAAGCAAACCTTGGGTGAATCCGCCGGGACGCAAACCTTTGACTCGGTCATGCACACCGACGTCGTCATTGTGATGGGGGCCAACCCCAGTGCCGCCCACCCCGTATTTGCCTCGCGCCTGAAACAGCGGTTGCGCGAAGGCGCCAAGTTAATTGTTATTGACCCCCGCCGCATCGAACTTGTCAGCGCGCCGCATATCAAGGCCGACTTTCATCTGCCCGTACGCCCCGGTACCAACGCAGCCTTGCTCAATGCCATGGCCCACGTCATTGTTACCGAAGGCCTGGTCAACGAAGCGTATGTAGCCCAGCGATGCGAAGGCCGATCTTTCAAGCACTGGCGCGAGTTCGTGTCACGGCCTGAAAATTCACCAGAAGCCACGGAAAGCATCACCGGGGTGCCGGCCGCCGATGTGCGCGGCGCGGCGCGCCTGTATGCCACGGGCGGCAATGGCGCCATCTACTATGGGCTGGGCGTCACCGAGCACAGCCAGGGTTCGACCACCGTCATGGCCATCGCCAACCTGGCCATGGCCACGGGCAATATCGGTCGCGAAGGCGTGGGTGTTAACCCATTACGGGGTCAAAACAACGTTCAAGGGTCGTGCGACATGGGGTCCTTCCCGCACGAACTCCCCGGTTACCGCCACGTGTCGGATGATCGCGTCCGTGCCGATTTCGAACAGGCTTGGGGGGTATCCATTCAGCCCGAACCGGGGCTGCGCATTCCCAACATGTTCGAAGCGGCGCTTAGCGGATCTTTCAAGGGGCTGTACTGCCAGGGCGAAGACATCGTCCAGTCAGACCCCAACACCCAACACGTCACGGCCGCACTGAAAGAAATGGAGTGCGTGATCGTGCAAGACCTTTTCCTGAACGAAACGGCCAAATACGCCCATGTGTTCTTGCCAGGTTCGTCCTTTCTTGAGAAAGACGGCACCTTCACCAACGCCGAACGTCGAATCTCACGCGTACGACAGGTGATGGCACCCGCAGCCGGCAAGGCGGACTGGGAAATCACCTGCGCGCTGTCCAATGCCATGGGCTACCCCATGGAGTACCGCCACCCGGCCGAAATCATGGACGAAATCGCGCGGTTAACCCCCACCTTCCAGGGTGTTTCGTTTGATCGTATCGAAGAGCTGGGGGGCAGCATTCAGTGGCCGTGCAACGAAGAAGCACCCGAAGGCACCCCCATCATGCACGTCGACCGCTTCGTGCGGGGCGAAGGGCGGTTCATGATTACACAATACGTGCCATCCGACGAACGCAGTACCCGCAAATACCCCCTGCTGCTTACCACCGGGCGCATCCTGAGCCAGTACAACGTGGGCGCACAAACACGCCGCACCCCCAATACAGTGTGGCACCATGAAGACCTGCTTGAGATCCATCCGCACGATGCCGAGCAACGTGGAATCCGTGATGGCGATATGGTTGCCGTAACCAGCCGCACGGGTGAAACCACCCTGCGTGCTACGATAACGGATGCCGTTCAGCCGGGGGTGGTCTACACCACCTTCCACTTCCCGGAATCGGGCGCCAACGTGGTCACCACCGAAAGCGCCGACTGGGCCACTGATTGCCCGGAATACAAGGTCACGGCGGTGCAGGTAAGGCTGGTCAGTCACCCCTCGGCCTGGCAAGCGCAGTGGTCACAGTTTGGCACGTTGCAGCACCAGTTGCTGCAGGGCAAACCCACCACACCTGCGCATGCACCGGCCCAGCACGCCGACGCCGGGCAGCCCGAAGCCGAGCCGGTCGTGGGGGCCTGAACGCAATCCCCAACGTGTAACCGATCAGGCAGACAAGGATGAATGAAACCGTTGCGAGCGCGCAAGCACCACAGGAAGCGACGTCACAGTCGGGCCACCTGGCCCGTCCGGTGCTGCGCATCAAACACGCTGCGCAACCGCGGGCCGAAGACGACGAGATTGCTGTCGAGGTACCTATTGCGCTGGAATATAACGGCCTGAATCACGCGGTCATGCTGGCCACGCCATGCGACCTGGTGGACTTGGCTTATGGGTTTTCGTATACCGAAGGCATTATCCGGCGAGCGGCGGACATTTACGACGTGGAAATTGTGGAACGACCCGAAGGGATCGTGCTGCAAATTGAAATCGCCAGTGCATGCTTGCAGCAGCTGAAACTTCGGCGACGGCAAATTGCCGGACGCACCGGGTGTGGCTTGTGCGGCCTTGACAGCCTCTCCGAGGTACGGCGCGACTTGCCGCCGGTAGAACGGCGAGCCCAACCGCTGTCCAGCGACATCGTCCTTCAGGCTGCGCGTAATTTGTTTGACGACCAGTCGCTCCACCAAGTGACGGGGGCCACCCACGCCGCTGGCTGGGCGGATCAAGCCGGAAATATCCTGATCGTGCGTGAAGACGTAGGCCGGCACAACGCGCTGGACAAGCTGATTGGCGCCATGCTGCGCGATGGCATCAACGCGGACAACGGCATGGCCATGATCTCCAGCCGGGCCAGCTTTGAAATGGTCCAGAAGGCCGCTTCGGCCGGCATCTCGATTATTGCGGCGGTCTCGGCGCCCACCTCGTTTGCCATTCGCATCGCCAACGAACTCAACGTTTGCCTGGCCGGTTTTGTGCGCGACACCCGACTGACCGTGTACACCCACGCACAACACTTGGGCCTGCAGGGAAGCTGACATGAAAAATATTAACGTGCTGATTCAGAAAGCAAACCGCATTGGCCAATTCTTTGAGGCCATGCCCGACCGTCAGGAAGGGATAGACGGCATTGCCGACCATATCCGCAAATTCTGGGAGCCACGCATGCGCGCTGCCATGCTGCAGTTTCTGGACGAACACCCGGACGGCGGCACCGCCAGCGCCCAGTTGAACAGCATCGTCCTTGAGGCCATTTCGGCACACCGGAAGCAGCTCGAACCCTCTGAGCAGGCGGTCTGACTCAACGTCGCTGCCGCCCACAAATCTCTAGTCGACGCGCAAACCCATCCGAGCCGTCAGGCGGCGAAACCGGTCTATATCTGTACCCACCAGCTCACTGAATTCGCGGCGGCTTTGGCTCGCGGGGGCATAGCCGGATTCTTGAAGCACTGTTTGCATGTCGTCGCTTTGCACAATGGTATGCAGCGCATCGGCCAAGTGATCGAGCACCGTGCCGGGCACGCCGGCGGGTGCCAGCAAGCCGTGCCACTGGTTCAGGCTATAACCCTGCAGGCCATGCTCGGCCACGGTGGGAACGTTGGGCTGCAATGGGGAACGTTGCTCAGCCGTGACGGCCAACGCGTGCAACATACCCGACTGTACAAATGACATGGCGCTGGATAGTGTTACCACACCCACGGGCACAATTCCGGCGGCCACATCGTTCAACGCTGGCCCGCACCCCCTGTAGGGAATATGCTGCAACGCCGCGTCGGCGCCTTCATGCATCATCTGAATAGCCAAGTGCTGGGGCGTGCCATTACC
>JAJUIY010000291.1 GCA_029267415.1 Alcaligenaceae bacterium
ACACGCCTGGGTCCCTTTGGCACCTTGCCGCAGTACGGCATGGATTACTGGCCCAAGAACGCCAAAATCATTCAGATTGACGCCGACCACAAGGTATTGGGGCTGGTAAAGAAAATTTCGGTGGGTATTTGCGGCGATGCCAAGGCGGTGACCAAAGAATTGACGCGCCGCCTGGCGGGCGTTCAGCTGCAATGTGATGCCACCAAA
Source organism: Alcaligenaceae bacterium (assembly GCA_029267415.1). Lineage (GTDB taxonomy): Bacteria > Pseudomonadota > Gammaproteobacteria > Burkholderiales > Burkholderiaceae_B > JAJYRX01. The sequence continues at coordinate 208 of JAJUIY010000291.1, forward strand.
GATGCACGTGCCCAGAAAATTGCCACTGAAAAGGCACAGTGGGAAGCCGAGCTGGACAGCTGGACGCACGAAACCGACCCCTACAGCCTGGACGTTATCGAAGAAAGCAAGCACGAGACCACGTTTAACGGCGGCCGCTACCTGCACCCGCGTCAGGTGCTGCGCGAACTGGAAAAAGCCATGCCGGCCGACGTCATGGTGTCCACCGACATCGGCAACATCAACTCGGTGGCGCACAGCTATTTGCGTTTTGAAAAACCGCGCAGCTTTTTTGCCCCCATGAGCTTTGGTAACTGCGGTTATGCCTTGCCCACCATTATCGGTGCCAAGGCGGCTGCGCCCGACCGCCCGGCCATTGCCTACGCCGGCGACGGGGCATGGGCCATGAGTATGGTGGAAATTCTGACGGCCGTGCGTCACGATATTCCCGTAACCGCAGTGGTGTTTCATAACCGCCAGTGGGGCGCCGAGAAGAAAAATCAGGTCGAATTCTACAACCGCCGTTTTGTGGCCGGCGAGCTCGAAAGCCCCTCGTTTGCCGGAATGGCGCAGTCAATGGGCGCCGAAGGCATCGTGGTGGATCAGCTGGAGGACGTTGGCCCTGCACTGAAGCGTGCGGTGGACATGCAGATGAACGAAGGCAAAACCTGCGTCATTGAAATCATGTGCACGCGCGAGCTGGGCGATCCGTTCCGCCGTGACGCCCTGCGTAAACCCGTGCGCCTGCTGAACAAATATAAAGATTATGTTTGACACGACATGATGCGGAGACAACGGCATGACCGTCAATAAAATAGAGATACTGCAGAAATATACACAGGCCTGGAACGAGCACGATATCGACACCATTATGGCCATGACGGCTAACGAGTGTGCGTTCTACACCATTGCTGGCCCCGAGGTGTATGGCACAGAACACAAGGGTCGGGACAAGGTTCGGGCTGCCTTTGAAGCCGCCTGGACCAACTTTCCGGATGCGGCGTGGGTGGATGGCGAGTTCTACGACCTGGGCGGAAACAAGGCGATGACCACCTCAACCTTTAAGGGAACCGACCTGAACGGCGATCGCCACGAGGCCCAAATGGTGGACTTGTTTGTGTTCGACGGCGACAAAATCGCGACCAAAAACGCGTTTCGCAAGAACCGTCCCGCCATAAAGGGGGAGTAAGACCATGAAGCTCGCGGTGGAAGAAGTGGAAGGCCCGGCGGGTACGCAACCCGGGGCCACGCCGGCGAAGCGGGCGTACGACCCGGCGTACGATCCCTTATGCGCCAGTAACCCTGGTACTGGCACTGACTACGCGCCCACCTACTGGATCGGCACGGCGGGCCAGCCGCCGGCCGACGACGGCCCGATTAGCCACGACATTGAAGTCGATGTTGCGATTGTGGGCTCCGGCTTCACCGGTCTGACCACGGCCATCCATCTTGCCCAGGAATACGGCATCAAGGCCACGGTATTAGAGGCCAACCGCAGTGCATGGGGGTGCAGCACCCGTAACGGCGGCCAGGCACAATGTGCATCGGGGCGCTTGAAGCGCTCACAGTGGATTGAACGCTGGGGGCTGGATACGGCGCTGAAGATGCACCGCGAATGCGT
>JAJUIY010000294.1 GCA_029267415.1 Alcaligenaceae bacterium
CAACGGCGATCCGCAAGAGGAGATCTCCGTCGAGTTCGAATATGAACTGGGCCCCGACGGCACGATATTGCAAACCCAGATCGATATGGACGTACGGACGTCAGATTTGGTGAAGCTGGATTTTGAATGGATTAATGGACGGTTTAATGACTTTATTCTCTGATTCCCGCCGCCGCCTGCTGGTGGGCGGCGCTGGCTTGGGAGTGGGCATGGCGATGATGCCCCTGCCCGGGCGTGCCCAGCAGGCCCAGGCCCCGGCACTAGAGGCCAACCCGGAAGAGGTGCAACGTGTGATTGCCGACTTCTTGCAAGGCGCGCAACCGGCTGAAGAAGGCTTGACGCTGGATGTGCCCATTTTGGGCGACAACCCGGCTTCGGTGCCGGCCCGGGTAGTGCTTGACCAGCCGCAAACGCCCGAGTCGTACTGTGAAGAGCTGATTGTGATTGCCGAGGGCAACCCGCGGCCGCTGGCCTGCCGCTTTCGTTTCACGCCTTTAGTCGGCAACGTGGACGTGGCCGTCCGGTTACGGTTGATTGGTTCACAGACAGTGCGTGCGATGGCTCGCATGAACGACGGGCGGGTGCTGGCCATGGCCAAGCCCATTACAGTCACCGCCGGTGGCTGCGGAATGTGAGGTAGAAAATGAGTCAAGCTCCCCGTATCTGGATTAGTAACGACACCCCCAAAAAGGGCGAGGTGGTGCGTGTGCGCGCCCAAATTCGCCATCGTATGGAAAGTGGCATGCGCGTTGACGACAGCGGCAATCTTGTTCCGCGCAATATCGTGTCGCACTTCGAAGCCCGTTTGGGCGACGACTTGCTGTTTGAGTGGCAACCCGAAACAGCCATTACCCAGCACCCGTACCTGGAATTCACCTTCGTGGCCCGTCAAACGGAAGACCTCACCATGACCTGGACCGATGACGAAGGCGTGGTCGTAACGGGTGGCAAGGCGATCACTATCAGTTAAGTCGACAAGTTAAATCTATTAGTCACATCTTTCCAGCAACCAGGTTTCCAGCGTACGACTTACGGCCTCTTCCACGGCGGGGCGCACCTCGCTGGACACCAGACGGTGTTAAAGCGGTCGTTGTTTAACGCTCACAGCGCCGCGCTGTCAGGGCGTTTACGTGGTGGAACCCTCGGGGATGGCGCTGCCGGCGCTCGTGGTTGCCAGGCCTTGCTCCACCATGCTTAGCAGGCGTTCTGACAAGGCGTTCAACTCGGTGTCGGAGCGGGTACGCAGCGGGCCGTCCAGCATCAGCATGGCCATGCCATGCACGGCCGACCACGCTAAAAACTCTGCGTGTGGCCGCTGTGCGTGGGAAAGGATGTTGGCCTCCAGCATACGGTCGAGTGCCATGCCCAGCAATTCAAATGGATTAAGGCCGCTTTCGCCGGCGTTGGGATGACTACTGCGCTGATCCGGTGCAACGGGCAATACAAAAGCGGTGCGAAACAGGCCGGGTTCTTCACGGGCGAAGCGTAGATAGCCTTTGCCGATGGCCCGCAAACTTTGTCGCGCATAGGCCGGTGACGGGTGCACAGGGCCCAGTGCCGAAAGCTCGGCTTCCATCGTGCGCGCCACACGCGCCAAAGCCGCCGCGCGTACCGCATCCAGCAAATCGGGTTGACCCTTATAGTGCCGGTAGGCGGCGTTGAATGCCACACCGGCACGGCGAGTGGCTTCACGCAGCACA
>JAJUIY010000042.1 GCA_029267415.1 Alcaligenaceae bacterium
CAAAGCCTTGGTGCGCAGCGTGCAAGAGGGCGCCGGGTGGGGTCGTGCGCCGCGCCAGTGGGGTCAGTGGTTGGACCTTATCGGCCAGACCTATGGTGTTGAAGCGGAATCAATGCGTGTTCGCAAACCCGGGGGCTGTAGCAAGTGTCAGGGCGCGGCGACGCCGGAATTGACCGGTTATGCCGGTCGTGTGGTGGCGGCCGAGCTCATTGAGCCGGCCTTGCAGCCCGGCTACCTCGACAGTGTGCGCACGGGCGATGTGGCTCAGTGGCTGCAGCTGCAAAACCAGCAGCTGGCGCGTCACGGTCTTCATGGTACCGCCGTATGGCGAAGTGCCATGGACAACGCGGTGCGGCAGGCGATTGACGGTCAGGTCGATCCGCGCGATATCGAGCGGCATTTCCAGGCTTTCGAGACGCGTCATTCTCAACTGCGCGCGGCGGAACCGATGTTGAGGGCCGTGCCATGAAGCGCATCACCGCTTTTGGGGTACGTTCACCCGGCTGGACTGCGCTGCGTTTCTTTTGGGAACGGCTACGGTTCCAGGCGCGGCGTATCGATTATTACGACTATTTGGCCGTGTTGCTGGCGGGCATGGACGGCGCGCGTACGCTGAAGGATGTTTTCCGCAATGACGCGCGTCGCTATGGTGATCGCGCTTTGCGCGGACGCCTCTCCACCTATTGGCTCGACGTGTATCAGCGTGTTGGGGGTGACTTGTATGCCACCTGGCAACACCATTTGCCACGCACCGAGCTGGTACTGATTCGTGCGGCGCAGTCACAGGGCAATCAGGCGCTTACGCATACGCTGGAAGAGCTCGCGGCTGTACTGCGTTTGTTGCAAGAAGCCGGCCGCGTCTTGTCGGCCGCCTTATGGCCGGCGGGGATTGCGGTGTGTGTCGCGATGCTGGTCACCCTGGCCGTGCCGTGGATGACCGTGCCGCGCTTACTGGCGGCTTTTTCTATGGTGCCGGCGGACTATTACGGTCCGCTTACCCGGCAGCTGCAGTCGTTTTCCACGCACATTGACCAGTATTGGTTTTTGATCGTGTTGCTGACGGTTGCCGGAGTGTGGTGGGGCGTAGCGTGTCTACCGCGTCGGGCGGGGCCCGTGCGGCGCTTTCTGGACGACTGGTTGTGGTGGCGCATTTATCGTCATCTTTCGGCACTGCGCTTTCTGGCGTTTCTGCGTATTGCCCTGGGTGATGATGAGGTCGCCGCAACGCGGTTGCGCAGCGCGCTGTTTCGGGTGCAGGCCGGTGCACCGCCTTGGCTTGCCGTCCATATTGACACCATGCTTTTGCGCCTTGAACACGGCGCGTCCGGCCCTGAAGTCTTTGATACCGATTTGTTCACTCGTGAGCAATTCTGGTTTTTGAGCGACATGATGCTTACCCGGGGGCTGGCCACCGGTTTGGCGCTTACCCAGCAGCGCGTCCGGGGCGAGATTGTGGGCTCGGTAGCACGCCACGCGGCTGTCATGCGATGGTGCATGTTGCTGGCGAGTGTGGCCTATGTACTGACCTTGGTGCTTTGGCACTACGCGGTCATTGACGAGTTGCGACGTGCGCTGACGTTTTACCTGGCGCAATGACAGTACGGGCAGTGCCCATTTTTGAACACAGTAAGTCAGGAGCTCTTATGTTGAACCACAATGTGTTGAATAAAACGGATATGGCGGCCGCGGGCCCAAAAAGTGCCTTGTGGGTTACCGCGGTTGGCGGGCCAATGCGTGGTGTGGCCGCGGCATCCGATGGCTCCGGCGGGGTGCCGGAAGATCGCGATACTCGCGTACAGCCTGCGTTGGCCGACACGCGCAGGCAAGGGTCGCCGGGGAGCGTACGACAGCGCCAGGCTGGTTTCTCGTTGATTGAAGTCTCCATTGTGACCGCCATTGTTCTACTCATCGCCATGATTGCCATTCCGGCAGTGGGCTCCTATGTCATCGAAAACAAAGTTCCGCGGGTAGGGGAAGAGTTGGCACGCTTTGTCCTTCAAACGCAGATCAATGCACAGCCAGATTCGGTATCGCCCTATGCCGGTGTACAAACCCGACATCTGGCCAACATGGTGCAAGATTCGGGGTTGCTTTCTGTGAGGAACCCGGCAAACCCAACGCCAACGGTATTGCACGGGCTGGGCAGCGAGGGCAAGGTCGAGGTCAGTCCGGTCGAGGCCGGGGCCGAATTCAGCATTACGCTCGACAAGGTCAGTCACGCAGCATGTCCCGGACTGGCGTCGGTAATGCAACGTCTGGCGCACACAATTGTGATATCCAGTTCCTCCGGCGGATCCGCCACCGTCAAGGGCGACGGCGTGGCCTATAGTGCCCTCGCGGCCGAATCACAGTGTGCACGGGGCAATGTCAACACGTTTGCGTTCACCGTCAGTTAGGCACACCATGCGCCGTCAGTCCGGCTTTGCCTTGTTCGAAGTGTTGCTCGCGGCGGCGGTGGCCCTGCTGGTGGCCATCTGGGCCAGCCATGCCATTGCGAACCGCGTGAACGATGCCGTCGCCCGTCAAGGTGCACAGTGGATGCTGATGGTGCGCGGTGCCGTGCACGCTTATTTGCAGGACTATGTTGAGGCCCTGCGTCATGCCGACAGCCCAGGCGATTTGCTTTTGCACGGCTTTCAAAACTGGTCGGCCCCCACGCTGGCCGAACTCAAGGCAGCGGGTTTGCTCGATACAGGCTTTCCAGAGTACGTGCGTCCGCTGATGGGTGCCACCATTCGGGTCTTGCGTGACGGCGATTGCCCCGGCGACCACTGTCGCGTGGGTGCCATCGTGCACAGCCGCCAGGCCTTATTGAAGGCGTCGGGAGATGTCAACGAGCACATGATGGCGCAATGGTTGCTGGCCGCCGATGGGCTGGGCGGCATGGTACATCCCTCACGTCCGGGGGTTATCGGCGGGCAGACGTTCAGCCTGCCCAACCCCCCTGTTGGCGGTGCCCAGCTTCCGACCGGTACGGTGGCGATGATGGTTAGCCACGATCAGGTCGACCAAGCGGCGTGGTTGCGGGTGGGGGACACCCGTGATCCCCAGTTTCAGGCGGATGCCAGTGTTCAGGGTGACATCAGCGCAGGGGGCACGGTCAGCGCAGGCCAGTACTTGGAATTGGGCGCCGTGGAAGAGTGGCGCTGGCCCTGTGATACCCCCGGGACGGTTGCGCGCAACGAGCAATTTGGCCTGTTGGTGTGTCAGGGCGGGCTATGGCAATTGGCCGTCCGACAGGGCGGTGGGTACGCCATCAACACGCGCTTTGGCTGTTACTCGCCGGAAGGGGTGTCATTGAAGAATCCGGTAACCGGCAGTTGTAGCTGCCCCTTCGGTTTTACCAGCGTGCCAATTTCTGAGGGTGGCGATGTTACGCGCGGCATGACCCATGGCTTCTTGTGTGTTCAATAAGCGGCCTCATGGCGCACCACGTTTTGTGTGACGCCATGTGGTGATGGGGGCATTCCATGCGCACGCCACGATTCCGTGTGCCGCGAACGTGTGCAGGCTTTTCCGGAGTATGGACGCAATTCAGGGTTCCCATTGGCGAATCACCTCACGTTCGGCGTCCGTCATGCCCGTGATGTTACCCAGTGGCATATAGCGGCTGGCCACAGTTTGCTTGATGGTGGCAGCCTGCTGGGCGATTTGCGCTGTCGTGTCAAAGGTGATGCCTGAGGGCGGGCCCGGAAAGCCCGCCATGCTTGGCGAGGCGGCGTGGCACTGCAGGCAGCGGTTGTGTACCACATGTTGCACCTGGGCCATCGTAACGGCCGACATTGTGGAGCTGACCTCCGGCGACGTGGTGCTTGTAGTATTGCGCCCGGACGGCACCCATGGTGAGGCCAACGCCGCCGCCAGCAAAATAAACACCACACCAGCGGCGGGGTAGGCCGGTTTATGAATTGCGCGGTGTCGCAGCACGAAGTACTGGCGAATCAGGGCCCCGGCAAACATCAGCAGGCTCATCACCACCCAGTTCCATGGGCCGGAAAATACGGCGGGATAGTGGTTGCTGAGCATCAGAAGCACCACCGGCAGGGTGAAGTAGGTGTTATGCACCGAGCGCTGCTTGCCCAGCAGGCCATCAAGCGGGTTGGGCTGTCGACCTTCTTTGATGGCGGTCACCATGCGCCGCTGGCCCGGAATAATCCAGAAAAACACATTGGCTGACATCGCCGTCGCCATAACGGCTCCGGTAAGCAGAAACGCCGCCCGTCCTTGAAAGATCTGTGTGCTGGACCACGCCACCAGCACCATCATGATCGCCACGGCGACGCTTAGCACCCCATCATTTTTGGCGTCAGGACTGATGCGGCGGCACAGCTGGTCGTACACCACCCAGCCGGCCACCAGGTATAAGACGGCCAGCCCTGCACTTTGCGGACCGGACATCTGCCGGGCCCACTCCCAGGTGCTGGCCGGGTCAACCAGGTAAAGCCCGGGTTTCATCAAATAGAGGGCCGCAAACAATGCAAAACCAGAAAGCCACGTGGTGTAGGCCTTCCACATGGACCAATGCAGGTCGGGTGACAGCACGGGCGGGTTGGTCAGGTATTTTTGATTGTGGTAGAAGCCGCCGCCATGCACCGCCCACATCTCGCCAAACACCCCGTTGCGCCGGCCTTCTTCGGACTGGGGTGGGCGCAAGCTGTTGTCGAGCATGACGAAGTAGATGGACTCGCCAATCCAGGCGATAGCCGCCACCACGTGCAGCCAGCGCAGCAGCAGGTTGGTGAAATCAAGAACGAAATCCATGGGCCGGGAGCAGTGCCTAGCTGCCGCGGTACGTGGACCATGCCCACGGGGTTACCAGCAGCGGTACATGATAGTTTTCGCTGGCGTTGGCCACGCCAAAACGCACGGTGACTTGGTCGGTAAACCGCGGTGAGGGCGTATCGACCCCCTGGTCGGCAAAGTAGTCGCCGGCGTGGAACGTCAGCTCATAAACGCCCTCGGTAAAGTCGGCTCCCTCAAGCAGGGGGGCGTCACAGCGGCCATCCGCGTTGGTGCGCACGTGTTTCAGCCGGGTCCGTTCGCCATTGCGCAGACTGTACAAGTCGATGGCCATGCCGTGCGCGGGGCGTCCGTGCAGGGTGTCCAGCACGTGGGTGCTTAGTTTGCCCATGCCAGTCTCCATCCGTTCGTGATTGTTGACAATTTATGTTGACGATTTTGTAACCCTCACTAATAATTGTCAAGGCATCAATGATTGATGGTTCAAGTTTTCAAGCCAAGGCAAGGGTGACAGCGATGTTTCCGATGGATGTAAACCAGCAACCCTCGCTGGCGAGGTCGGCCAATGGCGGGCGCGATGGCGCGGGTGCCGGGCCGGACGCGCCGCGCGCATCCGACCTGGTGGATAGTCGGGCGGTTAGTGGTGGAGCCGAGGTTACGCGTGTTTATAACGAAATACTGGATGCGGTCACCGATGGCCGCCTGCTGCCCGGCACGCGTCTGACGGAAGCCGCGTTGTGCAAGGCTTTTGCATGTTCGCGAGCGACGGTGCGCATGGCGTTGGCGCAGCTGGCGCACGATCGTATCGTTACCAATAAGCCCAATCGCGGTGCCTTTGTCTGGCAACCCACGGCCAAAGAAACGCGCGACATCTTCCAGATGCGCCGCGCGCTGGAAAGTACCGTTATCCAGTTACTGGCCGAGCAGGCCATTTCCGCAGACGCCTTGAAACCGCTGTATGCCATGGTGGCGCGTGAACGCATGGCCTACGAGCGCGGTGAGCGCATCAATTGGATTCGCTTATCCAATGCCTTCCACGTCGAAATGGCGCGGTTGCTGGATAACCAGGTGCTGGTTGAAACCTTGCACAGCTTATGCGCTCGCACCACGTTAATCATCGCGCATTACGACACGCCGGGGCATACCGCTTGTTCGTGGCATGAACACGCCGAAATTCTGGACCACCTCCAAGACGGAAATACCGAGGCCGCGATGGAATGCATGCATCAACACTTGTTGTCCTGTGAGCTACGCATGGGCAACCCCGATCAGCAACAGCGTGATCCCTGGACTGTATTTCATCTTTCCCGATAGGCATAGTTATGGCTCGTACCCCCCACTATCCGCGTGACATGATCGGCTACGGTGCGCACCGCCCGCCTGCCAACTGGCCGGGGCAGGCGCGTATTGCAGTGCAGTTTGTGCTGAATTACGAAGAAGGGGGGGAAAGCTGTGTCTTGCACGGCGACCCGGTATCCGAACAGTTTTTGTCGGAGATTGTGGGCGCGGCGGCTTATCCGGACCGCCACCTTTCCATGGAGTCCATTTACGAATATGGGTCGCGGGCGGGTGTATGGCGCATATTGCGCGAATTCGAGTCGCGTGGATTGCCGTTAACCGTCTTTGCAGTGGGGATGGCCCTTGAGCGCAACCCTGAGGTGGGGCGCGCGTTTGTCAAGCTGGGCCATGAAATCGCCTGCCACGGGTATCGCTGGTTGCACTATCAAGAAATCGACGAAGCCACCGAGCGCGAGCACTGTATCCGTTGTGTCGAGGTTGTCTCGGCATTGACGGGTGAGCATCCCGCAGGCTGGTATACCGGGCGCGACAGCCCCAACACCTGTCGCATTATTGCCGAGCACGGCGGGTTTCTATACCACTCGGATTATTACGGTGATGACCTGCCTTTCTGGAGCCAAGTCACGCTATCCGATGGGTCGCAAACGTCCATGCTGGTGGTGCCCTACACCCTGGACACCAACGATATGCGCTTTGCCACACCGCAGGGCTTTAATACAAGCGATCATTTCTATACCTATCTGAAGGACGCTTTCGATGTGCTGTATGCCGAGGGCCGTACCCACCCGGCCATGATGTCGGTGGGATTGCATCCGCGGCTTATCGGGCGCCCTGGCCGGTTTGTCGCCCTACAGCGTTTTCTTGATTACATCCAGCGTCACGACCGTGTCTGGGTAGCGCGACGCGTCGATATCGCCCGCCACTGGGCTGCCCAGTTTCCGTTTTCGGCTAACTAAAAAGTAACAAGGCTTGTTTCAAAGGAGGAACGCTGACATGTCCGTTGCCCATTTACCGGCCGGAACGGTGGTTGAAGCCAAACCGGTTGACCTGCCCGACTTTGCACACCGCTATATGAACCTGGCCGCCGACGATGCCGGGGCACGCGTAGTGGCTTGCTCCGACGAATTTTTCGCGGCGGCGCAGCGTTGTTTGCAAACGTCCGCACCGCTGTTTATTGCCGGAAAGTTCGACGACCACGGCAAATGGATGGATGGCTGGGAAACCAAACGTCGACGGCGGGGCGGACATGATCACGCCATCATCCAACTGGCATGTCGCGGCCGCATCTATGGGCTGGATATCGACACCAGCCATTTCACCGGCAACTTTCCCCCGGCGGCGTCGGTGGATGCCTGCGACAGCGCTGGTGCTCCCGACGCATTAACCGAATGGACCCAAATCGTGGCCCCCATGCCTTTAAGCGGGGACAGCCACCATTTCGTGGCCTTGCCGACCGACGATCGTGCCTGGACGCATCTGCGTCTGAATATTTACCCCGATGGCGGCGTGGCGCGTTTCCGTGTGTATGGACAGCCGGCCATCAATTGGGCAGAACAAGACACGTCTCAGTTGCACGAAGTGTCGGGCTTGCACCTGGGCGGTCGTGTGGTGGCATGGAGCAATGCCCACTATGGCACCCCATCACGCATTCTGCTGCCAGGGCGTGGCGTCAACATGGGAGATGGCTGGGAGACCCGCCGGCGTCGTGACCCCGGTTTTGACTGGTGCATTATTGCGCTTGCCCATCCGGTAGAAGTCGAAAAAATTGAAATCGATACTGCCCATTTCAAGGGCAACTATCCGGATCGCGTGTCGGCTCATGGCGGGTGGGCACAGGCTGATAGTACCGAGGCCTTGGTTGCCCAGGCCATGTTCTGGCCGGAACTTCTGCCCGAGCAGCCCACGCAGATGCACCACCAACATATCTACCAAGGCCAGATCAACCGTTCGGTGGGCGTCGTGAACCATGTGCGGGTCAATATGTTCCCGGATGGGGGCATCAGCCGGGTGCGGATCTGGGGTCGGCTTTCTACGGATTGTCCACCGTGGGAATAAAGGCGTAGGATGGGAATCAGAACCGGCATAAACAGCGGTCACAGGAGACAGCCATGGGGCAACGCAGCGCGGTTAGGTTCTACCTGAACGGTACCTTGCAAGAGGTTCAGGCACCCAAACCAACCACAACGGTATTGCAATTTCTGCGCGAACAACGCAATTTGGCCGGCACCAAAGAAGGCTGTGCCGAAGGTGACTGCGGTGCCTGCACAATTGTAGAGGCCAGCCTGGATGCCGCTGGCCAACCGTGCTTCCGGCCCATCAATGCGTGTATCCGGTTTTTGCCCACCCTGGATGGCAGGGCGTTTTGGACCGTCGAGGGCGTGGCTGCGCCGGACGCCACCTTGCACCCGGTACAGCAAGCCATGGTCGACTTCCACGGTTCGCAGTGCGGGTTTTGTACTCCGGGGTTCATCATGTCGCTATATGCGCTGTACGCGCAAGGGGTGCGTCAGCCCGACCGCGCCCGCGTGCTTGATCAATTATCTGGCAACTTGTGCCGTTGCACCGGGTACCGCCCCATTATTGATGCCGCGATGGCCATGGGTACCTACCCGGCCGCCGGACCCGACACGGACGCCGTTACCAAACAGCTTCTTCACCTTGCCGAGCTTTGCCAGCAACCGTTGGCGTACCAAGCGGGTGGCCAGTCATACGCAGCGCCCCATACAGTGGCCGACCTGGCAACGCAACTTGCGCAGCGGCCTGACGCCGTGTTGCTGGCGGGCGGTACTGACATCGGATTATGGGTAACCAAACAATTGCGGTCGCTCGATCACATCATTTACCTGGCTGATGTGGCGGCGTTGCACCGCATGTCACGTGCGGACGGTACCTTATCCATCGGTGCCGGTGTGTTGCTGGATGACGCCTGGCGGGAAATCACGCACGACTATCCGGAGTTCACCGAACTCTGGAAGCGGTTTGCATCCACCCCGATTCGCAGCTCAGGCACGCTGGTGGGCAATCTGGGCAATGGTTCACCCATTGGTGATACGGCTCCGGCGCTGATCGCCCTGGGGGCGCATATCTTGCTGCGCGATGGTAATCAGACACGCGAGATCCCGCTTGAAGATCTCTACATTGATTATGGTAAACAGGCGCGTCGTCCAGGCGAGTTTATTCAGGCTGTCCGTGTTCCCCAACGTGACCCGCAGCTTATGGTGGCCAGTTACAAGTTATCCAAACGGTTCGACCAAGACATCTCTGCCGTCTGCAGTGCCTATGCACTGCGCCTCGATGACGGGGTGGTGGCGTCCATACGCATTGCACATGGTGGCATGGCGGCCACCTCGCGCCGGGCATTGCACGCCGAAGCGGCACTGCTGGGCCAGCCATGGCAAGAGTCCGCAGTGCAAGAGGCCATGCAGGCGCTGGCCACCGACTATCAGCCCATGTCCGACATGCGGGCTTCCGATGCTTACCGGATGAAGGCCGCGCAAAACCTCCTTTACCGGTTCTACCTAGAAACCGCCACCGATATTCCCACCCGTGTCTTTTCCGGAGACAGTCATGTGTTCACATAGCGTACGTCACGTGGCGGGGCAGGCCATTCAGCACGAAAGCGCCGCGTTGCACGTTACAGGCAAGGCCCTGTACACCGACGACCTACCCGAACGCCGCGACACCGTGCATGTGGCGCTGGGCTTGGCGCAGCAGGCTAACGCGCCCATCACTCGGCTCGATCTTTCGGCTGTACGGGCGGCCCCCGGGGTCGTCGATGTGGTCACCCTCAATGATGTGCCCGGCAAGAAATACGTGGGCCCCATGCTGGATGACGAACCCGTCTTTGCCGACGGTGTCACCGAATACGTCGGGCAACCGCTATTTGCCGTGGCTGCCGAAACGCACGACCAGGCACGCCGCGCGGCACAGCGGGCTCAGGTGGATTACGGCCCCGCCCACCCGGTGATTGACGTCGAAGAGGGCGCCGCCCGCCAAATGTGGGTACTCCCACCGGTTGACCTTCGCCGTGGTGATGTCGAACAAACGCTTTCCGCGGGCCCGTTTCGTCATCAGGGCGAGTTCTATTGCGGGGGGCAGGAACAGTTTTATCTTGAGGGGCAAATCGCTTATGCGATTCCGGGCGAAGAGCAAGACATGCATGTGTACTGTTCCACCCAACACCCCACTGAAATGCAAAAGCTGGTGGCCGACGTGCTACAGCAGGCTGAGCATACTGTGCGTATCGAATGCCGGCGCATGGGTGGCGGTTTCGGCGGCAAGGAAAGCCAGTCCTGGCCCTTTGCCGTCGTGGCGGCACTGGTGGCGCGCCGTACTGGGCGTCCCGCAAAATTGCGCGTCGACCGTGATGATGACTTCATGATCACCGGCAAACGTCACGACTTTCGTGTGCTGTACGACGTGGCCTACACCTCGGACGGCCTGATTCGTGCCATTACTTTAGAACATCAATTACGCTGCGGTTATTCAGCCGACTTGTCCCGCGCCGTGGCCGACCGGCAAGTGTTTCATACGGATAATACCTATTATCTGGATACCTTCCACATACGCTCCCTGCGTGTAAAAACACACACCCAATCCAACACGGCATTTCGAGGGTTTGGTGGGCCCCAGGGCATACTGGCCATCGAACACGTCATCGACGACATTGCCCGCCGCCTTGGCCTTGATGCCCTCGATGTCCGCAAAATCAACTTCTATGGCCAGACCGAGCGCAACATCACGCCCTACAACATGACCGTCGAAGACAACGTCATCCATGCACTGGTCGACCAACTGGAGAAATCGTGTGACTACCGGCGTCGGCGTCGTGAAATCGATGCGTTCAATGCTGGTAGCCCGATATTGAAAAAAGGCCTGGCGCTGGTTCCTGTCAAGTTCGGCATCTCGTTTACGGCCACGCACCTGAATCAGGCGGGCGCGCTCCTGCATGTTTATACCGATGGATCTGTGCTGGTTAGCCACGGCGGCACCGAAATGGGGCAGGGGCTGCACACCAAAGTCGCCCAGGTGGTGGCTGAAGAACTGGGTGTCGATATCAGCCGGGTAAAGGTTTGCGCCACGGACACCAGCAAAGTGCCCAACACGTCGGCAACAGCGGCATCAACGGGTACCGACCTGAATGGCAAAGCCGCCCAGGAAGCGGCCCGGCGCGTCAAGCGGGGCTTGGTGCAGTATGCGGCCGATCGTTACGGCTGCGACACCAGTGACGTCGTTTTCCGTAGTAACCATGTGCAATGTGGCAGCAAGGCCACGGTACCGTTCACTGACTTTGTGCAAGCGGCCTATATGGCGCGCGTGCCGTTGTGGTCATCGGGTTTTTATCGAACGCCTAAAATCCACTACGACACCGAAACGCTGACAGGCCGGCCGTTCTATTACTTTGCCTACGCGGCGGCGTGTTCTGAAGTCGTTATCGATACCCTCACCGGTGAAAACCGCTTGCTTCGTGCTGACATCCTTTATGATGCGGGCCGCTCGCTGAACCCGGCCGTCGACCTGGGCCAGATTGAGGGCGGCTTTATTCAAGGCGCTGGCTGGCTCACCACCGAAGAATTGTGGTGGAACCGCGAAGGCCGGCTGATGACGCATGCGCCATCTACCTACAAAATTCCGTCGGTGTCCGACTGCCCTCCAGTAATGAATGTCGATTTTTTCGACAACGAAAACGCCGAGAACAATATCTATCAATCCAAAGCCGTGGGCGAGCCGCCGCTACCCACGGCCATTTCAGTGTTCCTGGCCATCCGTGATGCCATTGCATCGGTGGGGGGCGATCAAGCGTTGCCGCAGCTCGTGGCTCCCGCCACCCCAGAACACATTCTGGATGCGATTGAGTCCGTCGCACCGTTGCAGGGAGACGCTGCAGTGGTGTCGCCGCCATGGGTGGCACCCCCCGTGTCACCGGCACCGGTGGTGGCCCGTTTCCAGTCCAGTGGGAGGCAAGCAGCTTCGGGCAATGGTTGATGGCGCAGTTTCCGGGACCGGTGTGTACGCGCACCTCTGGGTGGCCCGCTTGACACAGCAACTTGCGGCAGGCAGTCCGCAGGTGTTGGTCACCGTGCTTGACACCCGCGGGTCGGCCCCGCGCGACGCCGGGGCGCGCATGTGGGTAGGGGTGGATACGATTGTGGACACGATTGGCGGCGGCCACCTCGAATGGAAAGCCATGGCGGTGGCGCGCGACATGTTGCGGGCAGGCCGGCGTCAGGCACAAATCCGGCGCTATCCCCTGGGTCCCGGCTTGGGCCAATGTTGTGGCGGGGTGGTCTGGCTGTTGTTCGAGTATCTCGATCATCATGATGCCCCTTGGTGCCAGCAGGTCCTGACAGCGCTTTCGCAGGGGCATAGCGTGTATCGTGAGGTGCAGGTTCCGCCCGTACCGGAGCGCGCTGCAAGTCACTTGGATGGCGGGCCTGGCAACCGGCAGGGCGCTGCCCATACCCGTCAGGGTGTGATTGCAGAAGCAGGCGGCCGTGCTGGCTCACCACCTACGGATGCGCCGCTTCTCCAATTTGAGCGTGCGGACGACGTCGTTTGTGTGATGCAAGCAGCAGGCGGCGATGCTTCTGCGCAGCCCATACACACTACACGTACTTGGCAAGATGGCTGTTTTCTGGATGTCTGGAAAGCGCCCAATATCCATGTCGTCGTATGCGGGGCAGGGCACATCGGCCATGCCATTGTGGGCGCTCTGGCGAATTTGCCGGTGCAGGTGATTTGGCTGGACCCGCGCAATGACGTCTGGCCGGCGCACGTACCCCCGGGCGTGCGTTGCCTGCAGGGTGACGCCGACGACGTCCCGGACTTGCCGGACAATGCTTACTGGCTGGTACTCACCCATAACCACGCACTGGATTTGGCGATTGTGGACGCCGTGTTGGGCCATAAGCCATTCGCGTTTTTGGGCTTGATCGGCTCGAAATCAAAGCGTGCCCGCTTTGTTTCGCGCTTGTCGCGCAAGTACAGCCCGGATCAATTGGCTCGTCTGCGTTGCCCCATTGGCACGCTGCCTACCCGCAGTAAACTGCCCGCCGTGATTGCCGTGTCGGTGGCTGCACAATTGGTGGCGTTGATGGCCGAAAACGGCCAGCTGTAAGCGCGGCCGGCACGGTGCAATGCAGTGAAGCGCGTCTGCATCTATAATCAGATGTTACCTGTCATTTAGTGTTTCTTCGCAATGAATACGTCTGAAATACGTCAAAAATTCCTATCATTCTTCGAATCCCGGGGCCATCAGGTCGTACCATCTTCGTCGTTAGTTCCCGCCAACGACCCGACACTGCTGTTCACCAACGCAGGAATGGTCCAATTCAAGGACGTCTTCACGGGCAAAGAAACGCGACCTTACAAGCGCGCCGTGTCGTCGCAGC
Source organism: Alcaligenaceae bacterium (assembly GCA_029267415.1). GTDB lineage: Bacteria > Pseudomonadota > Gammaproteobacteria > Burkholderiales > Burkholderiaceae_B > JAJYRX01. Next base: position 13,431 of record JAJUIY010000042.1, read on the forward strand.
GTTGTGTGCGTGCCGGCGGCAAGCATAATGACCTGGAAAACGTGGGGTACACCGCACGCCACCATACGTTTTTTGAAATGCTGGGCAACTTCAGCTTTGGCGACTACTTCAAGCGCGAAGCCATTGCCTATTCATGGGAACTCCTTACCCAGGTGTTTGGTCTGCCGGCCGAAAAGCTGTGGGTTACCGTCTACCACGAAGACGATGAAGCCTACAATATCTGGGCCAATGACATCGGTGTGCCCACGGAGCGCATCATACGCATCGGCGATGACGAAGGCGGACGCTATTCGTCAGATAACTTCTGGCAAATGGCCGACACCGGCCCCTGCGGTCCGTGCTCGGAAGTCTTTTATGATCACGGCCCAGAAATCTGGGGTGGGCCCCCGGGGTCGCCCGAGGAAGACGGCGACCGCTACATTGAAATCTGGAACCTGGTTTTCATGCAGTACGACCGGGCCGCCGATGGCACGATGACGCCGCTGCCCAAGCCCTGTGTCGATACCGGTATGGGGCTCGAACGTGTGGCCGCCGTCTTGCAAAACGTGCACTCCAATTATGAGATCGACCTGTTCCAGGCACTGATCCGCGGCGCGGCACGCGAAACCGGGGTAACCGACCTTGGCAACGATTCACTCAAGGTTATTGCCGACCACATCCGCGCCTGTGGCTTTCTTGTTGTCGATGGTGTCATTCCTGGCAACGAAGGGCGGGGCTATGTGCTGCGCCGCATAATTCGTCGCGCCTTGCGCCACGGTTACAAGCTGGGGCAAAAGGGCCTGTTTTTCCACAAGCTGGTGCCCGATCTGATCGAACAAATGGGCCAAGCCTATCCAGAGCTGGTCGCACAGCAAGATCGCATTGCCCAAGTGCTGCGCCAGGAAGAAGAGCGCTTTAGCGCCACCCTTGAGCACGGCATGGCGATTCTTGACGGTGCGCTGGCCGATATCAAGCCCGGCGGTACGCTGGATGGTCAAACCCTGTTCACGCTGTACGACACCTATGGCTTTCCTGTTGACCTCACCGCCGACATCTGCCGCGAGCGTCAGGTCAATGTCGACCTGGACGGCTTCGACGCCGCCATGGAGCGTCAACGTGAGCAAGCGCGTGCGGCCGGCAAGTTCAAAGAGGCCGAAAACGTTACTTATAGCGGGGTGTCCACTCAGTTTACCGGCTACGAGCA
>JAJUIY010000059.1 GCA_029267415.1 Alcaligenaceae bacterium
GCTTTCTTCAGAGATCGGACCCGGTGCTTTCACTTGCGTCATCAGGTCGTGATCCCACTCGCCGTCCACCACAAAGTGGCCAGAGGCTCCAAGTTCAAACGCTTCAATCAGGTTGTGGTTCACATAGGCATACACACCCGGCTGTTTGAAGGTGTAAAGCGCGGCGCCAGCAGACCCGCCCCGGATAAACCACGTCTCAAGGTCTTTTTCAGGCGCATTGGCAAATTTACCTGTTTCCCATACCCAGTCACCATGACCCCCGATCAAGTGAGGACGCGTGTCCCGGTTTGCCTGGGAGTGGATAATCAGAACGGTTTCCCCCACCTTGGCTTCCATGGCACCGTCACCCGTGAGCGCACCGACCGCACCGTTGAACACAACGTGGGTGGGGGTCAATGTACGCATCGCTTTGACGGTGTCTGCGTAACTTTCGCCCAAGGTAGCGTAGTCTTTGTAGTTACCGTTCTCATCTTTGGGAATGTAGAGGTCGAACTCGCCAATGGTGTAGGCCCGGTCGTAGCTCAGCGCGTTGCCTTCCGGGTCTTTCAGGCCGTCACGCGGCAGCACCATAATCGTGCCGCTCATGCCGGCAACAACGTGCCAGGGCACCATTCCTTCTGGCGCGCAGTGGTATACGAACACCCCTGCACGGTCAGCCTTGAAGCGCATGGTCGCTTCCTCACCCGGGTTTACATCCGTCAGCTGGGCGCCACCCAATGCACCCGTGGCCGAGTGCAGATCGATGTTATGAGGCATGCTGTTGGTGGATGGGTTAACCAGCGTGATCTCGACATAATCCCCTTCATGAACCACCATCGTGGGGCCCGGCATGGAGTTATTGAACATCATCGCCTGCATGGTCGTGCCTTTTTCGTCGATAACAATCTTGCGCTCGTCAACGGTGAGGCGGAACTGAACCACGCGCGGCTCGGCCGGGGCAGTTTGTTCGTGAGGATGGACAAATGGGGGCGTGACCAGGTCAACACTGACACGCTCAAGATGGTCAACCGATGTGGCAAACGCCGGTGCGCCGGCCATAATTGCGCTCAGTGCAGCCGCAAGTAATACGGGGCGAAACTTTTTCATTTGGTGCTCCCTTTAAGGTCTTAATCACGACAGTTCCATTACACCTTGCGGGGGCCTTTTGTTCTTTGCTCCAGCACAAACAATAAATTAGAAAAATAGGTGAAAACCCGTATCCCTTTTTCAAGCATGGCACGCTTGGTCACCACAATACTTGTGCATGCCTGCTTTCCGGGCGCAGGGATTGCCGGCGCAAGCATGTCCGGTGGTAGAATCGTCACAACCTATGACACGGGGGCCGTTCATGTCGCAGCCACAGTTAAGCCGTGCCCTGCTGCAGAATTTGGGCATGTTCCGCAATCTTCCGGATGCCGATCTGGATTCCATCCTGCAACACGCGCGTGTTTGCCGCTTGCAGGAAGGCGACGCTGCGTTCCTGCAAGGCGAAGATGCTGCCGAGTTCTTTGTGTTACTAAGCGGTCGCCTGAAAGTGGTGCAGGTGACCCCCGAAGGCGAACAAATCATTGTTCGCCACGTCAATCCCGGCGATATTTTCGGCATGGCAAAAGCCATGAGCCGCCGCCAATACCCGGCCAGCACTGTGGCCGTACAAGAAAGCCTGGCATTGGCATGGCCGGCCGCCGCGTGGGACACACTGGTGTCACGCAGCCCGCAGTTTGCGGCCGGCGCCATACAAACCGTAGGTCAGCGCCTGCAGGATGCCCATTCGCGCATACGCGAGCTTTCCACTGAAGAAGTGGAGCAGCGCGTGGCTCGTGCACTGCTACGACTGGTTGAAAGCTCCAGCACCCAAACCTTGGAAGGCCAGGAAATTGACTTTCCCATCACCCGGCAAGAAATTGCCGAAATGACCGGCACTACCCTGCATACCGTCAGTCGCTTGCTAAGTGCGTGGAAAAACGACGGCATCATCCTGAGCGGCCGTCGACGCATCACCGTGTGTTCGGTAGATAAGCTGGCCCAGCTGGCCAGGGCCGAGCCGCCGGCAACGCCCAACGCCAATTAACGCGTGGCTAAATGGTGACGGGCGGATAAATCACACGCTGCTGTCCGGCGTCGTATCGCATCTTGACCTGATCCGGCCCCGGCCAGCCCACCCTGGTTGTTATTCGCGCACGCGTCCTAACCCTGGCTTAACAACGCGCCGGTGCTTTGTGCGCCCAGGTCACGCACCAACCGGAAGCCCAGGTTGCTGGGCGGTACGCCTACCGAACAGGCCCCGCTTTTTGCATCGCGTATGAAGTCGGGAATATAGCTGCGATGGGCGCCGGCAACGACACGCACACCGCAATTTTCGCTGCCCTGAAAACTTAAGGCATCGCCAACATCCAGGTATTGACGCACATGGCAGGTGTCCGTCCACTCCCACACGTTACCCGCCACATCTTCCAGGCCAAATTCGTTCGTGCCAAAACCGCCGAACGCCCGCAGCACCGCGTCCACCGTTTTCTTGCGCTGGGTTTCCAGCTTGTATTCGGCAAGCCAGCGCTGCGCCGGGTTGCTGGCATCAAACTCTTCCATCAACGTATCTTCAATGTAGGCCGAGCCCGCCGCATACACCCATTCCGCGTACGTGGGCAAACGGTATTTCACACCCGTTTTCTTTGATAGCCAGGCTGCGTAATCCGTCGCGTCGCGCCAGCTAACCCCCGTTATGGGCAAGTTAGCCGCGGCGTCGCCACTATACTGATCCGCCCATTCGGACGGTTTGCACGCCCCGTCACGCACACATTCGGCGTATTCCGCCTGGCTGACCTGACGTTGAGCAATCAGCACCCCTTGCTCGAAATGGACCGTGGTCATTGGCGGTACAGCGGGAAAGCCATTGCGCAAGTACTCGCCGGCGGGGTAGTAGTCAAGTTGACCCGGGGGAACCACGGCAAGCGCCGGCCCCGTACTACCCACGGCATCGCTGGCGGGCGCACGCTGTTGATTTGGAGTGCAAGCGGCAAGGGTGACAACGGCCATCAGCATGCCGACTGCCAAGAATCGGCTTGCCCCGTTGCGCGTAGCGAGTCTGTTGTTGTCCATCGTTCAACCCCTGTGACAACCCAGAATACGGGTTAACACCTATATTGAACGATGTTACGTTGTGGCTGACGTTGTGCCAGCGCAAATTAATTAGCCCTCATCGTCGTCAAGATGGAATTTATGAAGCATCCTATGCACCAAAGGTGCCATCACCACCCCAATCAGAGCTACGAAAACCACATTGACCAACACGTTGTACAGGGCAAAGAATACTTTCCCGGCGACCGTCTCGGGCAACATCAACGGGCCAATGCCGGCCGCAATCAACGAAATATTCAGTATGGCGTCATGCCACTTGACTGGCTCAAACAGCAAATGGCCGAGCATACCGATCACGATCACTACCGCTACCAACAAAAAAGCGATCACGAGATGCCAAAGCATGCGTGCCGCAAACGCGCGGCGTGACAGTAGCGCCTCTTCCTTTGATTCGTACATCGTTATTATTTTCTTGGCTGGTTATACAAGTTTTTAGTGATTGGCAGCCATTGCACTACACCTGGGTGGCCAACCCTGCCGCCAACCCAATGTAGGTACGAGGCGTCAGCGCCAGCAGCCGCTGCTTGGCATCGTCCGGCAGGTCAAGGCCGGAAATAAACTCACGCAGTGCTTCTTGAGTTATCCCTTTACCCCGCGTGAGCGCCTTCAGCTGTTCGTAAGGCTCGGGCAACCCATAGCGACGCATGACGGTTTGCACGGGTTCGGCCAACACCTCCCAGCAATTATCCAGGTCGGCGTTAATGACATCGGCGTTGAGTTCGAGCTTACCCAGGCCACGCAAGCATGAACTGTACGCCACGGCGCAATAGCCCAGCGCTACGCCCAGGTTGCGCAATACGGTTGAATCGGACAGGTCGCGTTGCCAGCGCGAGATGGGCAGTTTGTTGGACAGGTGTTTCAACAAGGCATTGGCCAGGCCCAGGTTGCCCTCAGAATTTTCGAAGTCGATCGGATTAACCTTGTGGGGCATGGTCGACGAGCCCACCTCACCTTCTTTAAGGCGTTGGCGGAAATAACCAAGCGAAATATAGGCCCAGATATCTCGGTTCAGATCCAGCAAAATGGTGTTTGCACGGGCAATGGCGTCGAACAATTCCGCCATCCAATCATGCGGTTCGATCTGGATGGTGTGCGTGTTTTGCGTCAGACCAAGTTCGGCCAGCAACTGGCGGCTGAACGCCGGCCAATCGATTTCTGGATAGGCCGACGTGTGGGCATTGTAGTTTCCAGTGGCACCATTCAGTTTGGCCAGGGGCTGTACAGCTCGAACGGCGTCAATAGCGCGATCAAGGCGCACCACAAAATTGGCAAACTCTTTGCCCATGGTGGTGGGGCTGGCGGCCTGGCCATGTGTGCGGGACAGCATGGGCTGATCAGCAAACTGATGCGCCAGCGCCTTCAGCGCGTCGGAAACGTTGACCAGCTGAGGCAACAGGAATTGATCGCGTGCACGGCCAAGCATGAGGGCATGCGACGTATTGTTGATATCTTCGGAAGTACAGGCGAAATGAATAAACTCCGCCGCCTTCGCCAGTTCAGGCACATCGCTGATTTTCTCTTTCAGCCAGTACTCGACCGCCTTCATGTCGTGGTTGGTAACGGCCTCAATTTCTTTGATGCGCGCCGCATCGGTTTCAGAGAAATTGCTCACCAGCGCGCTTAGGCGTTCTTGTGCCTGCTCCGAAAAAGCCGGCAGCTCGGGCAGGCCGGCTTGCGACAACGCCCGCAACCAGGCCACCTCAACTTCTACCCGGTGCGCCATGAAGCCCGCTTCGGACAGCCACCCGCGCAGGGGCGCACATTGACGGCTATAGCGCCCATCAAGTGGCGACAGTGCATTCAGAGGGGAAAGGCTGGAAGAAATTTGCATGGTTGACACGGGTAAAAAAACACGCTGTATTCTACCACCCGCTGTTCAGCACTTTCTCATATAAACGACACATTGGCAGAAATCCCTGTTATGGCGGACCCTTTGCACACGCGGCCCGCTTAATTGCGGTCGTCTTGCTGCTATACTTTTTTAGCCTGCAACTTCCAGATTTTGCTATGAAATTAATTGGTTCGCTTACCAGCCCTTATGTACGCAAAGTGCGTGTCGTAATGGCAGAGAAGAAACTCGAATATGAGCTGGTTCTTGACGATGTATGGGCCGACGATGCCCAAGTACCCCAGCATAATCCGCTGGGCAAAGTGCCGTGCCTGATTATGGACGATCACGGGCGCCTGTTCGACTCGCGCGTCATTGTGGAGTATTTGGACACGCTTTCGCCAGTCAGCCGCCTGTTACCCCAGCACGGACGCGAGCGTGCCATGACCAAATGCTGGGAAGCCATTGCTGACGGTATTCTGGATGCCGCCGTGGCGATACGCGTGGAACACACCCAGCGCCCGCTCGAACTTCGTAGCGAACAATGGGTTAATCGCCAGCACGGCAAAATAACCCGTGCCCTGGCCACCATGAACGACATGCTGGGCGACGAGCCCTTTTGCATGGGCGTCAACCTTAGCCTGGCCGACTTGGCGGTAGGCTGTGCGCTGTTTTACCTTGACCACCGCTTCCCGGACATCCCCTGGCGTGCACAACACCACAACCTGCTGCGGCTGGCCGAAAAACTCGAAAGCCGGCCATCGTTTGCATCGACGACACCACCCAAGGCGTAAACCTTGCTTGTCGTCTGAAGCACAGGCCCAACGGATTTCTTGTATAGGACGGCAGGATGCTCGGCGGCTATGCCTTGCCAACGTTGGCAAGGCCCACGCGCTAACCCAGCCGATACTGCATCACCGCCTGGTACAACATATAGGCCGCCAGCACCATCAGAAAACAGGCAAAGACGCGGCGCAGCGTTGATACCGGAAGGCTATGCGCGCACTTGGCACCCAGGGGCGCGGTAATGACGCTGGCAGCCGATACAGCCAGCAGTGCCGGCCAATAGATATACCCCAGCATCCCGGGCTGGCCCGACACCACGGTAAAGCCGGAATAGATATATCCGACACTGTTTGCCACGGCAATAAAAAACCCCAACGCAGCCGATGTTGCAACGGCGTTATGTACCGGCACATTGCCGCGCACCATGAACGGCACGGAGAGAAAGCCACCACCGGCGCCCACCAGACCCGAAATAAACCCGATTCCGGTACCTGCGGCAAACATGACGGGACGCCCGGGCATGACCCGCCCTTCGACTTGATTCCGGCCCTGGAACATACGAATGCCGGAATAGCCGACAAAGAGGGCAAAAAAGAGCGCCAGACCCGCACCGCCCACATGTGCAAATACAGCACCGCCGGACAACAGCCCGCCCAGCACGATTCCAGGCGCCATGGCCATCACAATATCCCAGCGGATCGCCCGCTTGGCATGGTGTGCACGAACGCTGGACATGGAGGTAAAGATGATGGTGGTCATGGAGGTGGCAATGGCGGCATGAACCACCCATTGAGCCGGCACCCCGAAAAACGGAAACAATAGCGTCATGAAGGGTACCAACAACATGCCGCCGCCAATTCCAAGCAGGCCGGCCATGAACCCGACGGCCCCGCCCAACACCAGCATACTGGCTATTGATAATAAATCCATATGCCCTCATTCAGTGGCGCCACCGCCCTATTTGCCCAAGCGTACCAACTGCGACCCACGTAATTACGTGTCCGTAGGAGCACCCCTTACACGATAATGCCACCGCCCAGGCACACATCGCCGTCATATAGGACGGCGGACTGCCCCGGTGTAACGGCCCATTGGGGCTCGGAAAATGTCAACGTGAACGCTTGCTCCTGAACGTTGGCAAGCACGCAGGGTGCATCAGCCTGACGGTAACGCGTCTTGGCACTATAGCGCCCGGGTTCGGGCGCTACCCCGCGCACCCAGCTGGCGTCCTGCGCCTGCAAGGCGTCGGACAACAGCCAGGGGTGATCATGGCCGGGCACCACATATAACGTATTGTTAGGCAGATCTTTGCGAGCGCTGTACCACGCTTGCGCCGTACCGTCGGGCTGCTGATACCCCTTTACGCCACCAATGCCCAACCCTTTGCGCTGGCCCAGCGTATAGAAGGCCAGCCCATGGTGCTTGCCGATTACCTGCCCCTCTGGGGTTTTGATGGGGCCGGGCTGCGTCGGCAAATAACGGTTCAGGAACTCGCGAAATGGCCGTTCACCGATGAAGCAAATACCGGTGGAATCTTTCTTCGTGGCATTCGGCAAATCAAGGGTGCGCGCAATATCGCGCACTTTGTGTTTGGTGATTTCGCCGAGTGGAAACAGCGTTTGTTCCAGTTGATGCTGCACCAGACGATGCAGAAAATAGCTTTGGTCTTTCGTGGCATCGACCGCTTTAAGCAACTGGTAATGGGTATCACCGCCCTCGCCTACCTTGCGCACGCGCGCGTAATGCCCGGTGGCAATGAAGTCAGCGCCCAGTGTCATGGCGTGATCCAAAAACGCCTTGAACTTGATCTCGGCGTTGCACAAGACGTCGGGGTTGGGTGTGCGCCCGGCGGAATACTCGCGCAGGAAGTCGGCAAATACGCGCTCTTTGTATTCGTCGGCAAAATTGACCGCTTCAAGATCGATTCCGATCAGGTCAGCCACGCTGACAGCATCCAGGAGGTCTTGACGGGTGGAACAATACTCGGAGTCATCGTCGTCTTCCCAGTTTTTCATGAAAAGACCCAGTACATCGTAGCCTTGCTGTTTAAGCATCCACGCGGCGACCGACGAGTCGACGCCGCCCGACATGCCGATAACAACCCGTGCCTTATACCCTGATTTAACTGACATACACCGTTATGGGACGGACGGCGTCAGTGCTTGATCGACCACTTCGATCCAATGGCGCACCGGCGTGTCCGTCCCGCTTTGCAAATGGGTAATACACCCGATATTGGACGAAACAATGGTATCAGGCCGTGCATTGCCAATAGCATCCAGCTTGCGGTCGCGCAAGGTACGCGAGAGCTCGGGCTGGGTTACGGAATACGTTCCGGCAGCTCCGCAGCAAAGATGTGCCTCGTTGAAGGGTTGCAATTGAAACCCCAGTTCCGACAGTACACGCTCGGTTTGCGTACGCAGCTTTTGCCAATGCTGCAGCGTACAGGGCGGATGAAAGGCCGGACGCGCCGGCAGCGGGCCCATTTTGTTGCGCAGCTCGGTAGTGTGGGGAGCAATGAACTCGGCGATATCCATCACCTTTTCCGATATTTTCGCAGCTTTTTCAGCATAGCGGGGATCGTGCCGCAAATAATGCCCATATTCGCGCACCATCGCTCCACAGCCGGACGCGTTCATGACGATGGCTTCGGCCTGCCCGGACTCAATATACGGATACCAGGCATCGATGTTGGCTCGCATCTGGTCCAGGGCCGCTTCCTGGGCGTCAAGGTGGAAGTTGACCGCCCCGCAACACCCGGATTCAGCCACGATTTTTGTACCGACGCCCAGCGCGGCAAGCACCCGCATGGTGGCGGCATCGATGGCAGGAATCATGGCAGGTTGCACACAGCCCGCCAACATGAGTACGTGGCGGCTGTACGTTTGCGTGCTTGACGGCAACTGACCTGCCCCACGCCGCACCGGAACTTTTGCCTTCAGGGTTTCGGGCAGCAAGGGCCGCACTGCGCGTCCGGCTTCCAAGGCCGGTTTGAACACCGACGATGTGACCAGTTTACGCAGGGCCGTGCGCTGCATACGCTCACCCAGCGGGCGCTGGACACGTTCGTCAACAACTTTCCGACCGATGTCGATCAGCTTGCCATACTGAACCCCCGAAGGGCAGGTGGTCTCGCAATTGCGGCAGGTAAGGCAGCGGTCGAGGTGGCGTTGCGTGGCGGTTGTCGGCGTTGCGCCCTCAAGCACCTCTTTGATCAGATAGATGCGTCCGCGGGGACTGTCGCGTTCGTCACCCAGCACCTGATATGTGGGGCACGTTGCCAGGCAGAAACCACAGTGAACACAGCGACGCAGGATTTCATCGGCCTCTTTGCCGATCTCGGTGTTACGCACCCATGAAGCAAGATTTGTCTGCATCGCCTTACCCCTGGACAACGGGAAAACGCCTTCCCGTATTGAAAATACCTGTAGGATCGAACTGTTCCATCATGCGGCGGTTGATGCGTTCGAGTGCGGATGACAAGGGGTGAAACACCGGCACATCCGCGGGTTTGTTGTCGTACCGATACAGCGTGGCGTGTCCGCCACAGGCCTGTACTTTACTGCGCAGCTCAGAGGCCGCCATTGGGGTGGACACCCAGCGCAAACCACCATTCCACTCGATTAACGTGGGCCCCAAATCCAGCGTACCGGTGGTGGGGGGCACGGCGATTCGCCACAGCGGACGCTGCGCAAAGAACGGGTGGGTCTGGTCACGCATGCTATCCCAGAAGGCCGCCGCGGCATCATCGCTTAGCGCGTCGCCACCCACCTGCGCGATGGCGGAGTCGACGGCGGGGCGGCTACCCGACAGGCGCACGTATAACGTACCGGACCTGGATTCGGCGGGCACCCAGGCCGTGGCGGACAGGGGCAGCGGCAACCCGCGCCAGGTATTGAACAGCCCTAGCGCGCCGGCTTCGTCAATATCAATACGCCGTGTTTGCTCGCAAGGTGCGATCGGAAGCACTTTGACGGATACTTCTACGATGGGCCCCAAGCTGCCCAGCGACCCTGCCAGCAAACGTGACACATCGTAGCCGGCCACATTTTTCATGACCTCACCGCCAAAAGACATCACTTCGCCGGAGGAATGCAATAACCGCGCGCCGAGGATAAAGTCACCCAGCTTCCCCACTGCCATGCGCCGCGGACCTGACAAACCCGCCGCCACACAACCACCCAGCGTGGACGCCGCCCCGAAGCGGGGGGGTTCGAACGCCAGCGCCTGCCCTTTCTGGGCCAAGGTTGCTTCAATCTCGGACAAGGGCGTGCCCGCCCGTGCCGTAATAACCAGCTCGGAGGGTTCGTAGTTGATGATGCCGCGGTAGGCGGACAGGTCAAGGATGTTTTCACTTGGAATCGGCGTCATCGCCCCGGCATTCTCGGCATTTTTCTGGCCCGTTGCCGGCGCAGCAGCAGGATCGGCGCCCGGCGTGGAGAAACGCGTCGCGATGGGCTCGCCATAGAACGCTTTGGTGTTTCCACCTTGGATAAAAAGCGTTGTGCCCGATTCGCGCGCAGCACGAACCCGTTGACACAACTGCGTCAATACTTGTTGCATGATCAGACCCTTAAAAACGCGGCAAGTCAGGAAACGGCATTTCGCCGCGGTGGACGTGCATTTTCCCGTACTCGGCACAGCGCGCCAACGTGGGAATGAGCTTGTTCGGATTAAGCAGGCCGTAAGGGTCAAACGCCTTTTTAACGGCAGAAAACACGTCAAGCTCTTCGCGGCTGAACTGCACGCACATCTGATTGATTTTTTCGTATCCGACGCCGTGTTCGCCGGTAATCGTGCCACCCACCTCAACACACAGTTCGAGTATGGCGGCACCAAATTGCTCTGCCCGCTCGACTTCGCCAGGCTGGTTGGCGTCAAACAAGATGAGCGGGTGAAGATTGCCGTCGCCCGCGTGAAACACGTTGGCGCACCTCAAGCCATAAGTTTCTTCCATTTGTTCAATGGCCGTGAGGACTCTGCCCAAGTGCCGGCGTGGAATGGTGCCGTCCATGCAGTAATAGTCGGGCGATACGCGTCCAGCGGCCGGGAACGCATTTTTCCGGCCCGCCCAGAAGGTGGCCCGCTCTTGTTCGGAGGTGGAAACCTGCAGACGTGTTGCCCCGGCGTTTTGAAACACCTGTTGCATACGCGCGATTTCGTCTTCAACCTCTTCGGGCGTGCCGTCGGACTCGCATAACAAGATAGCTGCGGCATCCAGATCGTAACCGGCGCGTACAAACGGCTCGACCATATGCGTGGCACGCTTGTCCATCATTTCCAGACCAGCTGGAATAATGCCCGACGCAATCACGTTGGTAACGGCATCGCTGGCCTCTTCGACCGTGGCGAAGCTGGCCATGATGACCCGGGCCACTTTAGGCGTGGGCACCAGCTTGACGGTGGCTTCGGTAACGATGCCCAGCATGCCTTCAGAACCGATGAACGCGGACAGCAAATCGAGGCCGGGCGCATCGGGGGCCTCGGAACCGAGTTCGATCACATCACCGTCGATGGTGACCACCCTGGCGCGCAATACGTTATGGACCGTGAGGCCGTACTTCAGGCAATGGACGCCCCCCGAGTTTTCAGCAATATTGCCGCCGATGGAACAGGCAATCTGGCTGGAGGGATCGGGCGCGTAATACAAACCGTACGGTGCCGCGGCTTCGGAAATGGCAAGGTTGCGCACCCCGGGCTGCACCACCGCCGTGGCTGATTTGGGGTCGATACTTTTGATTTGATCGAACTTGGACAGACCGATAAGCACGCCGTTTTCAATGGGCAGTGCCCCGCCCGACAAGCCCGTGCCGGCCCCTCGCGGGACCAGCGGAAGGTTAAATTGCCGGCATGCATTCAGCACGGCAATTACTTGCTCTTCATTCTCTGGCAGCACCACCACCGGTGGCGTTGTGCGATACAAGGACAACCCGTCGCATTCGAAAGGACGGGTGTCTTCGGTGCGCGTCAGAATGCAGTGGTCGGGGACAATGCCAGACAAACTACTGACAAATTCGGCAATGGCCGGGGGCTGCGGTGCCGGCGCGGGCGCTGCGGCCCCGGGCTCTGGCCCTACCGGCGACTGATTTAAAACAGCATTACTCATTTCAGCATTCGATGTAATCAATCGGTCAGCAAGGCCGGTCACAACTTAGGCCACGGGAATAACCTTCCCCGGATTCAGAATATTGTGTGGATCGAATGCCTGCTTTAGGCTGTGCATCAGATCCAATGCCTCCTGCCCGTGTTCAGCCTGCATGAATTCCATTTTATGCAGGCCCACGCCGTGTTCTCCGGTACAAGTGCCATCCATTTCGATGGCGCGAAGCACCAGGCGCCGGTTAAGTTCTTGTGATTCTTCCCACTCTTCGGTGCTGTCGGGGTCCAGTAACATCAAGACATGAAAGTTACCATCGCCGACGTGACCCACAATGGTATACGGAAAACTTGCCTTGTCCAAATCTGCCGCCGTCTGGGCAACGCAGTCGGCCAGGCGGGAGATGGGCACGCACACGTCAGTGGTACTTGAGCGACACCCGGGCCGCAGCTGCAAACCCGCGAAATA
>JAJUIY010000284.1 GCA_029267415.1 Alcaligenaceae bacterium
CAATTGCCGAAATGGCGCAGGCCGTATGTCGGAGCGGGTTTTCACCGTTGAAGTCGTTCGCGGTATGCTTTGAGAGTTATTGATTCACGACTACATTTTCGGGGGCACGCTGTATGTATCCGACGCTGGCACTGTATATTGACGGTGAGTTCATTGGCGGTGAAAACCGCAAAACACAAGACATCATCAACCCGGCCACGCAAGAAGTCATTGGCCAACTGCCACATGCCACGCGTGACGACCTTGATCGCGCCCTTGAGGCCGCATCGCGGGCATTTCAGACATGGCGCAACAGCTCGCCCATGCAACGCGCCGAGATCCTGCGTAAAGTAGGGCAGCTGTCGCGTGAGCGGGCCCAAGAAATAGGCCACAACATCACGCTTGACCAAGGCAAACCTCTGGCCGAGTCTGTGGGCGAGGTCATGAGCTGCGCCGACCACACCGACTGGCACGCCGAAGAATGCCGGCGAATTTATGGCCGCGTCATACCCCCACGCGACCCCAATGTGCGTCAGATTGTGCTGCGCGAGCCCATCGGTGTCTGCGTCGCCTTCACACCCTGGAATTTCCCCTACAACCAGGCCATCCGGAAAATCTGCGCCGCCATCGGCGCTGGCTGCACCATTATCCTCAAAGGACCGGAAGACTCACCCAGTGCCGTCATGGCCATTGCGCAAATGTTCCACGAAGCCGGCCTGCCGGCAGGGGTGCTCAACATCGTCTGGGGCGTGCCACACGAAATCTCCGATTACCTGATCCGCTCGCCCATCGTGCGCAAAGTGTCCTTCACGGGCTCGGTGCCGGTTGGCAAACAACTCGCCTCACTGGCGGGCGCCCACATGAAGCCGGTCACCATGGAACTTGGCGGGCATTCTCCCGTCATTGTGTTTGACGATGCCGATGTCACCCGCGCCGCCAAAATGCTGGCGAAATTCAAAATTCGCAACGCCGGACAAGTGTGCGTATCACCCACGCGCTTCTACATTCACGAAAAGGTGTACGACGACTTCCTGGCGACATTTGTTGACACATTAAAGGGCATCCGGGTGGGCGACGGCCTTGAGCCTGAAACGCAAATGGGACCCCTTGCCCACGAGCGTCGCGTACCCGCCATGACGCGTTTTGTGGAAGACGCCGTACAACTGGGCGGCAAGGTGGTGCTGGGCGGTGAACCCCTGGATCGCAAGGGGTTCTTTTTCTCGCCCACGGTCGTGACGGACGTCTCGGAAAGCGCACTGCTGATGACCGAAGAGCCCTTCGGTCCCATTGCGCCGCTGGTGCGATTCACTGACACCGACGACGTCATCCGCCGGGCCAACTCGCTGCCCTACGGCTTGTCGTCGTACGTATTCACGAATTCACTGCAAACCGCCACACAGGTTTCCAACGGCCTGGAAGCGGGCATGGTCAATATCAACCATTTCGGCAGCGCGTTGCCCGAGACCCCCTTCGGCGGCATCAAGGAAAGCGGCATCGGCAGCGAAGGCGGGTCAGAAACGTTCGACGGTTACCTGGTAACAAAATTCGTCACGCATGTGTAATTAGCCTAACGATTTGATCAGGCCCATCACGGCCTGAAACAACCCGGCCTGGTCGTCACCTAATTCGTGTACCAAATCAAAGTGATTGCAGTGGGCCGGGATAATTTCCTGCACAGCTACCCCGTGCGCCCGGCAAGCTTCATAATAAGCCCGCGTCTGGTTTTTGAAACCATCGGTTTCCTGCCCACCCACGGCCAGAATAATCGGCAACGATGCCGGCGGCAGGTTAAACATGGGGCTGACACGCCGCGCCTGGTCGGGGTAAAGCTGCAGCCACTCGTTGATGTGGGTGTCGCAAAGCGGCTGCACATCGTACAGACCACTTAGGCCCACCACCCCTTTGATGACATCGTCGGGCAAACGGTATTTGTCTTGCCAGCCGTGCGCACCCAGCATGCCTGCCAACTGCCCGCCAGCCGAACTGCCCGACACCACGATACGAGCCGGATCAATGCCGTAGCCGGCAGCATGGTGACACAGCCACGC